>JAKAYU010000058.1:12469-17866 GCA_021809525.1 Pseudomonadota bacterium | reverse complement strand
CCACCACGCATTTGAAGTCGGCCGAATTTCAGATCGCCCGGGTTAGGTCGGACTTCGCCGGGTGGATGGACAAGCCGATGTCGGACTTGAATGTCTGGGTCATCGAAGGCTGGCGCAAGCACCAGCGCGAAGCCAAAAAGCAGCCCGTCACGATCAACCGCAATCTGCAGCGCCTGCAGGGCGTGCTGTCGAAGGCGGTCGAATGGAAGGTTCTCGAGCGACATCCGTTCGCAGGACTCAAGCCCCTCAAAGTCGATCGGACCGGTCGCGTCCGGTATTTGAGCGAAGAGGAGGAGGCGCGCTTGCGTGAGGCGCTGCTCGAGCGCGAGGAGAGCCTTCGGCAGGCCCGCATTCGGTTCAACGCGTGGCGCACGGTGCGCGGCCGGCCCATGCTCTCCCTACGGACGGGCGAATACGTCGATCATCTGCGGCCGGTCGTGCTCCTGGCCCTCAACACCGGATTGCGCCGCAGCGAGCTCTTCCATCTGCGCTGGAAGGACGTGGATCTGACGGGCAAGTGGCTCTGCGTCGACGGGGCGACGGCCAAGAATGGTCAGACGCGCCGTGTGCCGCTCAACAGCGAAGCGCTCACGACCCTTGAAGGCTGGCAGAAACAATCCTCCGATGCCGAGCCGCGCGTGTTCCCGGGGGTGGGCGGTCAGCGCTTAAAGCGCATCGATCGGGCGTGGCGGGGCTTGCGCAAACGTGCGGGGCTCACGGGGTTTCGATTTCACGACCTGAGGCACCATTTTGCGAGTCGCCTGGTCCAGTCTGGCGTAGACCTCAACACAGTGCGCGAGCTCCTCGGGCACGCCGACATCACGATGGTGCTGCGCTATGCGCATCTGTCGCCGGATCGATTGGCAACGGCGGTCGAGAAGGTTGCCCGGTAGCACGCGACCTCGACCACGAAAAGCAGGCCACCGTAAACCGGGCACGGATGATGCCGTGGAGGTGGTGAGCCCGGTTATCGCGGCCCCAGATCGATGGTAAGGTCGGCGCCTAGCTTCTCGGGAAGTGCGGGTGGCTCCTCGTCGGTGAAGCTGTACTCGGAGAAGTTCGGCGGCGCGCCGAGCAGGAACTCGAGCCACTTCTCTCTCATCTTCACGGTCCTGAAGAGGCGCTCGTCGATGGTACCGCGGATCACCGGGTAGAGAACGTCGAGGGTCACATCCATGCCGTTCTTTCGGAGCCGATTCGTGAGGGATCCGAGGCGATCGATGCGGCCGATGCGCTGCTCAACCTGGGCGGGGTTCCAAACGAGGTCGTGATGGACGACGCGACGGCAGTGCTTGTGGAGGTCGAGCCCCTCCTGCATCACCTCGTTTGCGACGAGTATCATCGGGTAGAGCGGCGTGTTGAAGGCTTCGCGGAGCCGTTCCCGGCTCTCCCCATCGCGCGTATGTCTGGCAAAGTCCCCGGTCTTGATCGGCCCGTCGAGAATTTCGCCCTGCTGCTGAAGGTCACGTTGAAGGAAGTAGGTCAGGAACCTCTGCAGTTGTTCGCTCCAAAGTTCGCCAATTTCGGTGCGCCAGAACGTCGGCATGTAGTCGAGGAGGCAAGCGGACTCGACGGGGTCCATGGCCAAACCCGCCTTGGCGGCCTCCCCGAGGAGGTCAGCGAGGAATGGCACCTGCTTGTACGTCAGGTATCTGGCCAGCTGCTCGACCACGCGAACCCGGAGCTTCCGTGGCAGTCCATCGAGCAGCTCGGTCAGGCCTTCCCACAATGAGCCCCCGCCCCCGATCACCATCTGTGCGACGCGCTCGGAAACCTGCCATCGAGGCTGCTCGTCGCCCACAGAGTCATTCTCGTAGTCGTCCTCGACGAAATCGAGTCCTAGCCACACGTCGTCGGTGCTGAGCAGGCTCTCGACGTCGACATGGCGAAGGTCACCGGGGTACAGGCGAACCGCCGCCCGCTCGACGCAGCGTTTCGCCACCTGGTAGTCGAGTCGTTCGGTTGCTGTCTTGCCCACCCGGACATCGAGCAGTATCCGGTTCGCTTCCGCGACTACGTCGCTGAGGTTCTGCAGCGCCCACTCGGCGGCGGGAGCAAGCGTGCGCAGATATGGCTCGCGGAGAGCCAAGTACAGCCCGTCCTGCGGTCGATGAAACCTCGCCTGCAGCAGGGAGTGCCGACCCCGCTGGCGCTTGTCCTCGTCCTCGCGAGTATCAAAGATCTCGCCCGCGCCGGCATTCGGGTAAACCCGCCGCCAGCGTAGAAGAATGCGGGATTCCCAGATGGTGTCGAGTTCACGTCGCAGTTGTTCGAGCGTCGCTATCCGCGAGCAGAAGATCAGCGTCTTCTCACCGCGATCGGCTGCGTCGAGGGCGTCTGTAATCGAATCGGCAATCTTGGGATGGTCGTGGGCGCTCGACTCGATCTCTCCGAGAATCCCTCGCAAGAGGTTTCGATAGACCTCTGCTTCGGGGGGGATCCCATCCGCGCTCGACATGATCGCCCCCTGCTGCGCTGCCGCGTATGACGAGACCATGTTGATCTCGACCGCTGCCTTGTGCGTCTGGCGGTGACGCCGGAAAAGCTCGGCGATGAAACGCTCATAGATGAGGAACGGGAGCGTGCCAACCCCGGCCGCGCGAATGCTCTTCTTGACGTGCTGGCGGTAGGTTCGCTTGTCCTCGCGCAGGCTGCGAATCATCCAGTGGCGAAATCCAGGCTCGATGATCTCGGTCTTGAGTGTCTTCAGGTCGGCGACTTGCTGAGCGACTACCTTGAGCGCGGGCTCCTCGATCTCGGCAAGCGCTTGTGCGTGACCGTCGTAGAGAGCACAGAACTGGGCGGCAACCACGGGGTCTAACGACGACCATGTCTGCTGGAATGCTTCGTACTGGTGCTGGTAGTCCGTCACCGATGCAAGCAATCCTTCGACGCTCTCTTCGAGGTCTGCAGGCGCATCCTTCGCGCCGGCGAAGAGCGAGAACATCTCGTGAAGCTCAGCGACATCGAGCTGGAACGGCGTTGCCGTCAGGAACAGGGCCTTCCGAAAGCGCCCATCGAAGACGCGCCGCATGGCGCGAGTGCGCAGCGAGCCCGGGTTCTTCAGCTTATGAGCCTCGTCAACGATCAAGAGGTCGAGCATGGGCATCAGCTTGCCGGTGAGAACGAATCGGGCCCGGTAGAGGGCGCTGCGCACAGCAGCCGCGTTCTCGAATGCAGCCAACCCACCACTTTCGTAGAGGTCATCCAGGCCGGCGGCTCCGCCGCTTCGTCCTCGGCGGAACGCCTTGCGCAGATGTGGCTCGACCTGGCTGAGCTCGAACACGCCGAGGAACCGCTCGGCGGCTACGTCAACCCGGCCGTGCGCGCCGTCGCGAAACCTGGCCATGATGGCGTTCGCGGTGTGCCCGTGGAGCCCCTTCCATTGGAAATACAGGGAGAGGAGATAGGTCTGCGCCCCCGACCCGCGTCCGCTCTGGAACATGGTGACCGGCGCCACTACCACGGGGCGCTCTCTGACCACCTGGACGAACTCAGCGAGGGTATGGACCGCCACGACGTCCTCGCCGAAGTCATAGAGCTCGCGAAACCTGGAGAACTCAGAGAACCACTTCGTGTTGAGGTCGGGCCCCGGAGTGACCACGACGATGCGGCTGCCGCGATTTTGCTGCTGTGTCGCGGCTGCAATTCCCAGCGCTTCGTAGGTCTTCCCCATGCCGACTTCATCGGCCAAGACGATTCCGGGGCGCTTGTCGAGCATGTCGAGCGCCCGGAGGACAGTGTCTTCTTGTCGCTCGACGTCAGCGGTCGGGATCCCGTCCTTCTCGGCGCGGGCACCGAGCTGCAGAAACTCTCGCAGCCATTCACGGTTCCTGGTGCTCACGCTTTTGCGTCCTCATAGAAGGCCAGGATCCTCTTTACCCACGGGCGTGTCTCCGCCACGAACCTGAGGTCTCCGAGATTGCTGCGAACGCGCTCACAGAACCGTGACAGCACCTCTCGCTTGGCCTCGCGATCTTCAGCAGCCGGTAGCTCGACTTCACGAAGTATCCGAATCAGCTCCGCGCCGTAGAACCAGACCTCCTCGACGGGCATGGACTTGGCCGCAGCCGCGTCGACCATGCACTGCCACGCGGCGCCCACCCCGAGGGCGCCCTCGAGGCGCAGCCGAAAGGCTTGCACTGACAGGGTGGCGTCCTGCAGATCCTCGGCCACCGACCACCACGCACGGAACACGTCAGGGGGTCCGAATCCTCCACCGAAGAAGGCGTTGAGCTCGTCATTGTCGCCCGTGCCGGTGGCCCGCCGAGCAGCGATCTGCACCGCGCGCTCGGCGCCAATCCTTCGTCCGAGGAACATCAAGAGTTCATCGAGCGCAACCGACGGCCCCGCGGGAGCCGCGGGAAGAGCGACGAGATCCGTGACCAGGATCGGGGTCGGGTACTCTTGGCCTTCCACGTGAAGAACGACCTCAGCAGTCGCTGGCTTGAGGGAGAAGTCCTCGATCATAACGGGGTCGCTGGGCGGCGCATCTGACTTCGCGAGCGTTCGGCCGTCGTAGGAAAGTCGCCATTGAGGGAGAGTGCTCGCCTCGGCCGACCAAGTGACCGTCAGGGTCCTCGCGGCTGGGTCATGGACAGCTTCATCCATGGCCAGCGCATGGTTGGGTCCGAGATCGGGGAAGTCCCGCTCTTGGAGTTCGAACGCGGACGCGGGGATGTACGTGAGCTCTGGAACGAAGTCTCGGAGCGAGACGCTTGCGCTCAGCCGAAAAGCGACCGCCACCTCGACGTTGCCCAGTCCGGGGCCCGCTTTCATCAACAGGGCGCGACGCGACATGTTGGGTGAGCCCATCACCACCAGCGTGCTTCTCGACCGTCCCGTGCGATATCCGACGACGAGCAGCTTCGCGTGAAGGGGGCGATGAACGGGACGGCCTTCGAGGAGTCGCGTGGCGGGATGCAGCCACAGCCGCACTTCAGAGAACCGCTCTGCTGCGCCTGCCACTGCGTTTCGCGGGGCGAACGCGATGGGTGGGGGTTGCATCCAGAGCGCACGCTCGTCAATCGCCTCCCGCACATCTTCCAGCGACCAGCGCCGTCCACTTCCCATCTCGTCGGTGTAGCTGACGGTGTTTGGGCCGATCGAAGTGGGCACGAGATGTTCGAGAACTCGGACACCGTTTTGCTCGTATGCCCAGGTCCATAGGCGTCCGAGGCCGGCCTCGAGATCGGAGTCGCCACTGGCATGCACCTGCGGGTTCTCCCAGGACACCCCGACGTCGAGCGCTGCGTCCTTGGCTGTACGCGACGCCAGCGCCTCGAACACAGATCGGGCATCAAGCTCGGTGGCGTCGTCGCATTCGTAGAAGGGGGCTAGCAGCCCCAGCGACTCGACCACCGCGTTCTCGGGGAGAAGGTCGGCGAGAGATCGGAA
>JAKAYU010000058.1:0-12459 GCA_021809525.1 Pseudomonadota bacterium | reverse complement strand
TCCGATCTTGTTCAATGATCGGTGCCGACATCGAGTCGAGCAGAGCGAAGGAGGAGTCACCATCGGGGTCTGGGGCCTCCTCTGGGATGCGCCGTCGCAGCTCCTCGCGAAACAGGTCGAGCTGCGTTCCGGGACGGCGGACGATGTCGCGAACGCGCCCCAGGTGATCATCGAACGCGATCAGCAAAGCTGCATCCGTCGCGTCCGCGTAAGTCAGGTCCAAGCAGAGAAACAACTCGGTATTGCCACCGTACCCGGATAACGTGAGGTTGCCAGAGCCAATGAGAAGCCGGGCGTACTCGCGGTAGAGCAGCAGGACCGACTTCGGATGAAAGACCCTGTCTGCGACCTCCAGCAGGTCAAAGGGAAGGCGACGACCGGGCCTTCGTGCTGCGGCATCGACGATGGCGACGACTGGGGTCTCTTGAAGCGCGCGGTGAGCCTCGTGGTGGTAGCGTTCAGCTTGTTCGACGGGGTCAGAGGTCAGGCGCAGCACCGCGCGTAAGACGTGATCTTCGAAGAATGCCGGGTCGAAGCTGTACGAGGTAAACAAGGCGCCAAGGCACGGCTCCTCTGCAGGAAGGCGATCGAGGACGCGGCCAGACGAAACCTTCACCCGATCCTCCCGAGGTCTGCGAGAAGTTGCCGCACGACGTTGAGCTTCATGCCCGGAAAGCCTGCCACGGACTTGTACCCGTTGTATCCGGCCACCTGCATGACCAGCTTGCCTTCCTCCTGCCGGATCCAGGCACCACTTCCGCGGCGAGAGCGCTGGACGGCGCGGTGATACATCAGCAGGTGCTCGAGCGATTCGGTTGGGTCGGATGAGGCGAGCTTCGTCAGGAGCGTGACAAGCTCGGGACCGTGGTACTGGAGCTTTCGGAAGCGCCTCGCGTCGTGAGCCGTCAGGACCGCGCCGCACGCATCGCGCATTTCCTTCGCGTCGCTGCAGGGGAATGCCGCTTCGGCGACCTCGTCCAGCTTTGCGCGCCAGCCATGCTCATCGACGTAGCCATAGGCGCGGCCGAATCTGCTAAGCAGCACGCGCGCCAACCTGCCGAATACGAGGGCGACCTCGACCTTGTTCTTGTTATCCACGCTCAGCGGGCCCCAGCGCTCGGCTAGCAGTCCTTCGAGAACTGCCTCGGCTTCATCCACACCGTCACTGTGCGCGGCGCTCAGCTTCTCGGCCAGCGGCAAAGTCGAACTATCGCGGGCATCAACGAAAAGGGCGTTCCACAGCCGCTTTTGCTGCTGAGTTCGGCTGCTCTGGACTAATGAGGACAGACGAGATTTCTTGCCGAGGTTGGCGAGGATGAGGCGCCCGCTTGCTCGGGCGATGTGACTCATGTCTAGGTTGAGCGCACTGAGGGCGTACGCCTCGTAGAGGTGACTCACGTCCCGCTCTCCGGGCTCGGACCAGAACGAGGCGAGGATGTCTCGAGCGGCAGGCGTGACGCGCAATGACCCGGAGAACACGAGTCCATACTCGCGCAAGGAGGTCAGGTACGCACCGAGTCCGCCCAGCTCGTTCTGACGAGAGATGAGCGGGAAATCGAGCGGCAGAGGCTTGTTGCCTGGGAACCATGCGCGCGCTGCGCCGCGGACCCCTCGCATGGCGTCGTCGTCTCTATGCGCGAGCTGGCCGCTTCGGAACTCGAGTGTCGCCAACGCCCAGAATCGCTCCCAGCGCTCGAAGAGGCGGGTCCGGGTCTCGTCATCTCCGCGGTAACCAAACTTCTGAACGGCCTCGTCCGCGAGGTGAAGCCCGTAGAGGACGACCGCATAGTTCTGGGCGCGGCTCGTCCGCGTCGTGAAGCCCGGAAACAGCCATAGGCCCACTTGCTGCCCGAGGTAGTCGAGGGCCAGCGGGTCCTCCGCTGTGAAGTCGGAGTCCAGCGCGAGGGGCGCGGACCAGAACATCTCATCGGGCATCGCGTCGAACGGGATAAGTTGGGTCATGCGTTCTCTACCACAGCGATCCTACCGTGCTCAACGGGGCATGTACGCAAAGGAACGTCGCGAGAGCGAAACCGGTCGCATACTTAGGGCGTGTGAAACATCAACTTGAGCATCGATGAGCATCGTACGACGTGATTTCACGGCAGAATTTGCGATATTCAGAGAGGCAATGCTCAAGTTATTTATTCACCGACCCTTAGGACCACGGTGGAGGCTAAATTCCGAATATGAACATACCCTCGCCTGAAGGCGAGGGTTTAGGCGATACGGCTCAAGCCGGTGATCGTCGGCCATTCGGCCGACATTCCGCGCGGACGGCCAACCGCTCGACCCACACCCCTTCGTCTCTCGTTGTTCAGCTCCCAAAACCATCCAGAACCTGACCGTCCTCGTGCGTACATCTGACCGCAATCGACCCATTTCGCGGACTTTTCGGCCGCCTGAATGCGGGGGGGTACGGATCCCCGACGGAGGACTCTAAATAAGGGAGCCTCTATCAATCGGTCGTCAGAAATATAATGTGGAGTGAACATGAGCGCAATGCGCGGCCAAGACCGAAAGAGAGCGGAGTAATGAGACGTATTCATATGATTGCCATGTGACGTTTTAAAGGTGTATGGCATGCCATGGTATGGAAGCAGACGTTGTTTCGCGTCATGATCTCAAGGCGTTACGGAAAGCCGTTTCCACAATCGCACCAACGCATGAGTGTCCAAAGCGCAGTAAGCTATCAGCTGCCTTTCCAGTTCAGCTTTTCGAGCATGCGAGGTTTCGTGCGACAGTGCCTCGAGGAACGCCTCCTGCGCCATGCCGCCGTCTCGTACGCCTTCGAGGGCGTCGTAGCTCAGGTCTGGACATGCGGCAGGGAGGACGGCTTTGATGCTCCAGCTGCCTTCCTGGTCTGGATGGTAAAAATGCGCTCGTGCGATGGGAAGTAGATCAACGACCCGTCCGGCGATCGAGAGAAGTTGACGTCTCATACGCGGGAAGCGTTCTGCGAGTTCGGTGAGGCGGCCTTTCTCGAAAGTAGCGTTGTAAGCAAAAATTGGGCCGCGTTCTCCGCATGCACTGATCAAGGCCTCGGCGAAGGGCTTGGAGGGATCATCTCCGGAGAGATCAAGAAACTGTTCGTGAGATAACGCACCACGCGCACCGATTCGATGGACGCTGAATTGGAACGGAATCTGCTGATAGGGCCGGGTTCCCTTCCAGAGCGGCACTGCAAATAGAATCGTCTCGAAGTCCATGAAGTATGCAGGTGGACGGTAACCGCGCAGCGCCTGGGCGGCGCCGGCCTGGTCAAAGTATGGCCGGCCGGTGAGGGTCGCCGTCTTGACCCGCTTCTGCAAGTCATTCAGAAAGGTGTCCGGGACATCCCGCAGTTCACCTGCCGGATGCTCCTCGATATACGATTTCAAGGTCTTGGTGCGCACACCGGGGAGCCAGGAGAGGGGCTGCTCGGCGTGCGGCTCCTGCTTTCGGCAATGTTCGAAGAACGGGCAGGCAAAGGGCTGATTGCAATGAGATCCGGTCGCGATTGCCGGCTCCCGCCGCTTTTTGACGAGTGAGTGGGCGTCTGCGATCCAGCCGCGCACCTCTTCATGCAGCGGTAGAACCTCGTCAGTGACGTCGCGCTCGATCAAGAGCCCCTGGTAGTCACCGTCTCCCGGATAGGTCCACTGGCTGTCGATGTGTGCGATGGAGACGCCTGCCAGTGCTAGGCCACTGGAGCGGGCGATGCACGTTTGGATGGCGGCATCTTCGAGATGGTAATCCTTAACACTCGCGGCGGACTTGATCTCCACCATTCGCCAGGACCGTTGTCTTCGCGATGTGACCGGGAGCAGGATGTCCGCAAATGCGATGGCACCCGATGCCTGAAAACCGCCTTCGAAAATCGGATGATCATGGCGCAGAAGGGCTTGGGTACGCGCAAAGGCGCCGTCGTATCCATCGGTCTCGATGTCGATGCGTGAGGCATTGCCGGCCGAATCGTACAGCTGGCGCGCGACTTCGCCGACCTGATAGCCCACTTTGATGCGTCCCGGTGCAGCATCGGTCACTTCGGCGAGCTCCGGCCGGTGGATACTCAGCCAGAGTTTCTTCGGGCACTGCCGGAAGTCCATCAGTTTCGATTTGGAGAGGATGCGCATCTAGGGCCTCCGGGCTCGTGTCCGATAGCGCTTGGCGGCATGGGTCAGGGTGGTTTTCAGGCGGTTGCGCAGTGCTTTGGGTGCGAGGACTTCGGCGGCATCGCCGAAGGCACGCAGCCACCACTCGAGCTGCTGGGTGTCCTGAACGGTGGCGGTGACGAGGACTTCATCGTCGTTGTGTGGCTCGATTCTCTGGTCGGTGCTGAGCGGGGTTTCCGCCAGGTGTGCCGCGACCCTGCCGTCGAAGATCACTTTGAGCGCGATGGATTCACCGGTGGCTTCCCCGTTCGGATACTGCAATACGCCGCTGCGGATATAGTCGTCGAGATCGAATCCCTCCGGGCGGGAGACCGGCGTGTCGAGTGCTGCTGCACTTCGGATCCGATGGAGCGGGATCTGACGCACGTCCGTGTAGGTCCAGAACGTGCATACGAGGTAGATGAGGTTGCCGCGCACCACGAGGCCAAGCGGATTGATCTCGACATCTGCATGTTCCTTCCCGTTCGCACTGCGGCTCGCGTAGCGCGCACGGAAACGCTTGCCCTGGAGTAGGGCATCGTATGCCACGCGAGCCACTGCGGGGTCGAGTTTCGGGGCGAGGAGGGGCATCTCACGCGGCACGACCCGCACGCAATCGGTCCATCGGCCGAACCCTGTGTCGGCGCCGCTTCTCAATGTGTCCTCGGCCTTCCGGAAATAGGGCTGAAGTGCATCGCTCACGGTGGGCGGCAGCAGTTGTGGCACGAACTGCTGCACCAGTTTCAGCATCAATGCGGTCCTCGGATCCATGCCGGGCAGATCGAGCAGCGCGGCGTTGCGATCCCATGACCACCCGCGGGCATGACCCCGCTCTTCCACATCGGGTCGGATCGCGAAGATCCCGGATAGCCGCCCGAGATCGCGCTGGACCTGCCGGCGCGTAATTCGGTATCCGGCGGTCTCAAGCGCATGGTGCAGGCTCGCGACATCGCGCTTCAGCGGATGGCGGGGAATGGCCCGCAGCAGCGTCAGATTGCGAAGGATTGCATCGCCCATGCGCCTTTCCGAAAGAGTACGCCCCGAGATCATGGTAGCAGCGTATGGGCTGGGTGCGACAGATCCTGTCGCACCCCTTCGCTATCGTGCCCCCGTGACGCAGCCGTGGGCGTGCGCACCGTGCGACGCATTAGCCTCGACCGCGCAGCGGATAGCTGGGATACCGACGAGAGCAATAGACGGGGAGAACGTGATGCACAAGAGAACGCCGTGGATGATCCGTCAGGGCGATGTGATGTTGATTGCGGTGCAGGGGATTCGGGCCGATGCACATGATGTGCCGCGAGAGGCCTCGGGTCGGCTCGTACTCGCCTACGGCGAGCGTACCGGCCACGCACATGCGCTGCATGAATCAGGGGTGCGGATGCTGCGTGCGGTAAATCAGGAGGTCTTCCTCGAGGTGCGTGAGACGGCCACTCTCGTCCACGAGGAGCATGAGCGGATCGCAATTCCCCCGGGGGCGTACCGGGTGGTGCGGCAACGGGAATGGACGGATGCGGAAGAGCCGATCGCGGTGGCCGATTGAGATGGAAGAGATCAAGGTCATGACCGACGAGCAGACCGCTCAAATGGAGGCTGAGGTTACCTTCTGGCTCGACTGCGGACGTTCCGTGCAGCCGCTCGATCAACAGCGTGCCGCCGATGCCATACGGGCTCTGTACGCGGCGGTGGGCCGTCCCACCCCGACGGTGCTCTTTTTCCCGTCCCCGGAGCTCTGCGTGCGTGCCGGCCGGATATTGTGTGCAGGGAGCGGGAGGTGGTCCAAGCGTTCGCTCTCTGAGGATCCCGGGCGGGAGGAGACATTGCGCGCACAACTGCGCACACAACTGCGCGAACAACTCGGCGACAGGACGTTCCGTAGACTGACGTGCTTCCCTCCCAAGGGCACCGGGGCCTGGTTCCGCGGGCCCCTTGAGGTGTCGGGTCCGCCCCAGGTGTGGGCACAAGTGTGGGATCGGCTGAGTACGCATTTGGATGCGCGGCTCGATCGGCGGATCGAGTTCTCAGCCCGGGTCCGCCTCGAATCCGCGCTGCGCGAAGCGCTCTGGTCGCAACTCCGCTCGCATGTATGGTCCCGGGTCATGCTGCAGCTCGAAGAGACTCTGCAGCCGCGGATCGATCTTCGCCGCGGATTTGGACGAGGCGCACCCGCCCGGCGCCGCAAGACCCATCGAGACGCGCGCGAGCGCCAGCTGCTCACGATCCGCCGCCAGGAGGCGCTGCTCCGGGAAATGGAGGCTGGAATTCAGATGCCGGCCCTGCAGGCGGCGCCGGGTCGCCCGTACTGCGACGGCTGGGGGCCGGTGGGCGAGTGCATGGGAACCTGGTGGTGCGCCTCGGCGGTGTTCTATGACTTTTGCGGTCGAATCGGAGTGCCGTACGCCCCCGAGGAGCGATGGCTGTTGCGGTTGTGGCTCGCGCAGTGCCGTGAGACGCACTGGTGGTTCGAGTGCGACGGGATGGTGTTCGCGGCCGATCGGCCCCGCGTCCTGAAGCTCGATGCGCACGGCCGGCTGCACAACGAGTGCGGTCCTGCGCTCGAGTACGGGGACGGATTTGCGCTGTGTGTCATTCATGGCGTGTGGGTCGAGGAGGACTGTGTTCTGCATCCAGAGCGGATCAGCGTCGAGCGCATCGAGGGTGAGCACAACGTCGAGGTGCGGCGCGTGCTGATCGGGCTCTACGGGTACGCCCGCTATCTCAAGGACTCCGGCGCCACGCTCGTGCATCAGGATGGGCGGGGAAAACTCTGGCGTAAGAGACGCTCCGAAGATACAGACCTCGTCATGGTCGAGGTGGTGAATGCGACTCCGGAGCCCGATGGCAGTGTCCGGACGTATCTCCTGCGGGTTCCGCCACACCTCAAGACAGCGTCCGAAGCGGTGGCGTGGACCTTTGGCCTGCGATCTTCCGAATACCACCCGAGGACCGAGACATGAGCAACGGAGTGGTCGGCCAATATCCCCCGCGTGTCGCCTTCTATGCTGCGTCTGGGACTGCTGCTGTGCGCGGCAAAGTGAGCGTCAGTGCCCGGGGCGCCGCACGACAGGATGAGGTGGCAGATGACGCGCAAGACTAAAAGCACGGCCCGATCCGATTGCGGCACGGAGATTGCGGATGCACAGGGCCATCAGCTCGGCTGGTATGTGGGCAACTGCGCTCGCAGCCCCCTGGCGGTGACCCTGGAGTCGGTGATTCTTTCCCGGCTCGAGCGGCTGCAGGGTGGAAGAGTGGAGGATGGGGACGCTCTTGACCCTGCGCTCGAATCGGAATGGGAGCAGGAGCTCGAAGAGGCGCGCACTCCGCAGGCAGCAGGCGATGCAACCGAGGGCGGCGTCAGCCGCGCACGCCAGCGCCGCGCACTTCGGGCCGTGCTCAGGAAATACACCGTCCCTGCCGTGAGCGATGAACGCATCGAGGTGAACGCGGGCTTTGCGCGGGAGCAATTCGGTTTCGATGACCTCGAGGCCGAAATCCTACGGTTGCTGCTGCGGTACGAGTGCAATCCGGAGCTGCAGGCCTTCGCTGATGCGGTGCTCCTCAGGCTTCGCTCTCCAGCGGATGCCGTGGCGGCGCTGCTTGCGATGGAGCGGCCGGCGGTGCGCGCTCGTCTCTCCCCGGGCGGCCGGCTCATTGACAGCGGCCTGATCTGTCTCAAGGAGGATGAATTCCATCCCCTGAACGATGAGCTCGCGGGCCGCAGTGGCTGCATTCAGTTGGCGCCGCCGTTGCGCCGGGGAATGCACCGGGACTGCGCTTCAGCGGATCAATGGGGAGCCGCGTTGCTCGGGGATCCGCAGACAACGCCGCTCGCCTGGGAAGACTTTGCGCACTTGGGCGGAATCATGGATCTCGCGGCAGAGATGCTCACCGGGGCGATCACGACGAAGGCGGCGGGCATCAATGTGCTGCTGCATGGGCCGGTCGGAACCGGCAAGACGGAATTCGCCAAAGTGCTCGCAGCGCGGGTGGGCCCGCGCATCTGGTCCGTGGGTGAAACGGACGAGGAGGACGGGGAGCCGAGCCGCAGTGAGCGGCTCGCGGCGCTTCGGCTTGCGCAGCGGCTGCTCGAAAAGAGCCGGGGAGGCATTCTGCTGTTCGATGAGGCGGAGGACGTTCTGGCATCGGAGACAGAGGGCATCCCGCAGTATCCCGGGCGGGGCCTCGATGGCTCGAAGGTGTATCTCAATCGCCTGATCGAACGAAATCCCGTGCCGGTCATCTGGGCCTGCAATGACGTGAGCGATCTCGATCCGGCCGTGCTGCGGCGCATGACGCTCGTCATAGAGGTCAAGACGCCGGGCCGCACGGCGCGCCGGGGCATCTGGCAGCGCGTGCTGCGGGAGACAGGGCTCGACCTTCCGCCGCCCGCGCTCGAGCGGCTCGCGGACCAGCACGCCGTACCGGCCGCGCTTGCCGCCAATGCCGCTCGGGTGGCCAAGCTGACCGGCAAAGGCGAGGCGGCCGTCGAGCAGGCGATCGGCGGGATCGCTCCACTGCTGGGAATCGTCCCGTCCACCTGTGAGCGCGACGGCGCTGACTTTGATCCGGCGCTCGTGGACTGTGAGGTCGACTTGGTAGAACTCTCCAACCGGCTGGCACTCCCTGAGACCTCCCGGCGCTGGTCGCTGTGTGTGTCGGGGCCACCCGGGACCGGCAAATCGGAGTTCGTGCGCTACCTGGCCGGCCGTATGGGCCTGGAGGTCCTGCCGCAGCGCGCGAGCGACCTGCTCTCGATGTGGGTGGGCGGAAGCGAAAGGAACATTGCCGCGGCCTTCCAGGCCGCACGGACCCGCCGGGCCATGCTGGTGATCGACGAGGCGGACTCCTTGTTGTCCGAGCGGCGTGAGGCGCTGCGCAGCTGGGAGGTGACACAGGTCAACGAGATGCTGACCTGGATGGAAACGCATCCATTGCCGTTCGTGTGCACCACCAACCTGATGGAGCGACTGGACCAGGCATCGCTGCGCCGCTTCACCCTGAAACTGAAGTTCAAGCCCCTTCGGCCTTCTCAGGCGGCGGTTGCGTTCGAGCGATTCTTCGGAACAGCTTCGCCGTATCAGCTACCCGACGGGCTGACGGTAGGGGATTTTGCGACGGTGCGCCGCAAGCAGCGATTGCTCGGTGTCGACGATCCGGTGCTCCTCGTTGAATGGCTCGTCGAAGAACTCGATGCAAAAGGCACCCAGCGGCGGCCGATCGGATTTGTGACGGCTTCTAATTGAGGTCGCAGTTTATCTTTCGATGTGTCTCGGCGCCGGGGCATTGAAAGGACCGCCTCGCCTGCACAGACTCCGCGGATCGACGTCGTAGCCAGTGGCGACACCAAGGTGTCGCCTGTCGTGATTGAAGGATGCCGCCGGCGCGGTGCGGCCGCTGGCTTTGCCAAACGAAATATCGCATGGCCGGCGGCGGAGATGCGGTCGCCTCGGTCTATTGGCGGACGCTCTGAGGAGTTGTGCTGCGCGCACGCTCCCGCGGAAGCAGGAGTGGAGATCCCGGAGCCAGAAATGGGGGAGGGCAGGCTTGCCTGTGTCGTGTCAGTGTATCACGCCGATCTGGCTGTCAAGGCCTTGCGCGGGAGGCACCCGCGCTCGCCCTCGGCAGACCTCCGGCGGCCCTGACAGCTGCGCTGCGGCGTGTCGCTTCGTCCTCGGGCAATCCCGCCCGAGATCACGACGGAGCTCGCTCATGAGCACGCGCAATTCGCTTCTCATTCACGATCATCAACTCGGCCTCGTGCGGCAAGCGACGGCCGAGGAAATCATCAACTCTGCCCGCGCCTGCATCGCGAATAGCATGCGACGCGGCGCTTCTCTCGCTTCGCCGGCTGCAGCTCGGGACTACCTGGTCCTGCGCTTTGGAGAGCTGCAGCACGAAGTCTTCAGCATCATCTACCTCGATAACCGGCATCGCGTGATCGAATGCCAAGAGCTCTTCCGCGGCACGATCGATGCCGCAGGCGTCCATCCGCGGGAAGTGGTGAAGGAAGCCCTCCGGCATAATGCCGCCGCGTGCGTCCTGGTGCACAATCATCCGAGCGGCGTCGCGGAGCCGAGCCCGGCGGACGAGCTGATCACCCGGAGACTGAAGGACGCGCTGCAGCTCGTCGACATCCGGGTGCTTGACCACCTCGTTGTGGCGGGCGCTGGGTGCCTCAGCTTTGCTGAGCGCGGACTGCTTTGATGGTTCGTATCGCCCGGCTCCGGTGCACCCGGAGTCGGGTGACGCTCTCGCGGTCTCAGTGGGCCGTCGCGGATTCCTGTGAGCGGCGATAGGGAGTTTCTCTCTGTCGAATCCGCGTCTCGATCGTATCGAGACCCGGCGCCGCTCAGGAAGCCGGCTGAGGGGCCGGCTCACTGCCCCAACCGGCGCTTTCTGTTGCCCCGAGCGGATTGGCATCCTCCCACCGATTGGCGGTCACACGGCAACCGGTGATGGCGTTCGTCTCCTCGGACACCAGCCAGAGAAGCGGTGGCACCATGACTCGGGGGTCGAGGAGAGTGCTCCGGGCGTTTACCGGAAAGGTGTCGGGAATCATGCCGGTGAGGGTGGCGCCGCCCGGCAGCAGGGCGTTGACTGTGACGCCGGTGCCGGCGAGGTCCTGCGCCCAGATGGCGGTCTCGGACTCCAGGGCCGCCTTCGATGGGCCATACGGCGAGAAGCCAGCGCGGCGCATGGTCGAACGGTTCATCGAGATATTCACGATTCGTCCCCACCCCGCGCGCACCATGTGCGGCGTCGCGGCACGGGCCATCAGGAACGGACCGTTGACGTTGGTGTCGATCACCATCCGCCAGGTCTCGGGCTCGACCTCCCAGAATCGGGTCGGCTCGGTCATGAAGGTCTCACGGACGTATTTCATGCCGCGACCGGCGTTATTCACCAGGATGTCCACGCGGCCGAATTGCTCCAGAGTGGCTGCCACCACGCGTTCCGCATCGGCTTCGCGGGTGACATCGGCGAGGACGGGAAGGACCATGCGTTCGCCCACCTCGGCCGTGAGCGCCTCGATCTCGGCGCGCTCGCGGGCGGCCGTCGCCACCACCCGTATACCAGAGCGCGTCAGGCCGAGCGCCATTGCCCGGCCGAGACCGCGTCCCGCGCCGGTGACGATCGCGACCCGTGCGGCGCTGCGGTTAATCGTATCCGCGCACTCCAATTCCTTTTCCGCTGTTCCGCCTTTCGGAGGGTTGGGCATTAGAACATTTCCTGCCTTGAGTGGATTTGGGGGCACTCGGCAAGCCTCGGACGCGTCGGCTTCGTGCCTGCGAGCGTTGCCACCTCGCGAGTCTCCGACTTTCGTTAGCCGGCGGTCGACGAACTCGACGCGCCTGCGCGAGCTGTCTTGCGGCGCTCAAGAATGTCCAAACAATGATAGCGCCTCTGCCCAGATGCGACGCACCGTGTCGCCGGCCGGCTCCGCCCGCACCAGCCCTGCGGATTGACCTGCCCAGGCTTGCATCCGCTGAATATCCTGCGAGGCCGCCGCTGCGGCGCGCATTGGCGCCGTGAGACCGCGTTGGACTGGATACGGGGCGGGCGATGGGGCCCCTGGATCTGCCGCTGCGTGCACGTAGTCCGTGCGGATTGCTCGCCCCGCTCTCCCAGAGAACGCGCGGGTGAGTGTCGTGCCTTCCGGTTCGAGACTGACCAGCGCATCGGCCCACGCCGTGTTCGTCTGCGCCTCCAGGCAGCGCAGAAAGGCAGTTCCAATCTGTACGGCGCTCGCGCCGAGGAGCAGGGCGGCCGCAAGGCCGCGGCCGTCGGCTATCCCGCCGGTTGCGATAATCGGGATCGAGAGATGGTCCGCGAGCCTCGGCAGCAGCGCGAAGAGACCGACGCTCCCTTGCTCCACTTTGCTCGCATCGAAGCTGCCGCGGTGGCCGCCGGCCTCGAACCCCTGTGCGACGATCGCATCTGCGCCGGCTGCTTCCGCCGCCAGCGCTTCTGGGAGCGTTGTCGCGCAGGCGAACCAGGCAATTCGGCGAGCTTTGAGTCCGCCGACGAATTCCGCTGGAAACAGGCCCATGATCGACGACGCAGCCAAGGGCTTTGCCTCGAGTAGCGCCGCGCACTGCGCCGCGAAATCAGGCGGCGTGGCATCGCCCGCCTCAGGCGGAACGGCCGGCCCCCATTGGCCGAGAAAGTCTCGCAGTCGCGCCTCGGCCACGGGATCCCGTCGAGGCGGGGGATCCGGAATCCAGAGATTGATTTGAAAGGGCCCGTTGCTTGCCGCACGGAATCCGGCGGCCCAGGCGGCGATGCCGGCCGGTTGCGTCAGCAGCGCACCCATACCGCCCATGCC
>JAKAYU010000057.1:5846-17914 GCA_021809525.1 Pseudomonadota bacterium | reverse complement strand
CCCTGGTCGGCGCTGTCCTCCGCGCAGCAGCGGCTGCTCGGCCAACTGCGCGCACGGTGGGCGCAGTTGCCGCCGGCCCGGCAGCGCGCGCTCGCGCGCGGCAGCCGGATCTGGCTGCGCATGAGCTCGGCCGAGCGGCGCAAGGCGCAGCAGCGTTTTCACCAATGGCGCCGCATGTCGCCCCACCAGCGCGCGCTGCTGCGCCGTCGCTGGCGGCAGTTCCAGGCGCTTCCGGCCCGCCAGCGCGAGGCGATCCGGCGCAGTTTTCACGCCTTCGAGCGCCTGCCGGTGTGGCGGCGGCGGATGCTGCGTGAGCGCTGGCACAACGCCACGCCCGCCGAACGGCAGACGATGATCGAGCATGCCGAGCAGCGCATGAGGCAGCAGCGGATGATGCGGCAGATGCAGCGCCAGCAGATGCGCCAGCTGCAGCGCTTGCAGGGCATGCCGCGCTTCGGTCCGAGACGTTTCGGCGCCATGCCCGGTATGGGGCGCATGCCCGGCATGGGCGGCGCACCGCGCGTCCTGCCGCCCGGCGGGCCCCCGCACCGCCCGTAGGCGGGGGTTCAGCCGAGGGCCTTGACGGCCTGGATGAGTTCGGCGCCGACTTTCTGGGCATCGCCGTAGAGCATGCGGGTGTTGTCCAGATAGAACAGCGCGTTCTCGATGCCGGAGAACCCCGCGCCCTGGCCGCGCTTGATGACGATGACGTTCTTGGCGCGGTCGGCGTTGAGGATCGGCATGCCGTAGATGGGGCTGGACTTCTCGGTGCGCGCCACCGGATTGACCACGTCGTTCGCGCCGATGATCAGCGCCACATCGGCGGTGTCGAACTCGGCGTTGATCTGCTCCAGATCCCCGATCAGATCGTAGGGCACGCCGGCCTCGGCGAGCAGCACGTTCATGTGCCCGGGCATGCGCCCGGCGACCGGATGGATCGCAAAGCGCACCATCACCCCGCGCTCGATCAGCAGCTGGCAGAGCTCCCAGATCTTGTGCTGCGCCTGCGCGACCGCCATGCCGTAGCCGGGCACCACGATCACCTTGTGCGCAAAGGCGAGCATCACCCCGACGTCGGCGGCCTCGATGGGCTTTAAGCTGCCGCTGAGCGGCCCGGTGCTCGCCCCGGGGGCTTCCCCGAACCCCGAGAACAGCACGTTGCCGAGGGAGCGGTTCATCGCCCGGGCCATCAGCTGCGTCAGCAACGTGCCGGCCGAGCCGACCACCGTGCCGGCGATGATCATCGCAGCGTTGTGCAGCGCAAAGCCCTCAAAGCCCACCGCAAGCCCCGTGAGCGCGTTGTACAGCGAGATCACCACCGGCATGTCCGCCCCGCCGATCGGCAGGGTCATCGCCAGCCCCAGCAGCAGCGCCAGCCCCAGCAGCCCGGTGACGTAGCCCGCAGCGCCCCCGTGGAGCACCTCAAGCGCCCCGGCCAGCAGCGCCCCGGCCAGCAGCAGCACGCTCACGAACTGCTGGCCGCGAAAGCGGATGCTGCGCCGGATCAGCCCCTGCAGCTTGCCAAAGGCGATCGCACTGCCGCTGAAGGAGACCGCCCCGATCAGCCCACCGGCCACCGCAAGGGCGGTGCCGACCTGCGAGCCCCCGCCCCCGCGGTACAGCTCCACCGCGGCAATCGAGGCGGCAGCCCCTCCGCCCATCCCGTTGTACAGCGCAATCATCTGCGGCATGTCGGTCATCGCCACGCGCTTGCCGCTCCACCAGGCAAGCACCCCACCGAGCACGATCGCCGCCCCGATCAGCGGGTAGTTGCTCATGCCTGGGTAGGCCAAGGTCACCAGCGTCGCCACCAGCATCCCCGCACCCGCCCACACGATGCCGCTGCGCGCGCTCAGCGGGGAGCTCATGCGCTTCAGCCCCGTGATGAACAGCACCGCGGTGAGAAAGTAGCTCGCCTGGATCAGCGTGCGGGCGCCCAACAGCCCCCCCGGCACAACGGCCATCCTAGCGCTCCCCGGGCGCGCCGCTGCGCGCCTTGCTCGACTTGAACATCCGCAGCATCCGCTCGGTCACCACGTAGCCGCCGACCGCGTTGCCCGCCGCCAGCAGCACCCCGATGAACCCAATGCTCTTCTCAAGGGGCGTGTGCGCCTGCCCGAGCGCCACCATCGCCCCGACCAGCACGATCCCGTGCACGAAGTTCGAGCCGGACATCAGCGGGGTGTGCAGTATCACCGGCACGCGCGAGATGACCTCGTAGCCGGTGAAGGCCGCGAGCATGAAAATGTAAAGCGCAACGATTCCGGTCATGACCGCTCTGCCCCCTCTGTGTCGTCTCTCTCTCGGCTGCCTCAGCCCGCGACCGCCTGCCGTGTCGGCTCGTGACGGATCTGCCCGCCGTGCGTCAGACACGCCTGGGCGAACACCTCATCCTGCCAGTCGATCGCCAGCTCCCCTGCCTTGAGCGCCGGGGAGAGAAAGTTCAGCAGGTTGCGCGCGTACATCTCGCTGGCGTTGTAGGCAAGCTCGGCCGCCAGGTTCACCGGCCCGATCACCCGCACCCCCTGGTGCACAACCGTCTGCCCCGGGCGCGTCAGCTCGCAGTTGCCACCCTGCTCGGCAGCAATGTCCACCACCACCGAGCCCGGCCGCATCCGCTCAATCGCCCCGCGCAAAATGATCTTCGGCGCCGCACGCCCCGGCACCGCCGCGGTGCTGATCAGCGCATCGGCCGCGCCAATGCGCGCATCAAGCACCTCCTGCTGGCGCCGCTTCTCCTGCTCGGTCAGCTCGCGCGCATACCCCCCAGACCCCTCGGCGCTCACCCCCGTCTCGAGGAACTTCGCGCCCAGGGACTTCACCTGCTCGCGCGTGGCAGCGCGCACGTCGTACGCCTCCACCACCGCACCCAGCCGCCGCGCCGTGGCAATCGCCTGCAGCCCAGCTACCCCAGCCCCGATCACCAGAACCTGCGCCGGGCGAATCGTGCCGGCCGCCGTGGTCAGCATCGGCAGAAACTTCGCCAGCTCATTGGCCGCTATCAGCACCGCCTTGTACCCGGCAATCGAGGCCTGCGAGGACAGCGCATCCATCGACTGCGCACGCGAGATCCGCGGCACCAGCTCCATCGCAAAACTCGTAATCCCCCCATCGCGCAGCGCCAGCACCTCCTCCCGGCGCGCATAGGGCTGCAAAAAACCCACCACCACCGTGCCAGCCTTCAGCTGCCTGATCCGCTCCACACCCAGCGGCTGCACCGTCAGCAGAACCTGCGCGCGCCCCAACACACCGGCCGCATCCGACCACTCCACACCCCGATACGCCCCATCGGCAAACTGCGCACGCTCCCCAGCCCCGCGCTCCAGCACCACGGCAGCCCCCGCACGCATGAACTTCTCGGCCACTTCGGGCACCAGACTGACGCGCTTCTCGCCCTCGGCACTCTCGCGCAGCGCACCGATTGTGATTGTCATCTATGGCCCCTTCGGAACCGGCGTGCGCCCGGCACACCGGCTTTCGGTCATTTTGCACTCTACCCTACACGGTGCCGCATTGAACTCAAGCATATTCTTGCCTTATCTTAAACTGGCCATGATGGGCATAGACTTCGAGCGGGCCGATCGCGGTTCGAGCGATGACCTGCGGATCGCCCCGGCGGGGACGGTGCGCGGGCTCTCCCAGCTTGTGCTGCGCACGGATGTCTCGGGCATGCCGCTCGAGTGGATCGATTACAAGGAGGCGGCCCGGCTCTACACCCAGGAACAGGTCGCCTATACCTGCGGCAGCCGCCTGTACACGCTGTTCGGGGGGGTGAATGCCCTGACTGGCCGGCGGACCGTGCTCGAGATCAATTCCATCGTCGCCACGATCGGGCACACCGGCAATCCCGGCACCACACGCCATGATTACCTGCCGCCGCTGAACAACCAGACGTTGTTCCGGCGCGATGCGCACATCTGCATGTACTGCGGCGTGCGGTTCCCGACCCGCGAACTCTCGCGCGATCACATCCGGCCGTTCAGCCAGGGCGGGATCGATACCTGGACCAACGTGGTGACCGCGTGCCGGCGCTGCAACAATCAGAAGGCCTCGCGCACCCCGGAGCAGGCCAAGATGCAGCTCATCGCCGTGCCGTTCACTCCGACCTATGCCGAGTACGTCTTCCTCAAGGGACGGCGCGTGCTTGCCGATCAGATGCAATACCTGCTGGCGCACTTCCCGCGCTCAAGCCCCCTGCATGACCGCATCCAGCGCTGGTTGAGCTGATCCGCCCGCCGGGGCGGCGGCCGCGCACGACACGGAATCGCGTATTTTGCTGTATCTCATCGACGCCTCGGTCTACGTCTTTCGCGCCTACTATTCCCCGCTGCCCGAGATGCTCGATGCCGAGCGGCGGCCGGTGCACGCCGTGTTCGGGTTTGCGCGCTTTCTCGGCGACCTGCTTGAGCGGACCCGCCCGCAGTACGTGGCGGTGGCCTTCGATCGGCGCCTCGCCACCTCGTACCGCAACGAGATCTATCCGCCCTACAAGGCCAATCGCGAGCCGGCGCCGCCGGATCTGGCGGCGCAGTTCGATTACTGCCGGGAGCTGTGCGCGCGACTCGGGCTCGCGGTGTACGTCGATCCGCACTATGAGGCCGACGACCTCATCGGCACGCTCGCCGAGCAGATGCGCCGCCATGCCGTGCACTCGGCGTTCATCACCCGCGACAAGGACCTCGCCCAGCTGGTGCGCGACGGGGATCTGTACTGGGACTTCGGCGCGCGCGGCCAGCTCGGCTACCGCGACGTCGAGCGGCACTTCGGGGTGGCGCCCGAGCGGTTCGCCGATTACCTGGCGCTCACCGGCGATACCTCGGACAACATTCCCGGCGTCCCGGGAGTCGGTCCGAAGACTGCCGCGGCGCTGATGCGCGCCTTCGGCTCCATCGATGAGCTGTATGCCGGTCTCGGCCGGGTGCCCGCGCTCGGCCTGCGCGGCGGGCGGGAGCTGCGCGAGCGGCTGCGCGAGCACCGCGACGCGGTGTATCTGGCGCGGCGCTTGACGCGCATCGTGTGCGACATGCCGCTCGAGGCGAGCCCGGCGGACCTGCGCCCGCGCGTGCCGGATCTCGCGGCACTCGCAGCGCTGTATGACCGCCTCGGCTTCGGCCCGCTGCTGCGCCGCCAGGGCGAGCGCCTCGCGGCGCTCGCCGCAGACAGCGGCGGGGCGCCGCGCGCGGCGGGCGGCATTGGTCTGGCATGATTTCCCGCGCGCTTCGGCTATGCTCGGCGCTCAGAGACAGGAACCCTAGGGGGCTACCATGGCGAGCAAGAACATCGAGTCCGTCCTGCAAGAAGAGCGCACATTCCAGCCGCCCGCGCAGTTCACTGCGCGCTCGCGGCTGAAGGCGGCGGATCTCGAGAGCTTGCGGCGGCACGCGGAGTCCGACTACACGGGTTTCTGGGCACAGCTGGCGCGCCAGGAGATCGTCTGGCACAAGCCCTTCACCGTGACGCTCGAGGAGGACGCGGCGCCGAACTACCGCTGGTTCACCGACGGGCAGCTCAACGTGTCGTTCAATTGTCTGGACGTGCACCTCGCTGAGCGCGGTCACAAGCCGGCGATCATCTTCGAGGGCGAGCCGGGCGACGTGCGGCGCATCAGCTATCAGGAGCTGCACGCCGAGGTGTGCCGCTTCGCCAATGCGCTGAAGGCGCTCGGTGTGCAGCACGGCGACCGCGTCGCCATCTACATGCCGCTCGTGCCCGAGATCATCGTGGCCATGCACGCGTGCAACCGGATCGGTGCGATCCATTCGGTGGTATTCGGCGGCTTCTCGGCGCCGGCGCTGAAGGAGCGGATCGAAGACACCGGGGCCAAAGTGCTGATTACCGCCGACGGCGGCTGGCGCGGCGGCCATGCGATCGAGTTGAAGGCGGCGGCCGACAAGGCGCTGGCTGCGGGCTGCCCGAGCATCAAACACGTCATCGTCCTGAAGCGCACCGGCCGGCCGATCGCCATGGAGCCGGGCCGCGATCTGTGGTGGCACGAGGTGCTCGCGGGGCACGAGAGCGCATGCGAGCCGGAGTGGGTCGACGCCGAGCATCCGCTCTATCTCTTGTACACCTCGGGCTCCACGGGCAAGCCCAAGGGCGTCCAGCACGCGAGCGCCGGTTTCCTGCTCGGCGCGAAACTGACGACCCAGTGGGTGTTCGACCTGCGCGAGGACGATGTGTTCTGGTGCACCGCGGATGCCGGCTGGGTCACCGGGCACACTTATCTCGCCTACGGCCCGCTTGCCGCGGGGGCGACCGTGGTGATGTACGAGGGCGCGCCGACCTATCCCGACGGCGGACGCTTCTGGAAGATCTGTCAGGATCATGGTGTGAGCGTGTTCTACACCGCGCCCACGGCGATCCGCGCCCTGATGAAGCTCGGCGACCAGGTGCCGGCGCGCTACGACCTGTCGCGCCTGCGTCTGCTCGGCAGCGTCGGCGAGCCGATCAATCCGGAAGCGTGGATCTGGTACTACCGAACGATCGGGGGCGGGCGCTGCCCCATCGTGGACACTTGGTGGCAGACGGAGACCGGCGCCATCATGATCTCGCCCCTGCCCGGGATCACCCCCACCAAGCCTGGCTCGTGCACCCTGCCGCTGCCGGGCATCGAGGCGGACATCGTGGACGAGCACGGCAAGCCGGTGACCCGAGCGGACGCCGGGGGCTATCTGGTCATCAAGAAGCCCTGGCCGTCGATGCTGCGCACCATCTGGCGCAACAACGATCGCTATCTGGCCGCGTATTGGGAGAAATTCCACAATCGCTATTATGTCGCCGGCGACAGCGCCCATCGCGACAAGGACGGCTACTTCTGGATCATGGGGCGGATCGATGATGTGTTGAACGTCGCCGGTCACCGGCTCGGCACGATGGAGATCGAGTCGGCCCTCGTCGCGCACCCGCGGGTCGCCGAGGCGGCGGTCGTCGGCAGGCCGCACGAGGTCAAGGGCGAGTCGGTGTTTGCCTACGTGGTCTGCCGCGGTGCACGCCCCAAGGACACGGCCCATCTGGCGCAGCAGCTGCGCGAGTGGGTCGGACAGCAGCTCGGGCCGATCGCCAAGCCGGATGAGATCCGCTTCGCGGACAACCTGCCGAAGACCCGCTCGGGCAAGATCATGCGCCGCCTGCTGCGCTCGATCGCACGCGGGGAAGACATTGCGCAGGACGTCTCCACGCTGGAGAACCCCGCCATCCTCGATCAGCTGCGCGGCGTGGACACCTCCGCCGCCGCAGCGCCGGCCAAGCCGCCGGCGGCGCGCGCATCCCGGCCTGCCAGCACCACGAGCGCCGCGCCCGAGCGTGGCGGCAAGCGCACGCGGCCAGCCGTGCGGCGCGCCAGCGCTGCAGCAAAGCGTGCGGACTCGAAGCGTCCGGCGGCACGGGCCGCCTCCGGCAAGCCGGAGCCGGCGCAGCGCCGCCGCCTGAAGAGCAAGGCGGTCAAGCGGCCGAAGACCAAGGTGGCGGCCAAACGAGGCCGCGCGCTGCCGGCGAAGCGCCGCGGCCAGCAGACCACGCGCGCCGCGAAGCGTCGCGCCACGGTCTCTCGTGGGAAGGCCAAGGCGGCGCCGAAGCGCCCGGTTGTGCGCGCCGCGGCGCGCCGCGTGACACGCGCCCGGCGGCGGCCGGCTTCGCCCCCGCGCCGCAGGCGCTGACGGACGAGCCGCGCGGGTTACGGCGAGCGGCGCTTCAGCGGCTCGTAGCGCCGCTCGCCCGTGACCGGATCGTACAGGACCTCCATGGGCTCGCCCGTGGAGGGATCCTCGAAGCACTCGCCGGTGCGCTCCCACCGGGCCGCGGGCGGCAGCCGCTTGCGGTAGCGCCAGCGCTCGAAGAGGATGCCGAGGATTCCCAACACGCCGAGCGTGAGCAGCTCCGCACCCCGCGCCAGGTGTCCTGTGAGCAGCACACCCGCCCCGCTCAGGGCGAGCAGCGCGGCGAGCACCACGAGCGCGAGGCGTAATGTCAAGGGGCGGGCTCGATGAGCACGGCTGTGCCGTAGGCGACGATTTCGCTCATGGTCTGGCCGATCTCGGACGAGTCGAAGCGCATCATGACCACGGCGTTGGCCTGCATCAACGTGGCGTTCTTGACCATGCGGTCGACCGCGTGGCGGCGCGCCTCTTCGAGCAGCTGCGTGTACTCGGAGATCTCCCCGCCGGCGAGCGAGCGCAGCCCCGCCATCAGATTGCCCGCGAGGCCGCGGCTGCGCACCACGACGCCGAACACCTGACCCTTGACGGCCGTGACCCGGTAGCCCGGAACGTTCTCGGTGGTGACGATCAGCATGGCAGTCTCTCCTGTGTTGGCGAACCCCGCGCCCCCGGGGCGCCGGCGCGCGCGTCATGGTAACACCGGGCGCCGCCCGGCAGCCTGCGCGCGACCCTCCTAAAAATGCACGTTTCGCTCACAAATGGCCCCTGGCGGCGGGCCAGGCCGCGGGGCTAGTCTCGCCGCGACCCTCAACCGGGGGCGCCCGCCGGTGCTTGCCGGCGGGGGCGGGAGGCGGGAGTGGCGCACGTGGGCGAGATCATTCAGGTCACCTTGGGTCCGCAACGGGATTGGGAGCTCGCGCGTGCCCAGTGGGCCGAGGGGCTGGCGGCCGTGGGCGCACTGTTCGGGGACGACGAATCGCTGATGCGCGCCAAGGCGAACTGTCTCTATCGGGTGCTGCGGCGCATCGTCGAGGACGTTCCGGCGGTGCGCGTGACCGCCACCGTGCCGGATGATCTGCCGGCCGAGCAGGTGTCAGTGCTGACGAGCGCCATGCGCGATGCGGCGCTGAAGGGTATCGAGGCCAGCACCTGCCACGCGGTACGGGTGCTCACCGCCGCGATCTACGACCTGTGCACCTCCAAGCTTGGCGCGAAGCCATCCTGAGCACAGCTCAGCGCGCCACGGGCGCCATGCGCAGCGCGAAGCGCACCGTGACCGCATTGCCGAGCCACTCGGTGGCGCGCCACTCGCCCTGGCCGACGCCGAACTCGAGCCGTTCGAGCACGGTCGAGCCCTCGAGCAGCCCCACGCGGCGACCGTCGGTCTCGACGATCCGCCAGGTGAAGGGCACCGCAACCGTCCGGGTCACGCCGCGCAGCGTGAGTGGCCCGGTGGCCAGATAGCCACTCGATGTCCGCTCAAGACGCGTGGCCGTGAAACGCGCCTGCGGATAGCGCGCAACATCGAAGAAGTCCCGTCCGCCGAGGATGCTGTTGCGCTGCGCATCGCCGGTGTCGAACGAGCGCATGTCGATACGCACGGCGAGCCTCTTTGCGTCCGGGTCGAAGCGTACCGTGAATTTCTTGAACCGCCCCTGATTGGCCGCGCCGGCCTGCGTGAAAGTGTAGGTGAGTGTGCTGTGTGCGCCGATCAGCGTGTACACGGGACCCGGGGTGGCATGCGCGATGGCGGCTGTGCGCAGCGCCAGCCACGGGATCATCAGGCGAGCAATGCGGGCAGGGGACATCGATCACTCCTTGATGGTCTCGGACGCCTCGGCCCGGGCCGAGGCGGTCCCGGGCAGCATGCGACGCAGTGTGTCGTCCTTCAGGACGAAATGGTGTTTGATCGCCGCGGCGACGTGCAGCGCCAGGATCACACCCAGCGCGACGGCGAGCGCGATGTGCACGCGCACCATGGCGTGATAGAGCGGCACGCTGCGCGTGACCAGGTTCGGCAACTGGAGCAGATTGAACCAGCTGACCGGGAACCCCCGCGCCGAGGACATGATCCAGCCGGTCAACGGCAGGGCAATGAGCAGTCCGTAGAGCGAGGCGTGCGTGAGGCGCGCGAGCCGCCGCTCGTACGGCTTGAGGTTTGCGGGCAGCGCCGGCGCCGGTTGCGACAGCCGCCACAGCAGGCGGATCAGCACCAGTGCCAGGATGGTGATGCCGAGCGACTTGTGGCGCGCCAGGGTCGCGAGCTTCGCCATGCTGAGCGGCAGTGCGACACCGACCAGCCCGAGCGCAACCTGTACGGCGATCAGCGCGGCGACCAGCCAGTGCAACAATTGGGAGAGCGCACCCCAGCGGGCGCGCGTGTTTCGTAGCATCACCTGGCTAGCTTAGAGCAGCCGGCCGGCGATGTGGAGGGGTTAGACGGATGTGTCCCGCGGCAGCGCGGACGGATGCAGCCCCAGCTCGACCTGAGTCCAGCCCTGGCAGTGGCGGGCGATCTGACCGGCAAGCAGGGCGGCATGCCCGGGGCGGGCGTTGAGCGCCGGCACGTACTCGAATCGCTCGCCGCCGGATCGCATGAACGCGGCGCGGTTCTCGACGTCGATTTCCTCCAGCGTTTCCAGACAGTCGACCGCGAAGCCCGGACAGATGACCGTGACGTCCTTGATGCCGCGTGCCGGCATGCCGGCGAGCGTCTCGATGGTGTAGGGACGCAGCCACTCGCCCGGCCCGAAGCGCGACTGGAACGTGACGCTCCATTCGCCCTCCTTCAGCAGCAGCTCCTCGGCGAGCAGCCGTGCGGTCTTCTGGCATTTGCAGAAGTACGGGTCGCCCTGATGGAAGTAGCGCTCAGGGATGCCGTGAAAGGAAATCAGCAGATGGCTGGTGCGGCCGTGCGCGTTCCAGTGCGCCACGACGCTCTCGCGCAGCGCTTCGATGTACTCCGGCTGATCGTGGTATTCGGCGATGAAGCGCAGCTCGGGCAGCCAGCGCCACCCGGCGAGCTCGGCGTTGACCTGGTCGTACACCGCGCCGGTGGTCGC
This sequence comes from Pseudomonadota bacterium, assembly GCA_021809525.1. Classification (GTDB taxonomy): domain Bacteria; phylum Pseudomonadota; class Gammaproteobacteria; order Steroidobacterales; family Steroidobacteraceae; genus 13-2-20CM-66-19. The sequence goes on along the minus strand of JAKAYU010000057.1, from coordinate 7,197 downwards.
GCCGCAGTACTGCGGGAAAAGCGGCAGCACCACGATGCGCTGCGCGCCCGCGGCGCGCAGCCTCTGCAGCGACTCGGACACGCTCGGGGTGCCGTATAGCATGGCGAACTCGAGCGAGAAGGGCGCCATCATCCGCTGCGCGAGCAGGCTGGCGAGTGCGCCGCGCAGGCGGTCGGACTGCTCGCGCAGCGGCGAGCCCTGTGGCGACCAGATCTTGCGGTACTTCGGCGCAATCCGCGCCGGCCGCAGCGGCAGGATGAACCCGTAGAGGATCGGCAGCCACAGCAGCCGCGGCAGCTCCACCACCCGCGGATCCCCGAGCATCCGCGCCAGGAAGCGCCGCACGTCGCGCGGTGTCGGAGAGTCCGGCGTGCCGAAGTTGACCGCGAGAATGCCGATGCGCTCGGTCGTTTCGCGGTGGAAATCCGGGGAACTGTGGTAGCGCATCTGAGCAAAGATACCGCAGCGAACGCGGCGAGAACCAGTGGGACTACGGCAAGTCCCTACCCCGCGCCCGCCTCAGAATGCCGCGGCCCGGCCCGGCCGATCGTCATCGTCCCCCTGCAGGTGCTGCTCGAGGAACTCCAGGGTGCGCCGGCGCGCCAGCGCCGCTGCTTCGGCGTTGTACGAGGGACGCAGGTCGCAGTTGAAACCGTGGCCGGCGCCTTCGTACACGTGGAAAATTCCGCCCGGGTGCAGGGCGCGTATGCGCGCCACGTCCGCCGGCGGAATGCTCTTGTCCTCGCTGCCGAAGTGATACAGCACCGGGCAGCGCGGCGGGCTGCCGGCGTCGTGCGCGTTGCCGTAGTACACCACCGCGCAGTCGATGCTCAGCAGGCAGGCGGCGCGGTAGGACTGCGCTCCGCCCCAGCAGTATCCGACCGTGGCCACGCCTCCGGCGTGCTTCACCACGGCGATCGCCGCGGCGAGGTCCTTCAGCGTCTGTTCCGGCTGCAGCTCCTGCATGTAGCCGCGGCCTTCGTCGATTTCGGGCGGGCTGTAGCCGAGCTCGATGCCGCGGCGGATCCGGTCGAACATGCACGGCGCGATGGCCGTGTAGCCGTCCGCGGCGAATCCGTCAGTGACGGCGCGGATGTGCTGGTTGACCCCGAAGATCTCCTGGATGACCACCACGCCCCCGCGCGCCTTGCCGGCCGGCGCCGCGAGATAGGCTTGGAACTGGTGCCCGTCGCGGGCCATGAGAGTGGTGAATTCGCCCATAGGATGCTCAACCTTCGAAATCGTGCGGGTCGGCCGCAACAACCCAGAATATCGCGCCGGGGACGGCCGTGGAAGCAGCGCCGCACTGCCGGCGGAGGCGTTTTGGCGTCCCGCGTGCGGCCCATGATAG
>JAKAYU010000057.1:0-5836 GCA_021809525.1 Pseudomonadota bacterium | reverse complement strand
GCCTAGCCGGCGGATCGGGGCGCAGGGCGTCCCGCGGGAGGGGATCATGCTCGTCGGCTCAGCCGTACGGCGCGTCGCCATCGTGGGCGGCATCCGCATACCGTTCGCCAGGGCCCATACCGCCTATGCAAGCGTGGGCAATCCGCAGATGCTCACTGCGGTGCTGCGTGCCTTGGTGGAGCGCTTCGGGCTTCAGGGCGTGCGGCTCGGCGACGTCGCGGCGGGCGCCGTGATCAAACACTCGAGGGACTACAACCTTACGCGCGAGTGCGTGCTCTCCTCGGGACTCGATCCGCAGACTCCGGGGCTCGATCTGCAGCGCGCCTGCGGTACCAGTCTCGAGGCGGCGATCGCCATCGGCAACAAGATCGCCCTCGGACAGATCGACGCCGGCATCGCCGCGGGTGTCGATACGATCAGCGACCCGCCCGTGGTCTATCCGCGGGCCTACCAGCGGCTGCTGCTGGCGAGCTACCGCGGCAAGCGCCCCGGCGAGCGCCTCGCGCCCTGGCTCGGCCTGCGGCCGCGGCATTTCCGGCCGGTATTCCCCGAGGTGGCCGAGCCGCGCACCGGGCTGTCCATGGGCGAGAGCACCGAACTGATGGTCCAGCGCTGGCGCATCCCGCGCGCGGCGCAGGACCAGCTCGCCTACGAGAGCCACATGAAGGCCGCAGCGGCCTGGCGTGAGGGTTTCTACGACGATCTCATCGAGCCGTTCCTCGGGCTGCGCACCGACAACAACCTGCGGCCGGACACCTCAGTCGAGAAGCTCGCGACCCTGCGCCCAAGCTTCGATGCGCGCAACGGCACGCTCACTGCCGGTAACAGTACGCCGCTCACCGACGGGGCAAGTGCGGTGCTGCTCGCCTCCGAGCAGTGGGCCGAGCGGCGCGGGCTTGCGGTGCTCGCCTATCTTACCTACGGCAAGGTGTGGGCCGTGGACTTCGCCAGCGGCCACGAGGGGCTGCTCATGGCGCCCGCCTACGCGGTGCCGGCGATGTTGCGCGATGCGAATCTGGCTCTGCAGGAGTTCGATTACTACGAGCTCCACGAGGCGTTCGCAGCGCAGGTGCTGTGCACGCTCGCGGCGTGGGAGTCGTCCTCGTTCTGCCGCGAGGCGCTCGGTCTCGATGCGCCACTCGGAGCGATCGAGCGGTCGCGTCTGAACGTCAAGGGCGGCAGCCTCGCCATCGGTCATCCGTTCGCGGCCACCGGTACGCGTATCGTCGCGACGCTGGCGAAGCTGCTCGCCGCCGATCCGGCCGCGCGGCGTGGCCTGATCTCGGTGTGCACGGCCGGCGGCATGGGCGTCACGGCGATTTTGCAAAAGTAGCCGCTCCGGCGCGCCGGAGCGGTCATCGGGGGCGCAGCGCGTGCGGCGCGCCCGGCGAACAAACACAGACGTGCCGCAGCACGCGGGGAGGACGAATGCGCAAGAGTGCAGAGACTGCTGTATTGACACCGGCGGGCTTCGGCTACCGGGCGCAAGCCGCAGTGGCGCCGCTCGCCGCTGTGGCTCGCGCCTCGGGCGCCGCATGCCGGGGCGGGAGAGGGCGGCGGGGAGGAGAAGAACTCTAGAGGGCCTGCATCGAATCGAGAGCAAGTTGCCGGAGAAAGCGCGATGAGTCCTGGCGTCTTCGAGGACAGCAGGAACCTGCGCGAGGAGCTCGGGGGCCTGTTGGCAGAGATGCCGCTGTTCAGCGGGCTGGACCCTGCTGTGCTCGGCGAGATCGCCGCGGCGGCGGAATGGTTGTCGCTACCGGGCGGCGCGGTGCTGTTTTCCGCCGGCGAGCCGGCCGACGCGCTGTACATCGTTTTGAGCGGCAGCCTGGCGGTGCTGACCGCCGGCGGGCGGGTGCAGGGCCGCTTCCTTGCCCGGCTGGCCGCCGGCGATACGGTCGGGGAGATGGGGCTGATCTCCGGTCATCCGCGCACCGCGAACGTCGTGGCGTTACGGAACACCGAGCTGGCGCGCATCTCCAGCCGCGCGTTCAACGAGGTGCTCAGGCGCGAGCCGGAAGCGATGTGGCGCATCGCGCAGCTGATGGTCAAGCGTCTCGAGCGCATGGACAGCCCGCCGCGCGCGCACGTGCGCGGCGCGTGTACGTTCACGGTTCTGCCGCAGAGCCTGGAAGTCGATTTCGCCGGCTTTTCCACCTCGCTGGTCAAGGCGCTCGGCCAGTTCGGGCGCACCGAGCTGGTGTGGAACGTGCGCGGCGGCAATCACACCAGCCAGTGGTTCAACAACATCGAGTCGGTGAACGACTTCGTGGTGTACGTGGCCGAGCCCACGCCCAACCGCTGGACCAAGCTGTGCGAGCGGCAGGCCGATGCTCTGCTGCTGCTCGCGCGCGCCGAGAGCCCCGCGGGCAGCTGGGCGGCCCTGCGCTGGCCGCACGACCACAGCCTCACGCCGCAGCGCTGGGAGTTGGTTCTGGCGCACGACAGCGGCATCGAGACCGGCGCGGCGGCCCGCTGGCTCGCGAATCTGCCGGACATTCCCCACCATCACGTGCAGTCCCCGGCGGACTACGCGCGCCTCGCCCGCATGCTCACCGGGCGGGCCGTCGGGCTCGTGCTCTCCGGCGGCGGTGCGCGTGGCTTTGCGCACATCGGCGCGGTCAAGGCGCTGCAGGAGGCGGGCATCCCCATCGATCTGCTCGGCGGCACGAGCATGGGCGCAATTCTCGGCGCCGGCATCGCCGCGCGCTGGAGCGTGCAGGAGCTCACCGAGCGGTTCCGGCACTACTTCGTCGAGTGTCGGCCGCTGCGCGACTACACGTTGCCGTTCGTGTCTCTGGTCTCGGGGCGCAAGGTGAGCCGCATGCTCTTCGAGGCGTTCGCAGAGCTGGCGATCGAGGACCTGCCGCTCGAGTTCTTCTGCGTCTCCTCGAATCTCACGGCCGGGCACGTGCACGTACACCGGCGCGGAGAGCTGTGGCGGGCGCTGCGCGCCTCGGTGTCGGTTCCCGGCGTGCTGCCGCCGGTCTTCCACGACGGCGACGTGCTGGTCGACGGTGGCGCGATGAACAATCTTCCGGTCGACATCATGCTCGAGCTCGGCCGTGGCCCGGTCATCGGTTGCGACGCCGGCACCGACCGTGCCTTCGCCACGCACGGCGACGACATCGACGTGCCGCTGCCGTGGCAGCTGATGCGCTGGATCAAGACCCGGCGCCAGTTGCCCAACATCTTTCAGATCCTCTGGCGTACCGGCATGGTCAACAGTTCCGCGCTCTCGGCCGCGCAGCGCGACCGGACCGATCTGCTGCTGCGCCCCCCGCTGGCCGAGATTGACATGCTCAACTGGAAGGCTTTCGAGAGCGCCATCCAGGCCGGCTACGACTACACCGCGCGGCGCATCGATGACCTGCCGAGCGACTCCCCGCTGTGGCGCAGCGCCGGGATGATCGGCGGCTAGGGCGTGCCGGCGCGCCGTGCGGCGGCTTGCCAGGGGGCGATCGAGACTGTATATGTAACCAGTCTTTTGCCGCTGGAGCCTGCCATGATCACCTTGTTTCATCACCCCCAATCCCGCTCCACGCGCTTCATCTTTCTGCTTGAGGAGCTCGGGGTTGCGTATGAGATCCACCGCGTCGACATCCGCAAGCGCGACGGGACGGGGGCGGTGGATCCGGCCAATCCCCATCCGCATGGCAAGGTGCCCGCGATCCGTGACGGCGACACGCTGGTGTTCGAATCGACCGCCATCGCGCTGTATCTGACCGATCGGTTTTCCGAGCGCGGACTGGGGCCCCAGGTGGGCGAGACGGACCGCGGCGCGTATCTGACCTGGCTCGCCTACTACAGCGGCGTGCTTGAGCCGGCCTTCGTGTCCAAGTTTCTCCGTGTCGAGGTGCCGCGCGGCACGGCCGGCTGGGTCGCGGTCGAGGAGGCGATGCCGGCGGTCATCCAGGCCCTGTCGCGCGGGCCGTACCTGCTCGGGGAGCGCTTCAGCGCTGCGGATGTGCTTTACGGCACGACGTTCGCGATGTTCAGCCAGAGCCCATTGATGGAGAGGTCCGCGGTCATCGACGCCTATGTGCAGCGCGTCCTCGGGCGTCCCGCCTTCCGGCGCGCGTTGGCGCGCGACGGCTGAACGGTGCCGGGGCCACCGGCCGCCGAGGATGTCGATCGCTGAGGCGGGATGGATCTCCCATGCGCTGGCCCTGCCGATGCGCGTCGCGCAGCGCTCGACCGTGTGGGCGCAATGGTGCGCGTGCCCGGCATCAAACAGCAGCCGGCCGTGACGTGCATGCGCCGGCCGAGCAGGTGGCGCCCCAGGGTGAAGGTGCGCCATCGGCCGCTCGTGCGCCATGCGTTCACGCCACTGCGGCGTCACTTGCACGATGAGCTGTCGCCGACGTGGCGCGTCGCTTGCTCCAATGGTGTGCGTCGTTTCTCCGTGCAAGCAGCGCTGCGAGCGTCACACTCGGGCCGATGTCGCGCGGTGAGGGCGCGCTCATCCGCCGCTCCAGCACGTTCAGCGCCCGAGCGGCAGGCCAGCGGGCCTCACCCTGGGGCGGGCAGGCCGCGAGCCGCGCCGCACCCATCCGGGCGCCGCGGCGGCGGTAGTGATCGGGGCAGGCGTGTGCGATCGCAAGCGCGAACGGCGCGACCGAGACAGCCGGCGCATGCCGGATGGCCCACGGCTCATGTGCGGGCACCGCAGGTCACGAGGGGCGGCCGGCCGGGCCCGAGAGGACGGCGAGATCTTACCGAAGGCCCTCGCCGGGCAGCGGACCACGGGGATTGCGTGTCCCCGCGGCGGGCAGCAAGATGCCCTCAGGATCACAGCAACCCTCGTGCGTTCGACTCATGCGGACTCACTACCCGACAGCGCACCCTGCAGCCCTCGTACTTTTCTGCCGCCGACCCCTGCTCGGTGAGGGCAAGCGGCGGCTCGCGCGCGCGCTCGGCGATGCCCGGGCATTCGCAGTCGCGCAGGCGCTGCTGAAGTGCGCGCTCGAGGACGTGGCGGACTGGCCGGGGCCGTTGGTCCTCTCTCCGGCGCGGGCCGAGGACGCGCCGTGGGCCGCGCAGCAGGTCTCACGTGCCGTGCGCGTTCTGCCGCAGCCAGAGGGCAACCTGGGAGAGCGCATTGCGGCCGTCGATGCGCTCGTGCGTGACGACGGATGCGATCGTGTCCTGTTCATCGGCAGCGATGCGCCATCGCTGCGTGCGGCGCACCTGATCGCAGCGGTTGACGCGCTTGAGCGCTCGGACGTGGTGTTGATGCCGTCCGCGGACGGTGGAGTCACGTTGATGGGCTCGCGGGTCCGATGGCCGGATCTGGCCGGATTGCCCTGGAGCAAGGCGGGGCTCGGGGAGGCGCTCGCGCAGCTGTGCCGCGGGGCAGGTCTCGGCGTCGCCCTGCTCGAAGGCTCCTATGACGTCGACGAGCCGGCTGACTGCCTCCTCGCTATCGAAAGACTTGCACACGATGAGCGGCCGGCCCGGCGCCGGCTGCGTGCGCTGCTGATCGGTCTGGCGCTGTCGGTGCGGCAGGCGGCCTGCCCTTGAGCGCATCGATCGAAGCGGTCGCCGCGCCCGAGGACTGGCTGTTCACGCCGCTCGGGGAGCCGCGCGGCTACATCCAGCCGCACGCGCTCACCGAGCTGTGGTTTCACGCCGGCTCGGCGTGCAACCTCGCCTGCCCGTTCTGTCTGGAGGGCTCCCGGCCGGGCGATGCGCGCATCGAGCGGATCGGCTTCGCGGACGCGGCGCCGTTTCTCGACGAAGCCGAGGCGCTCGGAGTGCGGCAGCTGTCCTTTACCGGCGGCGAGCCGTTTCTCGTGAAGGACATCGTGCGGATCCTCGCCCGCGCGCTGAGAGC
>JAKAYU010000284.1 GCA_021809525.1 Pseudomonadota bacterium | reverse complement strand
ATGAAGATGGTGAGCGCGGTGAAGTCCGCCGGCCTGACCATACCGCAATACAACAATGTCATGCTCCTGATGCAGCGCGAGCCGGCACTGCGCAAGAAGGTGCTCGGACACTGAGTGGTTCCGGGGGTCTCGGCACAGGTCCTGCGGCCGGGACGTGCGCCGACAACCCCGGGCGGAAGTTCTGCGAACATCCCGGCGGGTCCATTGAGTCGCCAGGTGCGATGCCCTGCCGAGTCATTCTCTCCGGCTGCCGCTAGCGGCTGTACGATGAGCAGCTTGCAGGTTGCAGGTGAGCCCGGCCATCGTATCTGATGGAAATTCCCGGCTTCTATGATCAACTTCAGCGATGGAACGGCCGAAATGTCCATCACGGATCTTGACCACGACTTTTCCTTGGCAAGACAATCTGTTATGGCGCTGATTCGCTGCGCAACCAGGCATGGATTTTGCGTTGACCACGCATTGCATGATGACTGGGACCGGTTGAGCGGCGGATTTGGACGGTGGCGGCTGTTATAGCTGCTTGGGTCAATCACCGATCTTGAAAATCGCGCCATCAAATGTATCGTGGCGCGTCTCAGCGGTGAGGGTCTTCAGCCCGCTGGGCACGGCATGCTCCGGCCGGGGTGGCGAGGGGAGATGAGGACCATGATACCGGGATGCCCGGTGGCGCCTCAAAGGCGGCGCCGTGCGGGCGCTCAAGCGCGCAGGCGTACGCGCCGGCATCGTGCGCATCGACGGCAAGGCTGCCCCAGAGCGCCTCGACAGAACGTTCCGCAGCGGCGATCGCCTGCAACGCGCGCACGGCGTCGGCATCGAATGTCACGCCCGCGCCCCGTTCGAGCTCGGCAAGGGCCGGATCGATCCCGAGCGCCAGCCGGTACGGCCGATCGTCGCACATCGACTGGAAGACATCGGCGACGGCAACGATGCGTGCCTCGGGCAGAATCGCCTCGCCTCGCAAGCGGGCCGGATACCCCGATCCGTCGAGGCGCTCGTGGTGCTGCGCGACGATCAGTTGAATCGGCCAGGGCAGAATCAGCGGCGCGAGAATGTCGGCGCCGATCTGCGCATGGCTCTCGACCAGGGACCGCTCGGCGGCGGTGAATGCGCCGGGCTTGGAGAGGATCTCCCAGGGAATGGCGATTTTGCCGATGTCGTGCACGAGCGCGCCGAGGTACAGGCCCTCGAGCCGCTCGCTGTCGAGCCCGAGGCGCCGGCCCATCGCCACCGAAAGCTCGGCGACGCGGAGCTGGTGGTGCGCGGTGAACTGGTCCCGCCGCGCCGCTACCGCGCTCATCGCATGCACGGTCTGGATCAGGGCCAAGCGGCAGTTCCCGAGTGCTTCCTCGAGTTCATCGGCGCGCCTGAGGGGTTGCGCCGTCAGGTCGGTATCGGGTTTGACGTTCATCCACTCAATCCATCTCGCACGCAGTCGGGCTCTGGCCCGCGTCAGTTGCCGGGGCCCATGGCAGCAGCCACCCGTTGCGAGGTCCGTTGCGCCTGGACGCACTGGCTCCCCGCCGTCTCCGGAGCACGCCGCGCGCCGCCGGCGTCAACCGGCGCCGACGATGCGCCATTTAACCCCTTGCTCTTGCTCGAGATCACAGTACTCCTCGAGCACCTTTGGTCAGGGGATCGGCGTGATGCTCGGAATCTTTAGCCCGGAAAATGCATGAAAGGTCGTAAAAAAGGAGAGAGCAAGAGCCTCTGTTGTGATAGAAATGGCTTTACCACAAGCGTTTCCGTCACTCAAAAGGCTCTTGCGTGCGAGAAGATACCACACGACAGTCTGTGCTGTTTCCGGACCTGTCCAAAAGCCGCTGGTGGTCAATTTCGACCAGCCGCATTCCAGTTCCGACGGTGGAGCGATCCTGCTGAAGGCGTGCGACGAGCGGCTTGGGCTGAGCGAGCGGCTGGCCAAGTGCATTGTGGACGCCCGGCAGGCCGGCAAGGTCGAGCACTCGATTCGAGATCTGCTGCGACAACGGTTGTTCGGCATCGCCTGCGGGTATCCGGACTGCAACGACGCGGCGCGGCTGGCCGAGGAGCCGATCCACAAGCTGCTGGTGGGGCGCGATCCGGTGCGGGGTGCGGACTTGGCCTCGCAGTCGACACTGTCGCGATTTGAGAACGCACCGCGCCGCGCGGACCTGTACCGGATGGGAGAGGCGTTGGCGGAGAGCGTGATTGAGCGACACCGCAGGCGGTTGGGCACTCGCAAGGTCAAGCATGTCACCATCGACCTGGACCCGACAGACGACCCGACCCACGGCGGACAGCAGCTCACGTTCTTCAATGGCCACTACGATACCTGGTGTTATCTGCCGATGGCCGGATTTCTGCGGTTCAATCGGGAAGCCGACCAACACCTGTTCTGTTACGTGCTGCGGCCGGGAAACGCGCCGGCCAAGCAGGGAGCGATCGGCATTTTGGACCGGGTGATCGAGCGGGTGCGAGCTGCCTTCCCCAAGGCGCGCATCCTGGTGCGACTGGATGGCGGATTTTCCGGTCCCGAGCTGCTGAACTTCCTGGAGGACGACGCGAAGGTCGACTACATCATCGGAATGGCTGAAAACAAGGTCCTCAAGCGCCGTGCCCGACGGCGGATGGGACGGGCGCGACGGCTCTCCAAGCGCCGCGGCAAAACCGCGAACGTCTTTGGCGAGACACGCTATGCGGCCAAGAGCTGGAAGGGGCGCAAGCGCCGCGTTCTCATCAAGGCGGAAGTGGTCCGCCTGGAAGGCCGGGAGCCGAAGGATAACGCGCGCTTCGTCGTGACCAACCTGAAAGGTTCCCCGCGTCATCTCTACAAGAAGGTCTACTGCTACCGTGGAGACATCGAGAATCGGATCAAGGAGCTGCACCACGGTCTGGAGATCGACCGTACCAGCTGCACCGACTTCATGGCCAATCAGCTCCGCGTTCTGCTGACGTCCGCCGCGTACGTCTTGATGCAGGAGCTGCGTTTGAGCGCCCGCAGGGGCGACTGTGCTCGCGCCCAAGTGAGTACCCTTCGCGAGCGGCTGTTGAAACTCGGCGTGTGGGTCGAGCGCTCCGCTCGTCGCATCGTGTTGCACCTGCCGCAGTCGTTCCCTTATCTTGACGATTGGCTGCGCATCGCCCGCTCCGTTGGCGCCGCTCCCGTGTAGCCAACGAGTTCCTGACACGGCCAACATCCGATTCGTCAGTATTGACGAGGGACCGGTCTGCCCGGAATTAACGTCAATTGTCATAAAACAACACTTATGCACATAAAACGCCCAACGGGAGCGTTGCTTTCCCCTGCCCGGTGCATGCGAGCGCTCTGACAGCCATCAGGTAACCGGGCTGGCGGCACCATCACTCAGTTCGCGAATAATGCAGGCTAACGTCCCGTCCTCCCAACGGTAGAAGCCTTGATGCTCACCGTAAGTCTGATCATGTTTGCGAACCAACGCAATGGTTAGACGGATTGTCGAAAGCCGTCGGATGCCCTGCTGCGCGTCCGCGCACTATGTCATGTTATATGTGTTGCACGGGCGCTGCGCAAATGGCTCATAGCCGACGGGTTCGCGCGCGTCCGTATACGTTCCGCCGCTACAGCCAGCCCTTCTGACGCGCGATGCGCGCCGCCTCGATGCGGTTGGCCGCGCCGAGCTTGCTGATGGCCTCGGAGAGATAGTTGCGCACCGTGCCTTCTGAGAGGG
>JAKAYU010000283.1 GCA_021809525.1 Pseudomonadota bacterium | reverse complement strand
TGCATCGGCGGCTCGAGAGCTGGATCGAGCAGGCGTTCTTCCGCAGCCAGCGCCTGGCCCTGCTCGCCCTGGAGCGCCTCGCGCGCGAGTGTCCGTTCGTGGAGCGCGAAGCGCACCTGCTGGCCCTCGTCCTCGAGCGCCTCAAGCCCCAGTGCGCCGGGGTAGCGATCTACGAGCGCGCCGGGAGCAGCTACCGGCGGCAGGCCGCGAGCGATGAGTCCTGGCCGGCGGTGGTGGACGCCGACGATCCGGTGTTCGTTGCGCTGCGCGCGGCGCACGAACCGGTGGCGCTCGCGGCACAGACCAACCATATCGGCGCTGAAGGGCTGGCGCTGCCGATGACCGTCGCAGAGTCGCTTCTCGGCGCGCTCGTCTGCCGGCCGCGCGACGGCGAGCAATTCGCGCCCGAGGTGCGCGCGGCGCTCGCCAACCTGGCCCACCATCTCGGCATGGCGCTCAGCGTGTTGCGCCATCGGGAGCATGCGCGGCTGGTGGCCGACGTGGCGGCCGGACGGATCGACCCGGATGCGGCGCGCCGGCGCGCCATCACCCTGTTGGAAGGCGAGTTGCCGCGGGTGAGCCTCGGCGCCTCCCCGTGAGCGGCGCGCGCCGGGGCGCGCTCAACCTCGCTGCGGCGCGCCGCCCTCGCCGGCGGGCGCGCTCTCGGGTATGCCGATGCGGTGGGTCGATTTCACTTCCTCCATGACGAAGTAGCTGTGCGTCTGCTGCACGCCGCGGATCCCGGCGATGGTTTCCCCGAGCAGCGTGCGGTAGCGCTCCATGTCCTTGACGCGCACCTTGAGCAAGTAATCGAAGCCGCCGGCAACCATGTGGCATTCCATGATCTCGTCTTGGGCGGCCACCATTTCCTTGAAGCGCTCGAATGCCTCCGGCGTGGTGCGATCGAGCGTCACCTCGACGTACACCAGCAAACCCAGACCCAGACGTCGCGCGTTCAAGCGCGCGAAGTAGCCGGCGATGAAGCCCGCAGCCTCGAGGCGGCGTATGCGCTCGAGCGTCGGGGTGACGGTGAGATTCACCTCACGGGCAAGCTGGGACACCGGCAAACGCCCATCCTGCTGCAGCCGCAGCAGCAGCTTTCGGTCGATCCGGTCGAGCGAGCGGAATCCCGCGATGGCGTCTTTTTGGCGCATACGCAGTGAAGTTTACTTCTAATAGCGCCAAAACGTGAAAATATTCTCTGTTCATACGGTTAGGATGAGGATAATCATCTAGTCATTTCCGTGTGCCGCATGACCGCGATGTCCGCCCACAGGGCGCGTTCACAGGATCGGGACGATCTGCAGGCTCTGCGCGAGCGCATGCGTGCCGCGACGCTGCGGCCCGAAGGGGCGGCCGTCGCGCAGCTGCGCGAGACGTTACTCGGCGTCGAGGCACCGTTGCGGGCCGCGCGTGCCGAGGCCATCGCCTGGGTTCACGCCGCTCGCACGCACGCCCGATCCGGCTCGCTGGTCGAGTCGCTGCTGGCGCAATTCAGCCTGGACAGCGCCGAGGGCAAGGCGCTGATGAGTCTCGCCGAGGCGCTGCTGCGCACGCCCGATGCGCTGAGCGCGGATCGTCTGATCGCCGAGCGGCTCGCCGCGCTGCGCACCGGGGCGAGGGATGCGAGCCTCAAGGTGCGGCTCGGCCTGGCGCTGCTGCGCACCGCGGGCCGGACGCTGCCCGATGCGCGCGCGCTGCTCACCGAGACGCCCGCGCCGCGCCCTCTGCTCGCGCCGGCGACCCGCGCGGTCATGCGCCGCGCCATGCGGCTGATGGGTCACGCATTCATCGTCGGGGAATCGATCGAGGCGGCGCTCGCGCGTGGCGCGACACATCCCGAGCTCGCGCTGTGCTCCTTCGACATGCTCGGCGAAGGCGCGCGCACCGACGCGGACGCGGAGCGCTACTTTCAGGCCTACCGGGGCGCCATCGAGGCGCTCGGCCGCCAACCGGCCGGTCCCGTGTACGCGCGCTCGGGCATCTCGGTCAAGCTCTCGGCGCTCGAGTCGCGTTATCAACTGCTGCAGCGGCCGAGAGTCCTCGAGCGCCTGGTTCCCAGGGCCGTCGAGCTGGCCCGCAGCGCCTGCCGCGCCGGCATCCCGCTCACCGTCGATGCCGAGGAAGCCGACCGGCTCGACCTGTCGCTCGATGTCATCGAGGCGTTGACGCACGATCCGCAGACGCGCGCGTGGGAGGGCCTCGGGCTGGCGGTGCAGGCCTACGGGCGGCGCGCACCGCTCGTCATCGCATGGTCGGCGGCGCTGGCGCGCAAGACCGACCGGCGCATGAGCGTGCGCCTGGTCAAGGGCGCTTATTGGGACAGCGAGATCAAGCGCGCCCAGGAGCGGGGCCTGGCGAGCTTTCCGGTGTACACCGCCAAGGCGGCGACGGATGCAAGCTATCTCGTGTGTGTACAGCGGTTGTTCGAGGCCCGCGAGGTCATCTATCCGCAGTTCGCCACCCACAACGCGCTGACCATCGCCTGCGTGATGGCGCTTGCCCCGAGCGGCGCGCGCTACGAGTTTCAACGGCTGCACGGCATGGGACAGGCTCTGTACGCGGTGGTGCGCGCCGAGCGACCCGGGCTGGCGCCCGTGCGCGCGTATGCGCCCGTGGGCACGCATCAGGACCTGCTGCCGTACCTCGTGCGGCGGCTGCTCGAAAACGGCGCCAACACGTCGTTCGTCCATCACTTCCTCGATAAGCACATACCGGTGGAACAGATCGTGGGACAGGTCATTGCGGACAACATCGAACCGCCGCCCGGGGTGCGCGAGCCGCCGCATCTGTACGGCACACGCGCCAACTCCCGCGGCCTGGACCTCGGCAACCCGGCCGAGATCGCGGCGCTCCTGGCTGATCTCGAGGCGGCGCGTGGCCACCGCCTGCCCGGCGGACCCATCCTCGCCGGCGCTCCCGGCGCACCGCCCGACACGCCGGTCAAGTCCCCGACCCATGGCGAGACCGTGGGCCTCAGCCGGGACGCCAGCGAGACAGAGATCCTCGCGGCCCTGCAGGCCGCGGACCGGGCTCAGCCGGACTGGGATCGACAACCGGCCGCCGAGCGCGCCGCAATCCTGGAGCGTGCCGCGGCGCTGCTCGAGGAGCGCCGCGCCGCGTTCGTCGACCTGCTGGTGCGAGAAGCCGGCAAAACGCTCCCGGACGCCCTCGCCGAGGTGCGTGAAGCAACGGATTTCTGCCGTTACTACGCCGAGCAGGGTCGGGCGCTGTTCGGCGCCCCCGAGCGCCTGCCCGGCCCGGTCGGCGAGCGCAACGAGCTGTGGCTGCAGGGGCGCGGCGTGTTCGCCTGCATCAGTCCCTGGAACTTCCCGCTCGCCATCTTCTCCGGGCAGATCACGGCCGCGCTCATGGCCGGCAACACCGTGCTCGCCAAGCCGGCCCCGGCGACCCCGCTGGTCGCCCACGCCATGGTTGCCGTGCTGCACGAGGCCGGCATCCCGCGCGCCGCGCTGCAATTGACGCCGGCGCCAGGGCCTCTGTTCGAGCGAATCGCCCTCACCCATCCGGCGATCGCCGGCGTGGCTTTCACCGGCTCGACGGCCACCGCGGCCAGCATCAACCGCACGCTCGCGGGACGCGATGGACCCATCGTGCCGCTGATCGCCGAGACCGGCGGCGTCAACGCGATGATCGTCGATGCCACGGCGCTGCCCGAGCAGGTGGTCG
>JAKAYU010000056.1 GCA_021809525.1 Pseudomonadota bacterium | reverse complement strand
TGCTGGCGGCCTGGCGTGCTGCATGGCAGCTACTCGATGCTGCTGCAGAACGAGGACGGCCAGATCCAGGAGACCCACTCAGTCTCCGCCGGCCTCGACTACCCCGGAGTCGGGCCGGAGCACGCGCTGCTCGCGCGCATCGGACGGGTACGATACGAGAGCGCGGACGATGAGGAAGCCCTCGAGTCGGTGCGCGCGCTGTGCCAGTACGAAGGCATTCTGCCGGCCCTCGAGAGCGCGCATGCGCTCGCGGGCGCCAAACGCTGGGCGCGCAGCCATCCCGGCGGCGCCCTCGTGGTATGCCTCTCCGGACGCGGCGACAAGGACATGCCGACGCTGCAGCAGACGCTCCTGGCGCAGACCGCATGAACGCTCACGAACGCATCGGCGCGGCCATCAGAGCGGCCAACGAGCGCGGCGAGCCGGCCCTGGTGGCCTACCTCACCGCGGGTTTTCCGCAACGCGAGCGGTTTCAGGCCGATCTGCGCCGCCTCGCGGCGGCGGCCGACGTGATCGAGATCGGCGTGCCGTTCTCCGACCCCATGGCCGACGGAGTCACCATCCAGCGCTCCAGCCGCATTGCGCTCGAGCAGGGCGTGAGTCTGCGCTGGATCCTCGAGCAGCTCGAGGCGATGGACCCGCCGCTTGAAACGCCGCTGGTCCTGATGAGCTACCTCAACCCGCTGCTCGCCTTCGGCCTCGAGCCGCTGGCGCGCGCGGCCGAAAGCGCCGCGGTGGCGGGCCTGATCGTGCCCGATCTGCCGTTCGACGAGGGCGATGCGCTGCACGAGGCGCTCGCGGGCCGCGGCCTCGCGCTGGTACGGATGGTCACCCCGGTGACCCCGGAGGAACGCCTCGAGCGCATCTGCGCGCGCAGCCAGGGCTTTCTTTACGCGGTGACGGCGACCGGCACGACCGGCCGCACGGTAAGCGTGCCGGCGGAAGTGACCGGGTACCTCGATCGGGTACGCCGCCACGCGCGGGTCCCGGTGTGCGCCGGTTTCGGGATCCGGGGGCGCGAGCAGCTCGAGCGCCTGCGCGGACACGTCGACGGGGTGATCATCGGCTCGGCGCTGGTGGAAGTGCTCGAGCAGGGAGGCGATCCGGCCGAATGGCTGCGTACGCTGCGCGGCCGCGCAGGCGTATAGCGCACACGGCGCATCCTGGTGGTAATGTCAGCGCCGCATGGCCACGCTCACCATCGCCCGGCGTTTCCGCGGGCCCGCGCAGTCCGCCAATGGCGGGTATTTCGCCGGCTGCGTCGCTGCGCACGTGGCACAGACCCTCACGGTGCGGCTGTTGCGACCCCCGCCGCTCGATACCCCTCTCGAGGTGCAGACGCTGCCGGACGGGACGCTCGCCATTGTCCTCGGTGAGCAGCAGATCGGCTCGGCGAGGCCAGCTACGCTGACCCTCACCCCACCCGCGGCGCCGGCGTACTTCGAAGCCGTGGAAGCCTCCCGCCACTACGCGGGGTTCCGCCATCACCGCTTCCCCACCTGCTTCGTCTGCGGTACCGAGCGGCCGCGGGGCGATGGGCTGCGCATCTTCGCCGGAGCGCTGCCGGAGCGCGGTCTCGTCGCTGCGCCTTGGGTCCCCGATGCCTCGCTCGAGGCGGGCGACGGCAAGGTCCGTCCCGAATTCATGTCGGCCGCGCTCGACTGTCCCGGTTTCTACGCCGTCAGCCCGGATGATCGCATGATGCTGCTCGGGGAGTTCACCGCGCACGTGAACCGCCGGGTGCACATCGGGGAGCGGTGCACCGTGATCGGCTGGCGGCTCCAGTCCGGGGGCCGCAAGCACGGCGCGGGCACGGCCGTCTTCAGCGAGGACGGCGAGCTCTGCGGCAGTGCGCAGGCGCTGTGGATCGAGCCGCGGGGCGAGTGACTCAGCGGCGCCGGGCGGCGCTGCCCGCGGCGGGGATCTCCACGTCGCCGTAGGCTTCCTGGTAATCCTCGATGGCCGCGCGAATCACCTGCGCCGCGGCGGCGTGCCCGTATCGGCCGGTGATCCGGATGTGCGGCGGCTCGCCCGGCACCAGCTTGTACGTGGAGAAGTAGTGTTCCAGGCGCTCGATGAGGGTACTCGGCAGCTGATCGAGCTCGCGCGCATCGCCCCAGACGTAGTCCCCTTCGAGCACCGCGATGATCTTGTCGTCGGCCTCGCCCCGGTCGACGATCTTCAGCCCACCGAGAATGCGCGCGCGCAGCAGCACTTCGGCGTGGGCGATCGGCCGCTCACTGATCACGCAGATGTCGAGCGGATCGCCATCGCCGCGCTCGCAGCCCGGCGCGAGGCGCTTGACGCGCTCCCCGCACAGCGTCTGGGGAATGAATCCATAGAGCGCGGGCGGTTGCGAGGAGGTGCGCTGCGGCCGGTCCACCCGCAGGTAGCCGGTCACCTTGTCGACCTCGTACTTGACGAGATCGAAGGGGGTGATTTCGATGTAGGCGGTGACCACTTCCGGACAGTCCGGACCGGGCGCAAGCCCGTGCCAGGGGTGGGGGCGCCAATGGAAATGGGAGGCTGTCATAGGGAATCGTTCCGGCTTCCTGGCCGGCCGCGGCCTTCAGGCCGCGGGCGCGCCAATTCGAGACCGACCGGCGGCTATTTCTTGACGGCCCGCTTGGCCTTCCTGGCGCCAGGGTTTTTCGCGCGGGTCTTGCCGAAGGAGCCACGGTAGATCTTGCCGCGGCGGGTTCTGATGTCGCCCTTGCCCATCGAATCGTCTCCTCAGACGGTGAGAAAGCGGGGCGCGAAGTGTAGCAGAGCGCCTGACCGAAGCGCCCCCAAAACCCAATAAAGCCGGCCGGCCCCGATCAGCGGTCTGTCGGGGCCGGCCGGCTATCGCCAGGGATTACCAGCGCCGGGGGGCGCCGCCGCGGCCGCCGCCGGCGCCGCGCTCCTGAGCCTCATTGACCCGCAGCGGACGGCCGCCGAGGTCCTTGCCGTTCAGGTTCTGGATCGCGCGGGTGGCATCCGCACGCGACATTTCCACGAATCCGAAGCCGCGCGGCCGGCCGGTTTCCCGGTCGGAAATCAGGCTTACGGACTCAACGGTCCCGTGCTGCGCGAACAGCTCGCGGACTTCGCTCTCAGTGGCCGAAAACGGGAGGTTTCCGACGTAGATCTTCGTCATGCAATCAAACTCCACAAACGGAATGCGCCGCCCCCGTGCGCTCTGTTGATGTTTTGCGGACGAAGCGGCTTCCGAACAACTACCGGCAGGATCACTGCCACCTGGTCGGGAACGATTCTGCTTTTCTCCGTAAGCCGGCTCGGTAACCGAGCGGCCAGCAGGCGGCAGGAAAGTGAATAGTCACAGACCCAAGCTTAGGATACTCCGGATCCGCTCGGCGATACAAGCGCCCGGCAACACCGACGCGCTCACCGGTAGCGCGAGAGAATCTTGCGCAGGCCCTGCGCACCGGGCGAGAGCTGCTCGTACGGCAGGGCGTTCAGCGGCTCATCGGGGGTCGCGTTCACCTGATGGAACTCGGCGCGGGCCTCGCTCGGATCGAGGTAGATCAGCCCCGTCAGGTATTCCCCGGAATTCATCCTCGACTGCACCGCGGCGCCGGCAGCGGCGCGATCGGTCGGATCGTAATCCGAGTCGGTCTTGCGCAGCACGATCCGGCTGCCGTCGTGCAGGGCGACCTCGCGCGCCTCCCCGGGGGCGTAATCGACCAGGATGGGCGCCTCGCGTGGCACGAAATCGGCGAACACCGCCGGCTCGTAGTGCTCCCGCGTGTACGCGTAGCTCTTGGTCGAACCCTCGTGATCGTTGAACGTCACGCACGGGGAGAGCACGTCGATGAGCGCGAAGCCACGGTGCTTAAGGCCCGCCTCGATCAGCGGCACCAGCTGGCGCTTGTCGCCGGAGAAACCGCGCGCGACGAACGTGGCGCCGAGGTCGAGGGCGAGCAGCACCGGATCGATCGGCGGCTGCAGGTTGGTCTCGCCCTTCTTGGCGCGGGTGCCGAGGTCTGCCGAGGCGGAAAACTGCCCCTTGGTGAGCCCGTACACGCCGTTGTTCTCGATCAGATAGAGCATGTCGAGGTTGCGGCGGATGGCGTGACAGAACTGTCCGAGGCCGATCGACAGCGTGTCCCCGTCCCCGGAGACGCCGAGGTAGGTCAGACGCCGGTTGGCGGCGTTCGCGCCCGTCGCGATCGAGGGCATTCGCCCGTGTACGGCGTTGAAGCCGTGCGCGCCGCTGACGAAGTAGGCGGTGGTCTTCGAGGAGCAGCCGATCCCGGAGAGCTTGACCAGGTTCTGCGGCTCGAGCGACAGGCGCCAGCACGCCTCGACGATCGCGGCGGTGATCGAGTCGTGGCCGCAGCCGGCGCACAGCGTCGAGAGCGCCCCCTCGTAGGCGCGGCGCGTCAGCCCGAGCGCATTCTGCGGCAGGGACGGATGGGTGAGTTTGGGTTTGGCAATGAATGTCATGTCCGATCCTCAGGCGCCGACCGCGCTCGGCTGCGCGGCGCTCGAACGGCCGCGCAGTTCGGCCAGCACGCCCTCGACGATGAAACGCGAGCTCACCGGCAAGCCGCTGTAGTGCAGCAGCGAGCGCAGCTTCGCCTTCTCGACCGCCGTCTCGAGCGTCAGCAGCGAGCGCAGCTGCGCGTCGCGGTTCTGCTCGAGGACGAACACGAGAGCGTGCTCGGCGAGAAACCGCTCCACCTCTTCCCCGAAGGGGAACGCGCGCACACGCATGTAGTCGGCGGCAACGCCCTCGGCCGCGAGCAGCGCGAGCGCTTCGCGCACCGCGCTGTCGGTGCTGCCGACGGAGACGATACCGATCTCTCGGCCGGCACTCTCGATGAGCGCGCGCGGCACGAGTGTCTTGGCGGTCTGCCACTTCTTCATCAGCCGGTCGAGCACCACCTGGTAGTCGTGCGCATCCTCGGTGTAGGCGCCGAACTGCGTGTGGCCGGAGCCGCGCGTGAAGTACGCGCCCTTCGGGTGCACGCCGGGCAGCGTCCGCCAGGGAATCCCATCGCCGTCGGGGTCCAGATAACGGTGGAATTTATCGAGCTTCTCGATCTGCTCGCGGCTGAGCACCTTGCCGCGGTCCGGCCGGTACGCGTCGTCCCAGTGGAACTCCGGGCACATCCAGTCGTTCATGCCGATGTCGAGGTCCGAGAGCACCAGCACCGGCGTCTGCAGGCGCTCGGCCAGATCGAACGCCTCGGCCGCCATCGTGAAACACTCGGCGGGATCGGCCGGATAGAGGCACACGTGCCGCGTGTCGCCGTGCGAGGCGTAGGCGCAGGCCAGCAGATCGCCCTGCTGAGTGCGCGTCGGCATGCCGGTGGACGGTCCCACACGCTGCACGTCGAACACCACCGCGGGCACCTCGGCATAGTAGGCAAGGCCGAGGAACTCGTTCATCAGCGAGATGCCGGGCCCGGAGGTGGCGGTGAAGGCGCGCGCGCCGTTCCAGCTCGCCCCGAGCACCATGCCGATCGCGGCGAGCTCGTCCTCCGCCTGGATGAAGGCGAAGCGTTTGCGCCCACTGTGCGGGTCGAGGCGCAAACGCTCGCAGAATCCCTTGAACGCATCCATCAGCGAGGTCGACGGGGTGATCGGATACCAGGCGGCGACCGTGGCGCCGGCGAATACGCACCCGAGCGCCGCCGCGGTGTTGCCGTCGATCATGATGTGTCCGGCAGTGCGCTCCATCGGCTCGATGGCGAGCGGCAGCGGACAGGAGAAGTGCTCGCGCGCGTAATCGAAGCCCAGCTGCAGCGCCTTCATGTTGCTCTCGATCAGCTGCGGCCTTTTCGCATAGGTCTGCTCGAGCAGCCCGCGCATGCGCGCCGGGTCGAGGTTCAGCAGCGCCGCGAGCACGCCGGCGTAGCAGATGTTCTTCATCAGGATGCGCGTGCGCACCCCGTCGAAGTTCTCGTTGCACATCCGCGCAAGCGGCACCCCGAGCACCGTGATGTCCGCGCGCGACAGCAGCACCGGGCGCGGCCAGGTCGAGTCGTACACCAGGTAGCCGCCCGGCGCGATCTCGCGCACGTCGCGCGCGTAGGTCTCCGGGTTGAGCGCCACCATCAGCTCCACCGAGCCGGAGCGCGCCAGGTGACCCTCGCGCGAGACGCGGATCTCATACCAGGTAGGCAGGCCCTGGATGTTCGAGGGGAAGTAGTTCTTGCCCATCACCGGCACGCCGCTTCTGAAGATGGACTTCATCAGCAGCGTGTTGGCGCTCGCCGAACCGGTGCCGTTGACGGTGGCGATCTTGAGCGTGAAATCGTTGATGCGGCTCGCTGCGGATGTGGCCATGGCTGTCCGTCGAGGTGGGGCGCGAAGGCGGTTCGCGGGGCGGTTCAGGCGATCTTGGGCTTGCGCGCCTCGAGGGCATGGGCCTCCTCGGCGGCGTGCGGCCAATGGATGTCGGATTTCTGCATGTCCCACGCGGCCGTCGGGCAGCGCTCGGCGCACAGTCCGCAGTGCACGCACAGATCCTCGTCCTTGACCATCACCCGTCCGGTCTGCGGCAGCGCGCCCGAAACGTACAGCGGCTGCGCGGCGTTCACCGCCGGCGCCTTCAGCCGCGCGCGCAGCTCGGCCTCCGGTCCGTTCGCGGCGATGGTCAGGCAATCGACAGGACAGATGTCGATGCACGCATCGCACTCGATGCACAGCTTCGCGGCGAACACGGTCTGCACGTCGCAGTTCAGGCAGCGCTGCGCCTCCTCGGCGGCCTGCTGGGCACTGAAGCCGAGCTCGACTTCGATGTTGAGCTTCTTGAAGCGCTCCTTGAGCGAGACATGCGGCATCAGCCGCCGCTCGAGCGGCGCGTAGTCGTTGGCGTACGACCACTCGTGCATGCCCATCTTGCGGCTGTGCAGAGTGACTGCCGGGGCGAGCCGCTCGGCGAGCGGCTCGCCCTGACAGTGGCGGTGAATCGAGATCGCCGCCTGATGGCCATGCTCGACGGCCCAAATGATGTTCTTCGGTCCGAACGCCGCATCCCCGCCGAAGAACACGCCGGCTCGGGTGGACTGGAAGGTCCTGGCATCGACCACCGGCACGTCCCATTTGTCGAACGCGATGCCGAGGTCGCGCTCGATCCAGGGGAAGGCGTTCTCCTGGCCGATCGCGAGGATGACATCGTCGGCGGGCAGGAACTGCTCGCCGGTGACCCGCTCGGTGACGATGCGGCCACGCGCGTCGAGCTCGTACTCCATGCAGTCGAACAGCATGCCGGCGAGGCGGCCACGCTCGAGCACGAACGCCTTGGGCGCGCGGTTGACCATGATCTCGATACGCTCCTCCTCGGCGTCCTCGAGTTCCCAGGGGGAGGCCTTGAAGAACTCGCGCGGCTTGCGCGCCATCACTTTGACTTCCCGCGCCCCCAGCCGCAGGCTGGTGCGGCAGCAGTCCATGGCGGTGTTGCCGACGCCGATGATCAGCACGCGCTCGCCGATGTGCCCGATGTGCCCGAACGCAACCGACTCGAGCCAGCTGATGCCGATGTGCACGTTGGCGGAGGCCTCATCACGCCCGGGCAGGCGCAGCTCCTTGCCCTTCGGTGCGCCCGAGCCGACGAACACCGCATCGAAGCGCCCCTGCTCGAGCAGCGCGCGCAGGCTCTCGACGGGCGTGCCGAGGCGCAGCTCCACCCCCATGCCGAGAATCATGCCGATCTCCTCATCGAGCACGCTCTCGGGCAGGCGGAACGCCGGGATGTTGCTGCGCATCAGCCCGCCGGGCTTCTCGTAGCGCTCGAACATCGTGACTTCGTAGCCGAGCGGCAGCAGGTCGTTTGCCACGGTGAGCGAGGCGCAGCCCGCGCCGATGCACGCGATACGCCTGCCGTTCTTGACCGGCGGAATCTTCGGCAGCCGGGCGCTCAGCTCCTCGCGGTGGTCGGCCGCCACGCGCTTGAGGCGGCAGATGGCCACCGGCTTGTCCTCCACCCGGCCGCGCCGGCATGCCGGCTCGCAGGGCCGGTCGCACACCCGGCCGAGGATGCCGGGGAACACGTTGGACTGGCGATTGACGAGGTACGCGTCGGTGAAACGCCCTTGGGCGATGAGCCGGATGTACTCCGGCACGTCGGTGTGGGCCGGGCAGGCCCACTGGCAGTCAACCACTCGATGGTAATAGTCGGGGTTCGAGGTATCGGTGGGGTCCACGATATTCGAGGGCTGGATGAGGGTGCACAATGATAGTGCAAGCGGGGCCCCACCCCCTAGCCATCCGCGCGCCGGCGTGTGACAAGTGCAATAAAAAAGGCCGGAGGGTGTTCGACACCGTCCGGCCCCGAAGGTTTCAAGACCCCCGTACGCGGGCGCGATTGTGTGCACCGACTGCCTCAAAAAGCAAATTCCGCCCTCTGTCCGACGGAACTTGACAGCCGGACCCGGCAGCGGCTAAGGAGCGCGCGGGCACGCCCATAGCGGCGGCGGGAGATACAATGGCGCCGGTTTCCGAGGCAGCCAGCAACATGAGCGAAGAACCCGCAACCGATTTTGGCTACGAGCGCGTGCCCTGGGGGGAGAAAGCCCGCCGCGTGCGCGGCGTCTTCGACTCCGTAGCGGACCGCTACGATCTGATGAACGACCTGATGTCCGGCGGGGCGCACCGGCTGTGGAAGCACTTCACGCTCTCGCTCACCGGACTGCGTCCGGGACAGAGCGCCCTCGATGTGGCCGGTGGCACCGGCGACCTGACGGCGGGGCTCGCACGGCAGGTCGGTGAGCGCGGCCGGGTCATCCTGAGCGACATCAACGCCGCGATGCTCGAGCGGGGCCGCGACCGCCTCGCCGACCGCGGAGTGCTCGGCAACGTCGAGTTCGTACAGGCCAACGCCGAGCGGCTGCCGTTCCGCGACGGCAGCTTCGAGTGCGTCACCATCGGCTTCGGGCTGCGCAACGTCACGGACAAGCCCGCCGCGCTCGCCTCGATGTACCGTGTGCTCAAGCCCGGCGGGCAGCTGCTGGTGTTGGAATTCTCCCGCCCCGTGGCTGCGGGTCTTGCGCCGCTCTACGACGCGTATTCGTTCCGCATCCTGCCGCTGCTCGGCAAGTGGATCGCCAAGGACGAGGCCAGCTACCGTTATCTGGCCGAGTCGATCCGCATGCATCCGCCGCAGGAGAAGCTGCTCGAGATGATGCGCACGGCCGGGCTCGAGGGCTGCCGCTACCACAATCTCTCCGGCGGCATCGTCGCTCTGCACCGCGGCTACAAGTACTGAGCCGCCCATGCTCGCCTCAGCGCTCGAGAACCTCCTCAACCGCGGCCTGCCCCGCTCGGTGCGCGCCCGGCAGCTGTGCGCCGAGCTCGACGGCCGGCGGCTCGCCGTGCAGGCCCCGGCGCTCGCGCGCATCGTGATCGAGTCCACCGGCGCGACACTGCGCATCCGGCGCGGCGAGGACAGCGCCGATGCGACCCTCGTCGGCGGTCCGCTCGGCCTGCTCATCGTCGGCGGCGGCTTCTCGCGCGAGCCGCTCGCGCACGGCGCGGTCGAGATCCGCGGGGATGCCGAGATCGCCGAGAAATTCCAGGACCTGCTGCGCCTGCTCAGCCCGGACGTCGAGGAGGAGCTCTCACTCGTGGTCGGCGATGTGCCCGCGCACCGCCTCGGGCAGCTCGCGCGCGGCGCAGCCGATTGGACCCGCAAGGCGGCCGAGACGCTCTGGCGGGATCTCGGCGAGTACGCGAGCCACGAACGCGGGGATCTGGTGCCGCGGGCCGAGGGCGAGTCGTTCCTGCACGGCGTGGATGCGCTGCGCGAGGACGTCGACCGTCTCGCCGCCCGCCTGGAGCAGCTCGAGCGGCGAGTGGCGGCATCGTGACGCCGGCGCGCCGGCCATGAAGCTGCGGGTCCTGGGAAGACTCGTGCAGATCCAGCGCGTGCTCCTGAAGCACGGCCTGGACGATTTCGTACGCGCGACGCACCTGTACCGGCCGCTGCGCTTCCTGTTCTTCCTCTCGCCGTGGATGTGGCTCGGGGGCGGCCGGGACGCGCCGCGCGGCGAGCGGCTGCGCCTGGCGCTGCAGGAGCTCGGACCAATCTTCGTCAAGTTCGGCCAGGCGGTCTCCACCCGGCGCGATCTGCTGCCGCCGGACATCGCCGAGGAGCTCGCCAAGCTGCAGGACCGCGTGCCGCCGTTCCCCGCGGCGCTGGCGCGCGCGACCATCGAGCGCGGCCTCGGCCGGCCGGTCGAGGAGATCTTCGCCACCTTCGAGGACGAGCCGCTCGCGGCCGCCTCGATCGCACAGGTGCACGGGGCCCGCCTCAAGAGCGGCCACGACGTGGTGGTGAAGGTGGTGCGGCCGGGCATGCGCGAGCGCATCGAGCGGGATCTGGAGGTGCTCTATACGATCGCGGGCCTGGCGCAGCGCTACTGGCGCGAGGCGCGCCGGCTACGCCCGAGCGAGCTGGTGAGCGAGTACGAGAAGACCATCCTCGATGAGCTCGACCTAATGCGCGAGGCGGCCAACGCCGCGCAGCTGAAGCGCAACTTCGCGGGCTCCGATCTGCTGTACGTGCCGGAGGTGTTCTGGGACTTCTGCCGCACCGACGTGATGGTGATGGAGCGCATCCACGGCATCCCGATCAGCGACCTGGCGCGGCTGCGCGCGCTCGGCACCAACTTCGAGCGGCTCGCCGAGAACGGCGTGCGCATCTTCTTCACGCAGGTGTTCCGGCACAACTTCTTCCACGCGGACATGCACCCGGGGAACATCTTCGTGCTCGCGGACGACCCCGAGCGGCCGCGCTACGCAGCCATCGACTTCGGCATCATGGGCACGCTCGACCCGCGCGATCAGCACTACCTGGCGGAGAATTTCCTCGCGGTCTTCGAGCGCGACTACCGCCGGGTGGCGGTGCTGCACGTCGAGTCCGGCTGGGTGCCGCCGCAGACCCGCATCGATGAGATGGAGTCGGCCATCCGCACCGTGTGCGAGCCGATCTTCGACCGGCCGCTCGCGGACATCTCCTTCGGCCACCTGCTGCTGCGGCTGTTCGAGATCTCGCGCCGCTTCGACATGCAGATCCAGCCGCAGCTGATGTTGCTGCAGAAGACGCTGTTCAACGTCGAAGGCCTCGGCCGCGAGCTGTATCCGCAGCTGGACATCTGGACCACGGCGACGCCCATCCTGCGCGAGTGGATGCGCGAGCGCGTCAGTGTGCGCCGGCTGATGAAGAATCTCTGGCGCCAGCTGCCGGATGTGGTCGAGTCGCTGCAGAGCCTGCCCGGACTGCTGAAGGAGACGGTCCGGCGGGTGCACGAGCCCGAGACGCACCCGGAGGTGACGAGCGTGAATCAGCTGCGCGAGGCGCTGCGCGCCTCGGCGCGCAGGCGCGACGCGGTCACGGGCGCCTCGGCCGTGCTGCTCGCGGGGCTGGTGTGGCTGGCGCTGAATCCCGTGGCCTGGCCCGGATGGGGCCTCGCGGCCTGCGGCGCAGGGGCACTGCTCGCGGTCTATCGCTGGCTCTAGCGACTCGCGCCGCGCGGCGCCTCAGCCCCCCTCGAGCGGACGGCCTTCCAGCCACATCGCGCGCGACAGCGGACGGTTGGCGTAGGACGTCTGCAGCACCACGAGCGTGGTCGTGCTGACGCTCGGGTGGACCTTGAGCACCCGATCGAGCACCGCTTCCAGATGACGCACCGACTGGGCGATGACGCGCAGCGAGCCGGAGTCCTCCCCGGCGAGGCGCCGGTAATCGAGCACCTCGGGGCTCGCCGCGAGCACCTGCCCGAGGCGCGAACAGATGTCGCCATCGCAGCGCAGGCGGATCACTGCCTCGGCGTTGCCGACTTTCGCCGGATGGATCTCGGCGCGATACCCGCGGATTACCTCCGCGTCCTCCAGGCGCTTGACCCGTTCGGCGAGCGCTGGCGCCGACAGCCCCACCTGCCGGCCGAGCTCGGCATAGCCGAGCCGTGCAGCCGCTCGAGCAGCTGCCAGTCCTTGGCGTCAAGTTCGAGCTTCGATTCGTAAGTCATAGCGGGCTGATACATGCTCGATCGACGGCGTGTACACGCAATATCGCCACGATCGGTATTCAGCGCCACGTGCCCCACTAGCATAACGGCCGCGATGCCTCCTGAGTGGCTAGCGGAAAGGGCGCGAACCGCCGCCCGATCGCGCTTTGGATGCGGCCCCGTCCCCGTACCCTGATTGTCCCAGGAAGCTCGATGCACCCGTCCGGCCACCTCGACGCCCGCGCTCTGTCCTACGTCGCGGTTGCCGTCCTCAGCTGGTCGTCCGCTTACGCCTTGATCGCCTATGCCCTCTGCGCATTCACGCCGGGAGAGCTGGCATTCGGTCGCCTGCGGCTCGCCAGGAGCCTGTTCCTCGTGTACTTGAGGGTGCGGCGCATTGCGCTGCCGCCGCGCGTCGCCTGGCCGCCGCTGCTCGCACTCGGGGTGGTCGGTCTGGCCGTGTATCACCGGTGTCTGAACCTCGCCGAGACGCGTATCGCCAGCGGCACCGCAGCGATTCTCATCGCGCTGATCACGGGCGCCACGGCGGCAGCCTCTGCGCTGTGGCTGCGCGAGCGGCCCCCGGCCCGCACCCTCGGCGGGCTTGCCCTTGCGCTGGCCGGAGTCGTTCTGGTGGTCTGGACCAGCGGGCGGAGCATGCACTTTCAGCCGCGTGCGCTGCTGGTGCTGGTGAGCGTGCTCGCCGCCGCGGTGTATTTCACCGTACAGAAATCCTGGACGCAGCGGCACGGCGCCGAGGCGGTCACGGCGGTGACGATCCTGGGCGGTGCTCTGGGTGCAGCGCCGTTCGGTCTCGATCTACCGCACGCGCTCGAACTCCTCGGCGGCGCCGTGGTGATCAGCGGGGTTATCCTAGCCAACAGCCGCCCGCGCCTGCGGCTCGAGCGGACATCTCAGCCGGGCCTGGATTGCTGATACGGAGGCACCCTCGCATGTACACCCTCTACATCGCCAACAAGAACTACTCTTCCTGGTCGCTGCGCCCCTGGGTCCTGATGCAGACGCTCGGCATCGCCTTCGAGGAACGGCTGGTGCCCTTCGGCGAGGGCGGCAGGCCGCACGAGTTCCTGAAATTCTCACCCAACGGCAAGGTACCCTGTCTGCACGACGGGCCGACGGTCGTGTGGGACTCCCTCGCCATCGTCGAGTATCTGGCCGAGCGGCATCCCGCGGTGTGGCCGGGCGATCCGCGCGCCCGCGCCTTCGCGCGCTCGGCGGCCGCAGAGATGCATTCGGGCTTCGGCGCGCTGCGCCAGGTGTGCAGCATGACCTGCGGCCTGCGGGTGCGGCTGCACCGCATCGATCCGCCGCTGCAGCGCGACCTGGCGCGCCTCGAGGAGCTCTGGCAGGACGGTCTTGCGCGCTTCGGGGGGCCGTATCTCGCCGGCGCGCAATTCACCGCGGCGGATGCGTTCTACGCGCCCGTGGCGTTTCGCATTCAGACCTATCGGCCGCCGCTCGCGAGCGCGGCCATGGCGTACGCCGAGCGCCTGCTCGCCCTGCCGGCGATGAGGAGCTGGTACGCCGCGGCGCTCGAGGAGACGTGGCGCGACGAGGCGCACGAGCGCGAGACGCTGGCCGTCGGCACGGTGACCGAGGATCTGCGCCGTCCGGCCGCGCGCTAGCACGGCGCGGCGCGCTCAGAATGCGTAGACGAGATTGGCCGTCTCGGTGGAATCCAGATGCTTGATGGTGCCCGGCGGGTGTGTATTGTCCTGGATGTCGTAGGCGAGGCTGAGTGCGAGCCGCGTCGAGACCTTCACGGTGAGCGCCAGAGTGTTGATGATCATCGTGTTGAGCGAGCCGGCGTTGGCCAGCATCTTGTCGCTGAGCGTGGTGGTGCTGGTGAGGGCTTGCTCGTAATCGACGCCCAGCGTGCCGATGGCGTAGCGCTGGCTCGGGAGGGCCGTGCGCTCGACGAAGATGTGCGTCGGGGTGGCGAGCGCAATATCGGTCAACGTCTCCGGCCTCTGCACGGTGTAGCCGGCGCCGAGCTGGGTGCTGAGCGTGGTGGACTTGGTGTGGATTACCGTGTAGCCGAGACCGGCCGTCGCGCTCGCCTGGTATTGAAAGCCGTTGAACATGTCGTGCTCGAAGCGCAGCGAGCCGAAGGCAAACGCATCGGAGCTGATCTTGCGGCTTGACTGCCACAGCGCGCTCCAGCGCTCGGTCGATACGACGCCCTGGCTCTGTCCGTATTGCGCGGCGAGGTTCAGCGTGTGCTTCCACGGCCCGGAGCGGTAGACGAGATTCAGCGCCGCGTTGGCCGATTTACCCTGCGCATTGCCTTGGGAGGCGAGCAAGCCCAGCTGGCCTTTGCCGGAGAAGCGCCGGGTGGATTTGCCGTGCGGCGCGGTGGCCGCGACGGCGACGAACGGCATCAGCACTAGGGCGGCCAGGGCGATGCGCGGTGATTTCATCCTCTCGCAATCCTCACGTGTTGGTCAGATTCGGATTGTACGGCGTGTGTCCGGGCGGATCACACGCTCACGCGGCGCGCGCGGCGGGGGCCGGGCACGGTGGCGCGCCAGGCCGTCCGCGCGCTGCCGCGCCCCGGGGCGGTCAGCGGAATCTGTAGCCGAAGCCGACAGTCGTCTCGGCAGTGCTCAGGCCCTGAGCCTCGTGGTCAACGAGGCGACTGAGATACTGGTAGCGCGCGCCTAGATCGACGAACAGATGCCGCGTCACGTCGTACTGGAGCCCAAGGCCGATGTTGGCGCTGTAGCCGCCGCTCGCGGCGAGGCCCGGCTGCGCAGTGCCGGTGTTGCCGGGCAGGGGATGATTCAGGCTCGCCCACGCGTAGCCGACGCCCAACTCCGTGTACGGCTGCAAAGCATGCCCGTCGAGGGTAAACCCCGGAGTCACCTCGTAAAGGACATCCAGGTCGGCCGTGGTCAACCCCAGAGACTCGCTGCCCCCGGGAAGGTGCGCGGCGCGGGCCGGGCTGTAGGCGCCCGACAGCCGCAGCGCAAAGAACCTGGACAGTCCGTAGGTGTAGCGCAGGGCGAACACTGCGGCATCGTCGAGCACCGGCGTGGCCGCACCCACCGGCGCGCTCGTCAGACGGTCCCCGAACAGCTCGCCCGCATCGAGCTGCACGGCCTGCCGGGCGGCGAGCGCGCGAGCGGGGTGGCCCAGCAGGACGGCGGCGGCCGCGAGAATCAGCGCAGAAAAGGCAACCTTCGAACTCACGATGAATCTCCTTGTGTGGGCGCGGCGCGGGCCGCAGGTGCGGCCGAAGGGACGCCGAGGCTCTGACCGCATCCCCGCAGGGCGGTTCACTCTCTCACCGCCCGCCCCCGCGGGGCGGCGGTCCGGCTCACGACCGCCGGCCGCAACGGACAGGGCTGAATTGGCGCGCCCGACTGGATTCGAACCAGCGACCTGCAGCTTCGGAGGCTGCCACTCTATCCAACTGAGCTACGGGCGCGCCGTGTGGCGGCGCGCGACTGACCGGGAAGGGTCCGGTCGGGGGGCCACCCAGGACATCTCCTGCCCGGCCCCCTGCGCCAAGGCGGGGCGATGATACGCGGGTCACCGCCGGGATGCCACGTGCCCGCCCCGCCCCCGCCGGGCGGGAAGCCCGCAGCAGAGGCCGGGGCCTAAGCCAAGCGGCCCGCGAGCGGTTATACTGTGCATTCCGCGTTCACGGATTCCGCAGAGAGGTCTCGTGAGCAAGCAGGACTCGCATTTCATCAATGTGTTCAGCATGGTGATCGGCCTCCTGGTGATGGTCGCCATCCTGATTTTTGCCTTCGCCCGTTACGTCGGTAACCGCACACAGGAAAAGGAGATCCTGTCAGATACCGAATACATCCACCGTGTCGAGCACCGCGTCGCCCCGTTCCAGCGCGAGGCGGTCGTCGGACAGAACAATGCCGCGCTCGCCATCGCCCCGGCGCCAGGCTCCGCCACCGCGGGGAGCTCCGGCAGCGCCGGCATGGGCGCTCCGACCACCGGCAAAGAGCTGTTCGAGCAGACCTGCAGCGCCTGTCACGGACCCGGCGTGGCCGGAGCGCCCAAGGCCGGCGACAAGGCGGCCTGGGCGCGCCACCTCGCCAAGGGCCTCGCGACGCTGTACGAGCACGCGCTGCACGGCTTTCACGGCTCGAGCGGCATCATGCCGGCCAAGGGCGGCCGACCCGGTATTCCGGATGCGGTCGTGAAGCGCGCGGTCAACTACATGGTGTCGCTGGTCGACCCGCAGATGGTCAAGGGAAAGCCGAAGTAGGCCGCTGCGGTCAGGCTCGCCCCGCGGCGGGGCGAGCGGCCGCCTGAGGGAGCCGGACTGCGCTCAGGCGGCCGGCGAACGCTCAGCGCTGCCCGGGCGGGGCGGCGCTCTCGAGCGCCTGCAGGCGCGCTTCGAGCTCGGCGAGCCGCTCGCGGGTGCGCTGCAGGACCCGCGTCTGCGTGTCGAACTCCTCGCGGCTGACCAGGTCGAGCTTGCTCAGGCTGGCGCGCAGCACCGCCCTGAAGTTGTTCTCCAGGTCCTTCTGGACCGTGCGCAGCCCCGGCGGCACGCTCTCGGCCAGCCGGCGGGCGATCGCATCGATACCGAAAATATCCATCGTCACTGACCTCACTGACATGCCCCGCTTTGGGGCGAAGCGCCGGGCGGGCGGCACCATCGCAGTGCGGCCGCCGCATGGGCGCGGACGCAACCGCTGGAAACACTGCGGAAAACCGCGGTGGCACGGATTCTGCACCAGCGCCCGCGACATCAGCTTACGCGTGTCCCGGCCGCTCGTGCAGCCCCTGCTGCGGCGCTGGCGGCTGACGATGCGCGAACCTCTGCGAACCGCCCCGGGAGAACACATGCGCAGCGCTGCGAAAACGCTCAAACGCCGCCTGGCGATGCCCGCCATGGCTCTTGCGATCCTCGTCCCCTCGATGGCCTGGGCCGGTCCGGCCGTCCCCGACAAGGGCGACACCGCGTGGATGCTCACCTCCACGGCCCTGGTGCTGCTGATGTCGGTTCCGGCGCTCGGCCTGTTCTACGGCGGGCTGGTCCGCACCAAGAACATGCTCTCGGTGCTGATGCAGGTGTTCGTCGGGTTCTCCCTCATCAGCGTCCTGTGGTGCGTGTACGGCTACTCGCTCGCCTTCACAGCCGGCAACGCGTTCATCGGCGGCTTCAGCCGGCTGTTCCTCGCCGGCACCTTCGACCCGGCGACCGGCGCATTCTCCACCATCGGCACGTTCGACAAGGGTGTCGTGCTGAACGAGCTGGTCTACGTGGCGTTTCAGGCCACCTTCGCGGCCATCACCTGCTGCCTGATCCTCGGGGCGCTCGTCGAGCGCGTGAAGTTCTCCGGGATCCTGCTGTTCATGGTGTTCTGGTTCACCTTTTGCTACTGCCCGGTGGCGCACATGGTGTGGTACTGGCCGGGACTGGACACCGCGGGCGGAGCGAAGCCGGTCGGCGGGCTGCTCTGGCAGTGGGGAGCGCTCGATTTCGCCGGCGGCACCGTGGTGCACATCAACTCCGGCGTCGCGGGTCTGGTCGGAGCGCGGATCCTCGGCAAGCGCATCGGCCTCGGCAAGGAGCCGATGCCCCCGCACAGCATCACCATGACCATGATCGGCGCCTCGCTGCTGTGGTTCGGCTGGTTCGGCTTCAACGCCGGCTCGGCCCTGGAAGCGAACGGCTCGGCCGCGCTCGCGTTCATGAACACCTATCTGGCGACCGCCTGCGCGGTGCTGACCTGGATGAGCACCGAATGGCTCATCAAGGGCAAGCCTTCGATGCTGGGCGCCGCCTCCGGCGCGGTGGCCGGCCTCGTGGCCATCACGCCGGCGGCGGGCAACGTCGGCATCCCCGGGGCATTCGTGATCGGGCTGGCGGTCGGCCCCGTGTGCTTCTGGGGCGTGACGGGGCTGAAGAAGCTGATTCGCACCGACGATGCGCTGGATGTTTTCGGCGTGCACGCCCTCGGGGGCGTCTTCGGCGCACTTGCCACGGGCATCTTCAACGACCCTGCCCTCGGCGGACCCGGTGGAGCGGCCTACCCCGGCGTCTGGGCGCAGCTGTTCATTCAGGCCAAGGCCGTGGCCGTGGTGATCGCCTGGACCGCCGTCGTGGCGGCGATCGGCTTTTACCTGGTCAAATGGACCATCGGCCTGCGGGTTTCGGAGGAGGACGAGCGCGAGGGCCTGGACATCACCGTCCACGGCGAGCGCGCCTACGACATGTAGCCCCGCCGCGCACACCCCCCCCCCCCGGCCGCCCACCGGCAGCCGGGGGGGA
>JAKAYU010000055.1 GCA_021809525.1 Pseudomonadota bacterium | reverse complement strand
CTCCGTGCGGCCGTTGTAGCCGTAGTTGTCCGGGTCGGTGAACGCCAGGTTGGCCGGATTGGCGAGCGAGGTGCCGGGCGAGAAGCCCGGGAAGCCCCAGCCGCTGCCGAGATTGAACTGCGCGGTAAGCGTCGCACCCGGGGCGAGCCCCGTGAACGCATAAGCGTCGTGCAGGCTCTCGGTGGCGCGCGAATACGCGAACTTCGCGGTGGCCTGCCAGTGATCGGCGAGCCGCAACACGTTCTTCCAGCTGACCGACATCAGGTCGTAGCGGGTGTGCGTGTACTCGTTCTGCAGGATGGGCTTCAGGCCCATGATCGTGCCGCTCGAGGCGAGCGGATAGGGCGAGCCGGCCTGCGTGCCGACGTTGGCGTAGGAAACCCCGTCCCACGGGGAGCTCGACCACTGCAGGCCGTTCAGGTAGCGGCTCTTGCCCACCGTGGAGTAGAAGACATCGAGCTTGGAGTGGTAGCTGCTCGAGGGCGCCCAGTCGGCGATCGCGAGCACCGCATCGCGCCGCCACATCTCGGACTTCGCGCGCAACTGCATGCCCTCCTGTGCGAGCACCCCTGCGGGCATGCCCGGGGTGGTCGGGCCGCCCCAGTTGGTGTTGATGCCCGCCGGGCCGTTGTCGATGCTCCACCACCAGTTCTGGTAGGTCTGCTCCTGGATCGGGTTGTCCGAGTGCTCCACGCCGATGGCGAGCCCGAGGGTGTGGTGCCAGAACTGATCGATGTAGGTGGCGCTCACCCGATCGCCCGCCCGCCCGACGCCGACCCCGTGGTTGAGGCTGCCGTGGCTCAAGTACTCACCATGCGCCGCGATCGTCAGACGGCGCTTGCCGTAGGCGAGCGGATTGAGGGTGTGCAGATCGATCGTGCCGGACAGTCCCTGGCCGATGAGCGTGGCATTCGGGGTAAGGTACACCGTCGCGCCACTCACCAGCGAGGCGGGGATCTGATTGAAACTCACCCCCCAGTTCTCACCGGTGGTCGCCTGGACGTTGCCGTTCACCAGCGTACCGACGAACTGCGAGGACAGGCCGCGGATCGAGATGCGGTCGGAGAAGCCGTCCCCGCCGCGCTCGGCCATCACGGCCGGCAGGCGCGCGAGGCTTTCGGCGATGCTGGGGTCGGGCAGCTTGCCGATGTCCTCGGCGGAGACCACCTCGACGAGCTCATTCGACATCTTCTGCGCCCGCAGCGAGCTCTCGATGCTGCCGACGATGCCGGTGACCACGACCTCGTGCAGCATGCCGCTCGGGGCGGCTGGCGCGGACTTGCCGTGCTTGGCCGCGCTCGTGGACTCGTGCGGATGCTGGACTGCGCCGTGTGCGCGGGCCGCGGCGGCGCAGGCAAGTGCCACGGCCACGGCGATCGAGACGGGCGCGCGCCTGGCGCGCCGCGAAGGACCTGTCATACCCCTCTCCCCCTGGATCAGTCTGTGAGTGGAAACGTTTCCACTTGTCATCAGTATCGCCCACCCTGCTCGCCCGTGTCAATCACCCGCTGCACCCTCGCCCCGGGCTCGACAAAGGATCGGCCGATGTTATTCACTGGCCAGACCGCGCGCCGCCGGGGCGCGCATGAGGGGTCGATGGCGTTGAGACTGCCCGATGCGGCCGTGGTGGCGGCCTACCTGCTCTGCGTGCTCGCCCTCGGGCTCGCCGGCTCGCGCGCGCGCACCTCGAGCAGCGAGTACTTCCTCGCCTCCCGGCGCGCCTCCTGGCCGATGATCGGGCTCGCGCTCATCGGCTCGAACTTCTCCCCCGGGACGCTGATCGGCGTCACCGGCTCGGCCTACGCGCTCGGCATCTCGGTGTACAACTACGATTGGGTGGCCACCGTGATGCTCGTGGTCTTCGCGCTGTGGTTGCTGCCGATGCTGCTCGCGCAGCGCATCTACACCGTGCCGGAGTACCTCGAGCGCCGCTACGACCGGCGCGCCCGCGTATGGCTCGGCGCCCTGTCGATCCTGCTGTACCTGCTGCTCGATGCCGCCGGCGCGCTCTACTGCGCGGCGCTGGTGGTGCATGCGCTCATCCCGTCCGTCTCGTTTCTCGCGGCGGTGCCGCCGCTCGCGCTGTTCGCGGCGCTGTACGCCCTGACCGGCGGACTGCGCGCGGTGCTGCGCACCCAGGCGCTGCAGGGGGTGGTGATGATCGCCTCGGCCGCGCTGCTCGCGGCATACACCCTCGGGGCGGCCGGCGGCTGGCACGCGGTGCTCGCCGCCAACCCGCCCGGGCATCTGCATCTGATCCTGCCGGCGAGCGATCCGTACATGCCGTGGACGGGACTTGCCTTCGGCGCCCCGGTGCTCGCGCTGTACTACTGGTGCACCAACCAAGTCATCGTGCAGCGCACGCTCGCGGCCCGGTCGCTGGCCGACGGACAGCGCGGCGCGCTGCTCGCCGGGGCCCTGAAACTCACCAGCCTCGCGCTCATCGTGGCGCCGGGACTGGCCGGACGCGTGCTCTTCCCGCATCTGCACCGCGACGACGACATCTACATCCGGCTCGCGCTCGGGCTGCTGCCCCCCGGGGTGCTCGGGGTGTTTCTCGCGGCGTTTTTCGGGGCGTTGATGGCGGCGCTGTCGGCCACCTACAACAGCGCCGCCACCGTGCTGTCGATCGATTTCATCCGCCGGGCCCACCCGCACATGGACGAGCGGCACACGGTGCGCTCAGCGCGCATCGCCACCGCGCTCGCGATGCTGCTGTCGGCCGCATGGGTGCCGCAGATCGCGCGCTTTGCCTCGCTCTGGCAGTACTTCCAGGCGGTGCTCGCCTACTTCACCCCACCGGTCGCGGCGGTGTTCCTCGCGGGAGTTCTCTGGAGGGGCGCCAACGCCCGCGGTGCTCTCGCCGGGCTCATCACCGGGACCGCCCTCGGCGCGACGCTCTTCGCCCTCACCGTGCTCGGGATCGCGACCGTGCAGTTCCTCGAGGTGGCGGGCATCGACTTCGCCGTGTCCGCGCTCGCCCTCGTGCTCTTCAGCCTCGCGTCGCCCGCCCCGGGCGTGCCCGCCATACCCGAGCGCGCGCGCACGGCGCGCTCGGTGCAGCTCGCCGCCGCCGCGCTGCTCGCGCTCACCGCGGCGGTCGTGGTCGCGTTCTGGTAGCGTAGCCGCATGGCGACGATCAAGGATGTGGCAAAGCGGGCCGGCGTCGGTGTCGGAACGGTCTCGCGCGTGATCGCTGGCAGCGGCCCGGTATCGGCCGAGGCGGCGAGCCGCGTCCGCCGCGCCATCGCGGAGCTGCGCTTTAGGCCCTCGCACGCCGCGCGGGTGCTGCAGAAGGGGCAGTCCCAGACCATAGGGGTGTTCGTGCCCCTGGTCCATGGGGCCTTCTACACCCCCATCCTGCACGCCATCTACACCACGCTGCGCACCTACGGCCGGCACATGGTGGTCGACTTCGGCCAGACGCTCGAGAGCGAGCGACAGGACGCGCTCGACGGGGCGGAGTTTCTCACCGACCGCGGCTGCGACGGCCTGATCGTCATGGGCACGGCGCTGAAGCCCGCCGACATCGAACACATCGCCGAGCTGCAGCCGAAATTCGTGCTGCTGAACCGCTGCGTGCCGCGCTTCCGCGCGCAGTGCTTCGCTCCCGACCACCAGGCCGCGGGAGCGGCGGCCGCGCGCGCGCTGTGGGAGGCCGGCCACCGGCGCTTCGCGGTCATCGAGGGTCCGAAGAGCTCGCTCGACAACCAGCAGCGCATGCGCGGGTTCCTCGGCATCCTCGCCGAGCACGGCATCGACCCCGAGGGCGTGCCGCACGCGCAGGGGGACTTCTCGCCCGAGAGCGGCCGCACGGCCGCCCAGGCGCTGCTCGCGCGCGGCCGCATGTTCACGGCGCTGTTCTGCGCCAACGACGAGATGGCGATCGGCGCGCTCGCCGGGGTGCGTCAGGCGGGGCTCACCGTGCCGGCGGACCTCTCGGTGATGGGCTATGACGGCATCGACCTCACCGCCCTCACCGTCCCGCCGCTCACCACCGTGCTTATTCCCTGGCGGCAGATCGCCACCCACGCGCTCAACCACTTGCTCAACCTCTGCTACGACATGAGCCTGCCGGTCGAGCGCGACATCCCCGCGCAGGTGCTGTGGCGCGAGTCGGTCGCCCGGCTCTCGTAAGGGCAAGAGCGCGCCGCCCTTGCGGGCGGCGCGCGGGCGCTCAATAGTGGAACTTGTAGTGCACCTCGGCGTAGATCTCGAACGGATTGTTCCAGTGCTCCCCGCCGAAGGTCAGACTGTTGTCGATGAGCAGGTGCTTGTTGAACACGTTGAGCGCCGTCAGCGACACGCGCAGGTTGCGGCTGATCGCCCGCCCGACGCTCAGGTCGAGCCGCGCGTGGCTCGGCAGGTGGCTCGGCTGCCAGGTCGGAGGAGCGGCGTTGCCGTTCGAGAAGCCCGAACCGATGTACAGCTCCGCGGACACGAAGTAGTTCTCCGGCAGGTTGGCGTTCAATCCGCCGTTGAAGGTGTTGCGCTGATCGTGATCGAGGGCGTAGTAGCCGGCCGGCGGGGCGAAGTTCGTCAGCCCCCCGGTGATCCCGCCGAAGGCGTCCGCCGTCTGGTTCGAATAGGCGATGTGCACCTGCACCCGGTTCCAGAGCATCGGTGAGCGCACCGTCAGCTCGCGCGCGCGGATCAGCGCGCCGGCGTCCGTCAGCGGGAAGTAGATGTTGGTGTTGCCGATGGCGTTGTGGTCGAAGAAATTCTTCGCCTCGTTGACGAAGTAATCCGCATGGATCGTCCAGCCCTCGAACGGAATGGTCACGCCGAACTCCCGTTCCCGGTCGCGCTCCGCGTGCAGCGGCAGGAACGCCGTGTTGTTGCTGCTCGCATAGGTGGCGAGCGGTCCTGAGAGCGTATCGAGCGGCGGAGCCTGGAAGTACTTGCCCCAGAAGGCGCTGAACACCCAGTTCAGGTGCGGCACGCGCACGGTGATGCCGGTGCGCGGGCTCGTGGCGGTCTCGGTGAGCCCGCCCGTGAAGTACGTGTAGCGCACCCCGGCGCTGAGGTTCACCCAGTGATCCAGGTGATAGGTGTCCTGGGCGTAGGCGGCGAACAGCCCCCCCGTCGGGTTCAGCGTCTCATACAGCGGCGCCGCGCCGGTCTGGTTGAACAGCAGCGAGAAGTTGTTCGTATCCTGCTGCGCGAAGCCGAACAGGCCAAAGCCGAGGTGGTTGCGCCCCACTTTCATCTGCAGCTTTTCCTGCCCGCCCTCGTAAGTCGAGGTGTGCCGGCTCGTGGTGCTGGTCGGATAGTCGTTCAGCGCGCCGATCAGGTCGGCGCGGTTGTAGTGATAGAGCAGCGAGCTCGTGAGCGTCGCGTTGTCGCTGAAGGTGTGCTCCCAGGAGAGGATGGCGAAGGTGTCCGCCTCGCGCTGCACGTCGTTCTGGCGCTGTCCGGGATAGATCGGGATCTGGTACTGGTCCTTGCGGGCGGCGGCGACGAAGCGCAGCTCATTGTGCGAATCCGGCTCGTAGATCAGGTTGGTGAATCCCCCGTAGCCCTGCTCCTGATCGTGGATCACCTGGCGCACCGGAGTGCCGATGCCGAGACTGCTGCGGTCCCCGTCGATGCTCGCGTAATAGGCGAACTTGCGGGTGTGGCTCGCGACGCTGAGGTAATCGTCGGTCTGGCCGTAGTTGCCGGCGGTGACATCCAGCACTGCCTGGTTCTTGCGGCCGAAGCCGCTCTTGGGGATCACGTTGAAGATGCCGTAGGTGCGATCGCCCTGATCGGCGTTGTACGAGCCGCGCTCCACGCCGAGCACCTGGATGTCCTGCGGGTCGATCTGCGGCCCCAGGTTGCTCGCGATATTGGTGTTCGGGATCTCCACCCCGTCGACCAGCCAGGCGGTCTGGTGCCCGCCGCGCACGTGCAGCATATCGTGCACGATGTACGCGCCCGGCACGTAATCGGTGATCATCGCCAGGCTGTTGGTCTGGATCGCCCCCGGGGTGAACTGAATGTCCTGGGCGCTCACCAGCGTGATCGGCGTGACCGCCGCGACCACCGGCGCCTGCACGCGCGCGGAGATGGTCACCTTCTTCAGGGTCCCGGCCGGATGGAGCCTGAAGGTGAGATTGGGGAAGTATCCGGGCACGAGCGTCAGGGCCTCGCTCGCCGGCGCATAGCCTGAGCCGCTGACGGTCACCGTGTAGCGCCCGACCGACACGTTCTGGAACACGAACCGCCCGTGCCGGCCGCTCTGGCCCAGCCGGACTCGTCCGGATTCGACCGACTGCAGCTCGACGGTGGCACCGCTCACGGGTTTGCCGAGCAGTGTGTGCACGGTGCCGCGCACGGTACCGAACGCTGAGGCCCAGCTGGTCGCGGGCGTCAGCCCGAGGGCGGCCAGCACGCCGAGACCGGTGGCCGCGGCGAAGGTATGCAGGGTGCGCTCGGCGCGGTGCATGCGCGCCGAGCGGCTCGCGGAATGGGTGGTCACGTCATCATCTCCCACGGCGCCGCCTCCTGTGCGGCGCCGCCGTCCGAATCGAAATCACAATGGCGCTCGCCCGCGGCACCTGCACACAGGCGCCACCGGGAGGCAGCCGGTTAGAGTCCGCTCAGACGGGAGAAGGAGGCGCGCGCGCCTGGGGCGTATAAGCGAGGCGGATGCCGCGCAGTAACGGCGGGCGCAACGGTGACAGGTCGACGGCATAGAACGCACGGTGGATCACACCGGCGAGCGTGTACGGCGGGGCGGGCGAGGTGCTGCTGCAGAACAGACAATGGGCGCTCGAGCCCTCCCCGCCTCGCCCCCCACGCGCCCCAGGCGGCGGCGCGCCGTGGGTGAAGAACCCGGCGGGGAAGCCCTGATGGCACAGCACGATCGAGAGGGTGTGCGGGTTCGGATCGAACCCGAGCGGCACCAGCGCGCGCAGCCCGAAGGCCGCGAGCGCGAGCCACCCGACCCAGCCGGGTGCCGCTCGCCGCGGCCGAAAACGCCGCGCCGCGCCGCGCCGGCGTGTGCTGTAGGCTGCTGTGCTCACCTGGTCCCGATCCCCCCGCGGCCGCGCCGGCCGCAGGGACATTCTATGCGATTAGTCAGTCTGCGCGGGACGGGGGCTCATCCCTGAGCGGCGAGCCGAGCGCGTCATGCGTCCAGCCGACGCTTCCCAGGGGAATCCCGGCCCGCCGCGCCCCGTTAGGACCGCGCGCGGCGGGCGGAGTTCCCGCTCAGAGCCCGAACGAGTAGCCGACCGACAGCACCACGGCGTTCGGCCAGAAGTGCACCGAGGAGGAACGGAACACCCCGGCGGTGTCGGTGGTCAGGCGGGTGTTGACCTGCGCGACCGAGTAGGAGGCGACCACGTGCCAGCGCTGGTTGATTCGGTAGGTGAAGCCGGCCGTCACCGCCGGGCCCACCGAGGAGGGCATCGAGATCGAAGTCGGTCCGCCACTCACCGCAGCGCCGGCCGCGGTGACCGAGCGGTCGTAGAAGTACGTGTAGTTCACGCCGACGCCGACAAACGGCCGCCAGTGCGCCGTGGGACCGAAGAAGTTGTACTCGAGCAGCGCGGTCGGCGACAGCCAGCGGACCGTGGCGATCTCCTGGCCGTTGTACGGCACCGAGCCGACCGCCGCCGGCCCCCGGGCCACCGCGTGCGTCACCGGTGGCCAGCCGAAGGCCAGCTCGACGGCGAAGTGCCTCGAGAGCGTGCGCACGTAGCCCAGGTACAGCGTCGTGGTGTTTTTGACGCTCGTGCTCAGGCCCGGCACGATGTACGGGCCGGTGAAAGCCGTGGCGCTGGTATCGAAGTGCACGAAGTACGCGCCGATGCGGATGTCGTTGGGCGTCGCATTGCCGGCGTGCGCCCCGGTGGTCGTCGCGAGCGCAAGAGCGGTGCCGAGCGCGAGTGTTGCAATCTTGTACTGCATGTTCGTCTCTCGTGTCAGGGCTTACGGAACTTGCGCGAAGAAATCACGCGCCGCCACCATGCAGAACGGTGCCTCGGTGGCGTGGTACGACTGGATCGCGGTGCTCGCCCCCTCGGCGCTCACCATCGCCGCGTAGGTGCCCTGGAAGGCGCTCTGCAGGGGCGCGAACGGTCCGCCCGGGGTGCCATTGAGGTCGAGCACGCTCACCAGGCCGCCCGCGACCAGCGGGCTCCACTCGGCAGCCATGATCTGGGTGTTCATGAAGAACACCGTCGGGTCCTGATCGCCGCCGCACATCAGCATCGGCTCCTTCGGCATCCAGCCGCCGTTGCGCATGTCGTTGACCTTGAAGTCCTGGCGCAGCCCGACGCTCGGGGAGGCCGCGAGCGCCACATCGCTCGCCGTGAGCGTACCGCCGTTGAGCAGCGTCATCATCGCCTGGTCGGGATTGGTGAGCGCATCGGCCGCGTAGGCGGCGCGGAAGGTGTTGGTCACGAGCCCGGGGCTGCCGAAGCCGGCATCGAACAGCGCCGCCTGCTCCGGGGTGTACGGCGGGCTCGTCGGCTCGGCGAGCAGCTGATCGAGCTGCGTGTTGCCGGTGACCGGCGTGGTGCTGTCAAAGAGCGCCGCCTCGGGGAGCTTGCCCGACTGGAACAGCGTCGCGAGCGGCGTCGTAGTCGGCAGCAGCGTGTTGATGCCGGTCGCGTACGTCGAGGAGTAGACGTCGGTGGTCTGGCTGTAGACGTTGCCGTAGGCGTTCTGGTAGCTGGTGGTCACGAGCGGCGCGAACACGGTCGAGCCGATGTCCACCTGGCCGAAGAAGATGGCATCGCCGAACGCCTCGAGCGCATAGGGCCCGGAGGACGGCGCCGAGGCGGTCACCGTCTCGCCGGCGGCCTGCATCGCCTTGACCGTCGCCATCGCCACGTAGCCGCCCTCGGAATATCCGGTCACGTACAGCTGGCCGCTGTCGGTGGTCCCGGGCGTGAACGTATGCGGCAGCGCAGCGCGCGCCGCGGTGAGCGCATCGATCATGTCCTCGGCGTTCACCGCACCGTCGACGTAGGGGTGATAGCCGAGGTTCGAGATGTCGTAGCCCTCGTAGTTCGGCGCCACCACGATGTAGCCCTGGGCGGCAAACACCGCGGCGATCATCGCCGACTCGCTGTTGGCCGCGTTGCTCGGATCGCTGATGTCCGCGATGTTGTAGTTCGAAGCGGTGGTCGTACCGTGCGCGTAGAGCACGATGGGACGGGCACCGGAGCACTGCGAGCCGGCCCCGGTCGGCACCATCAGTGCACCGGAGACTTCGGTGGGCTTGCCATCGGGCGCCACGGTCCAGTACTTGAGGTAATAGAAATCCACCCCGCAGGCCGGCGTACCGGCGAGCTGCAGCAGCTGCTGCCCGGAGGTGGTCGCATCCAGATTGGCGGCGAATGCCGAGGCGCTGAGCGAGGCGACCCGCAGCGGCGGATTGACCGCGAGCGTGCCGGGCTGGGTCGATGTC
Organism: Pseudomonadota bacterium; assembly: GCA_021809525.1. Classification (GTDB taxonomy): domain Bacteria; phylum Pseudomonadota; class Gammaproteobacteria; order Steroidobacterales; family Steroidobacteraceae; genus 13-2-20CM-66-19. The sequence continues at coordinate 8,826 of JAKAYU010000055.1, read as the reverse complement.
GAAACAGCCGCGCTCTGACTGTTACCGCCGCAGCCCGCTAGCGCGAGCGTGGCCAGCACAGCCACGGTGAGACCTCCGAACTTCTTCAACATGCCCCCTCCCCACTCGCCGGATTAGAAATTAAAACAAGCGTTCGTTTGCGAGTCGCTGTGTCGAAGAGGATACATCCTCCCACATAGGCTGGGTAGTCCCGGCCCGCATGTCGGGCCCATCGTTGCGGATCTGCCACAGAACGACCTCCAGGCGCCCCCCAGGCGTCGGATCGAGCCATTGGCCGCCGGCGGGGGATCAGCCCGTCGGCGCGGGGTCATCGGCGAGGCGCACGCGCTCGGCCCGCTCGCCCCGATCGCCCCCGCCTCGATCACCGGCTGGCAGTGCGCATCGCCGAGCCGATCGCACTGACGCGCATGAAACGGCAGCGGGCGCGGGTCAAAAAACGGATTGCCGGTGGCATGGGCCGCAGCGCTCAGGTGCCCGTGCTGCGCTGCTCGGCGAGCTGCGCGGCGCGCCAGCGCCGCCGCTCGACATAGCGGTGCAGCAGCGCCTCGCGCGAGATCGCCACCCGCACGCAGCCGCGGCGCCATACGCCCGCGCGCAGCGAGATCGGATTGGCCGCGAGCACGAGCAACACCACCATGAAGTTCTCTCCCACCCGGCGCAGCGCGTGACTCGGTTCGCCCGAGGGATACGGCACGGTCTCGAAGCCGAAGCGGCCAAGGATGCGCGAGAGCTGCACGGTCTGATGCGCGCTCCTGAGGCGCATCTGCGCGCAGACTGCACTCACCGCGGCGCGCCCGCCGCCTTGGGCCAGGTGCCGCGCCAGCTCCGCCAGCGACAGATCGAGGCGGCGCTCGATGCGCCGGGCCCAGGCCATCGAGGGACCGTGCGGCCCCATCGGCGGCATGTGCTCGTTCCACAGGTGCAGTCGCAGCAGCGGATCGCCGGGCTCCACGCGGGTGCCGTCGGACAGCACGATGCGCTCATCGGCGCGGCAGCGCTCGGCGCGCAGCAGACACTCGCGGTGGGTGGTGTACTCGTAGATGCCGTAGTGCCGGCGCAGATGCCGATCGAGGCTAAAGATCCAGCGGCGCGCCCGCGGGGAGCGCGGTGACTCGTTCACGGAGCGTTCCAGTGACAAGGTGGCTCCTCCTTGTCGATCGGTACCGACCACCACTGGCGCGGAACAGCACGTTCCAGCCTGGCCCCGCGGTCTCAGCGCACCTCCTGCGCCCGGTAGATCACCCCGAGCAGCACCTTGATGCCGAGCGCCGCGGGCACAGCCAGAATAGCGCCGGCGACTCCGAAAATCACCCCACCGCACAGGAAGCAGAAGATCACCAGCACCGGGGGCAGATCCGCCGCTCGGCCGAGCAGCAGCGGCCCGACGAACTGATCGATCGAGATCCTGAGCGTGGCTGCATACACGGCGAACGCGGCCACGCCCCAGGCGCCCGGCAGCTGCCCGATCACGTTGAGCGCGGTGATGAGGAGCGCGCCCGTCGGACCGACAAAGGGGATCAGCTCGAGCACGCCGGTGATGAGCGCCAGCACCGGCGCATGGGGCAGCCCGAGCACCGCCCCGAGGCCGATCTCGGCGAGACAGCCGGCATAAAGCGCCACCAGCGCGACGCCGGCGAAGTAGCGGCGCACGAGCGGCGCGCACTCGCGAGCGGCCTGATACAGCACCTCGCGGTACGCCGGCGGGACCAGCCAGGCAAGCCCGCGCGCGATGCGCGCGGCATCGAGCAGGAAGTACCCGAGCAGCACCACCGTGAGGATCAGCTCGAACACGGCCGCCCCGCCCCACAGCAGCAGATGCGCGGGACTCGCCGGCCGCGCGAGCCAGGCATGCAGACTGTGCGTGAGCGCCGCGGCGATCTCGGCCGCGCTCCACCCGGCCCCGAAGAACGTAAGGCGATGCGCACCGAGCAGCGAGCCGATCACCCGCGTCAGCGTCGCCGGCAGGCCTCGCCCGACGCCCTCGAGCGCCGCGGCGAGCCTCGGCGCCCAGAGCCAGCCGACGAGCGCGGCGAGTGTCAGCAGCACCACCAGCACCGCCGTGGCGGCGAGCACGCGTGCCAGCCCGGTGCGCGCGGCGAGCCGCCTGACCACCGGGGTGAACACGAACGCCACGATACCGGCGAGCACAAACGGCAGGAGAATCTCCCGCACCAGATAGGCGAGCACGAGCAGTCCCGCACCGAGCAGCACGAGCGCACTGGCCGGCGGTGTGCGCGCTCGCCGATCAGCGCTCATGACGGGTACACGCGCCCGCGCCACTGCACGCGCCCCGTGAGGCGCCAGCGCACGCTGTCGAGGGCCATCAGCGCCCCGAGCGAGTAGCCGATGGGAAAGAGCGCTCCGTACCACCAGGCCGTACGGAAATGCACCGCGCCGGCGATGTGCAGCGCGAGCAGCGCCGCCGAAGCGCTGCCTGCGAGCGCGAGCGCCGCTGCGTGCGCGCCGTGCCGCAGCGTGAGCGCATCGGCGAGGGGCAGCAGCACCGCGAGCCATGCGAGCGCCGCGATTGCGGGGGCCACGAGCGCGGTGCGCAGCGGGCCGCCGAGCACGGGCATCATGTTGCGCGCGAGGCCCGGCCAGAGCGTGCGCCAGCCGTCGTACATGCGCGCGCGCAGCAGCGCTGCGCCGTCCATCAACAACACCCGGAACCCGCGCCGCTTCAGCAGCCTCGCGAGCTGCTGGTCCTCGCTCAGCGCCGCGCGCACCGCCGCATGGCCGCCGACGGCCGCGTAGGCCGAGCGGCGCAGCAGCATGAACTGCCCCGTGGCCACCGCCTCGGAGCTCTCGGGCGATTGAATGCGCCGCAGGTCCTGGGTAAAGGCGAGCACGTAGAGCGCGCACGGCAGCATCAGCCGCTCGGCAAACGTGCCGAGCTCGTGCCGCGGAGCAAGCGAGAGCAGATCGAGGCGGCGGGCCTCAGCTGCAGCCCACGCGCTCGCGAGCGCCTCGGGTCCGGCCGACACGTCCGCATCGAGAAAACACAGCCACTCGGCATCGGCCGGCGCCCCTGCCGCGCCGGTGCAGCAGGCGTGCACCTTGCCCTTCCACCTCGCCGGCAGGGCGGCAGTGTGCAACAGCCGGATGCGTCCGTCCGCCGCGGCAAGCTCCTCGACGATCGAAGCGGTGGCATCACGCGAGTCGTCATCGACGACGAGAATGGACATGCGCTCTGCGGGGTAGCGCTGAGCGCACAGCGACTGAACACAGCGGCGGATGTTGGCCGCTTCATCGCGCGCCGGGACGATGACCGCGATCTTCGGCACCACGCCCGGCGGATCGATCGGCTCGAGCGCCTCGAGCGCATCGCGCTGGCGGGCGGCGCGCACGATGAGCCACGCCGCGAACAGGAGCCACAGGCCCGAGAGCCCTAGCCACACGGGGAGCTCCTCCTCCGGCTGCCGCGCCGCTCGATCATGGAGAGGCCACCTCGATGCCCGCGCGGCGCGGCCGGTGGCGCGCGCCCGCTCAGGCCAGGGCCGGCGCGGCGCGTCCCGCGCCGCGGGTCATGGCCCAGTCGAACAGCCGGCTCGGCCAGCCGCCGCCCAGGCTCGACCCGGTGACCGTCTCGAGCCGGTACGGCGCGCCGGTCAGGATCGACTCGGCCGCCGCGAGCCCGCTGCGCACTCCAGGCCCGATCCCCTCGGCCATGTCGCGCGTGGCGAGTCCGGCGGCATCGCCCGCGATGAACGCGTTGCCGCGGCGCACCACATCCACCCGGCCACGCAGGTAGTAGCTGTAGCCGCTCGGCTCGTAGTGCGCGCCGCGCGCGAGGTTACGATCAAGCTTGTGCGTCAGGCGCGCCCAGTGCTCGTGAATGCTCATCCCCGAGCGCTTGATGCGCTCGGCCATGCCGCCAATGCCGACGTTGAGCCAGCCGTCCTGCTTCGGAACGTACCAAGCGTAGCCCGGCAGCCCGTGCTCGAAGAACCACAGATGGCAGTCCGGATCGCGCCAGTCGTACTCGATTTCGTGCTCGAGGGTGACGGTCTGCAGCTCCGTGGCGCGCGGGTTGAGCGCGCGGAACAGCGTCCGGTACACCGGGCAGCGGGTGCCGCCGGCTCCGATCAGGTAGCGGGCGCGGAACGCATCGTCGATCACGTAGCCGCCCTGCTCCTCGCGGATCTCGCGCACGCTGTGCTGCACGACGGGCGCGCCGGAGCGCTCGAGCAGCCACGCATCGAACTCCACGCGCCGGATCGAGTGCTGCACGCAGCGGATGGGCAGATGCAGCCCTTTGACGTGCAGGTGCATGCGCTCGAAGGTCAGGAAGCGGTGCGGATAGGCGTCGATGTCGATCTCGAGGTCGCGCACGACCTCCGGCGTGATCCACCCCGCGCACAGCTTCAGGCGCGGGAAGCGCGCCTGATCGAGCACCAGCACGTCGCAGCCGGCGCGCGCCAGGCGCCAGGCCGCGCTCGACCCGGCGGGGCCAGCGCCGACGATGAGCACCTCGCAACTGCGCATCGGCCCCTCAGTAGCTATACAGGTGCGCGCGCGTCATCGGCACGTCGTTGTTGGCGCGCGTGGCGAACACCACCTGGAACAGCTGCAGCGTGCCGGTGGTGAACCCGGCGATCGAGCCGGCAAGATACATCCGCCACGTCCGCACGAACTTCGCATCGAACATCCGCTCGACCTCAGCGCTCGCGGCCTCGAACCGCTCGAGCCAGTGCCGCAGCGTCTGCGCGTAGTGCAGGCGCAGGTTCTCCACGTCGAGGATCGACAGATCCCACGGCTCGAAGATGCGCATCATCTGCCCGAGGGAGGGAGGATGGGCGCCCGGGAAGATGCGCTTCTCGATCCACGGCTGCAGCGGCGCAGAGTAGTTGCGCCCGATGGAGTGGATGAGGCCACGGCCGTTGTCCCCGAGCGAGCGGGCCACCACTGCGCCGAGCCCCTCGTAGTTCTCGACGCCGACGTGCTCGAGCATGCCGACGGAGACGAACGCGTCGTAGCGGCCAGAGATGTTCCGATAGTCGTCCTGCACGTACTCGACCTGTCCGGCGAGCCCCTCGCGCTCGGCCCGCTCGCGCGCATAGGCGAGCTGCTCGCGAGAAATATTGAACGCGCGCACCTTCACGCCATAGTGGCGCGCCATGTGCAGCGCGAGCGTGCCCCAGCCGCAGCCGGCCTCGACGACCCGCTCCCCGGGACGCAGGCGCAGCTTGCGGCACACATGGTCCATCTTGGCCGTCTGCGCCGCATCGAGCGGGGTGTCGGCAGTCGGGTAATAGGCGCACGTGTAGGCCATGGTCTGCCCGAGCCAGAGCTGGTAGAACGGGTTGCCGATGTCGTAGTGGTGATGGATGTTGGCGCGCGAGCCGGCGAGCGTATTGGCGCGCGGGCGGCGCAGATGCGCAAACAGCCGGCTGAGGCCTATCGGCGTCGGCGCGCGCGCGCTGGCCAGGTACACCGTCTCGAGCAGCCGCACCAGGTCGCCCTCGATCTCGATGCGCCCATCGCTGTAGGCGTCGGGGAAGCGCACCTGCGGATCAGACAGGATGGACAGCAGCACCGCGCGGCTCGGGATACGCACGCGGCAGGCCGGATCGGTCCCCGCCGGCGCGATGCGCTCGCCCGTCCACAGCAGAAATTCGAGCTCGGGGTTGCCGAGCCGCGCCAGCAGCCGCCCGAGCAGCCGCCCCTCGAGCGAGCTGCCGTCCGCCGCTGCAGGCAGCGGCTCGGCCGGTCGCGGCCGCTCGGCGGCATTCGGTGAGGTCATCAGGCTCTCGTCACTGGCATTCACGGCGCCTCCTCGCTGGCCTCGGCATCTCGCCCGGTAGACCTAATCTAGCATGCTTGACACGCCGCCCACAGATCGGGGCCGGGCGCGGTGCGCCGAGCGCACCGCTCGCCCAGCCGAATTGTCACCCCCGGGCCGATCCTCTAGGCTATCGTGCGGGTCCGTCGAAACCGAGAATACCGATAAACACGAGCGGGGCGGCGCGCCGTCTCGCCGGGGAGGAATCGAGTCATGCCCACTGTCCCGCGCATTGCCCGGGCACGCGCCGTGGCGCTCGCCGCATTTGGCGCCCTGCTCACCGGATCGCTCGCCACTGCCGCACCCGCACCGGTCACCGCGCCGAGCGCGCCCTACGCGGCGCTGCGCTGGCGCAACGTCGGGCCCTGGATCGGTGGGCGCGTGGTCGCCGTGGCCGGAGTCCCCCAGGATCCGAATCTCTTTTACATGGGCGCCGTCGATGGCGGCGTGTGGCGCAGCACCGACTACGGCAACCGCTGGGTGAACATCACCGACCGCACCCTGCCCGGCTCGAGCGAGAGCATCGGGGCGATCGCGGTCGCACCCTCCGACCCCAAGATCCTCTACGTCGGCACCGGTGAGAGCGACATCCGCGGCGATGTGATCACCGGGGACGGGGTGTTCCGCTCGAGCGATGCCGGCAAAACCTGGCAGCGCGCCGGGCTCACCGACACCCATACCATCAGCGCCATCGTCGTCGATCCGTCGAACCCCGACATCGTGTACGCGGCGGCCATGGGCCACGTGTTCAAGCCGAACAGCGAGCGCGGGGTGTTCAAGTCCACCGACGGCGGCAAGCACTGGCACAAGGTGCTCTACGTCAACGGACGCACCGGCGCGATCGACCTGGTGATGGACCCGCGCAATCCGAACGTGCTCTACGCGGCGATGTGGCAGGCGTACCGCACGCCCTGGAAGCTCGATGACGGCGGCCCAGGCAGCGGTCTGTACAAGAGCGTCGACGGCGGGGCGCACTGGCGGGAGATCTCGCGCAACCCGGGCTTCCCGACCGGGGTGCTCGGGCGCATCGGCATCACAGTGGCGGCGAGCGACCCCGAGGTGCTCTACAGCATCGTGCAGGCCAAGCACGGCGGGGTGTTCCGCTCCGATGATGCCGGCGCGCACTGGCGGCGCGTGAACCGCAGCTGGAGCCTGCGCCAGCGCGCCTTCTACTACATGACGATCTACGCCGACCCGACCGACCCGAACACGGTGTACGTGCCGGAGGTGGACGCGCTGTGGGTCTCACACGATGGCGGTGCGCACTTCTCGATGCTGCACACCCCGCACGGGGACAACCACATCGTGTGGATCAACCCGGGCAACCCGAAGATCCTGCTCGAGGGCAACGACGGCGGGGCGACGGTCTCGACCGACGGCGGCAAGACCTGGAGCACCGAGCACAACCAGCCCACCGGCCAGTTCTACCATGTCGCGCTCGATCATCAGTTCCCGTTCAACCTGTACGGGGCGCAGCAGGACGAGGGCTCCTTCGAGGGTCCGAGCGCGACGCCCGAGGGGATGATTCCGCTCGCCGCCTGGCACGGAGTGGCCTACAACGAGGCGACCTTCGTCGCCCCAGACCCGCTGAACCCGATGGTCACCTGCGGCAGCGGCTACTTCAGCATCATGGTCTGCTACGACCGCGCCGTCGGGCAGTTCAACGACGTCAGCCCCTGGCCGGACTATCAGGAGGGCGCGCCCTCGCGGCAGATGAAGTACCGCTTCGGCTGGACGCACCCGATCTTCTTCTCGCCCACCGATCCGCACACGCTGCTGCTCGCCTCGCAGTACGTGCTCGAGAGCCATGACCTCGGCCGCACCTGGAAGCGGATCAGCCCGGACCTGACCCGCAACGTGAAGTCCACCGAGGGCCCGACCGGCGGGCCGATCAACCTCGATGCCTCCGGCGCGGAGATCTTCCCGGACATCTCGGCGCTCGCGGTCTCCCCGCTCGACGGCCAAGTCCTGTGGGCGGGCTCGGCCGACGGGCTGGTGCACGTCAGCCGCGATGGCGGTGAGCACTGGCAGCTCGTCACGCCGCCGCAGCTGCGCGAGTGGACCGAGATCAACGCCATCGTGCCCTCGGCGAGCGCCCCGGGCACCGCCTACCTCAGCGCCTCGCGCTACATGTGGGATGACTTCCATCCCTATGTGTTCGAGACCACCGATTACGGGGCGCACTGGCGGCCGATCACCTCCGGCCTGCCCTCGCGCGAGTACGTGCTCGCGCTTGCGCAGGACCCCGAGGACCCGAGCCTGCTCCTCGCCGGCACCAAGAACACGGTGTACGTGAGCCTCAACGGCGGGGCGCACTGGGAGCCGCTCACCCTCAACCTGCCCCGCGTGCAGGTGCGTGGCATCGCCATCGACACCCGCCAGGGCCAGGTGGCCATCGCCACCCACGGCCGCTCGCTGTGGATTCTCGATGACCTGACGCTGCTCGAGCAGCTCACGCACCGCCCGGCCCCGGCGCCGCAGCAGCTGGCGCTCTATGCTCCCGCAACCGCCTGGCTCACCCACGCCTACGGCCAGAGCGCCTATGCCAAGCGCATCGGCACCGCCGGCACCAACCCGCCGTTCGGCGCTACGGTGTTCTTCCATATCCCGGCGGACTATCACGGCCAGGTCCCGGTGCATCTGAGTTTCCTCGATGCCGACGGCCAGGTGATCCGCACCTTCACGCTGCACCTGAAGCACCCGGCGCCGAAGCTCACCGCCGCGGCGCGCGACAACCGCACACCGGCCGAGGTCAAAGCAGCGGCCGAAGCGAAGGCCACCGCCATCACTGCGGGCAATGACCGCTTCCAGTGGGATCTGCGCTATCCGGATGCGACCGAGGTCACCGGGTTCTGGACGCCCGCGGCCGCCGGCGGACTGCCCGACACGCTGATCGGCCCGACCGTGCTGCCCGGCCGCTACACCGCGGTGCTCGAGTACAACGGGCAGACGCTGCGCGCGCCGTTCGAGGTGAAACTCGATCCGCGGCTGCACCCGGGCGCCGGGGCGCTTGCAGCGCGGCTCGCGCTCGGACTGCGCATCCA
>JAKAYU010000054.1 GCA_021809525.1 Pseudomonadota bacterium | reverse complement strand
ATCAACGACCGCGGCGGACATGCCGCGGGCGATGAGGCGTTGCGGCGGGTCAGCGAGATCCTCAAGGCACACGTGCGCGCGAGTGATACGGCCGCGCGGCTCGGCGGGGACGAATTCGCGCTGCTGCTGCCGCGCTGCCCGCGCGAGCGGGCCGAGCAGGTGGCCGCCGAGGTGCTCGCGGCGATCCAGGAGTTCGTGCTGCACTGGGAGGACGGGCATTACTTCCGGGTCGGAGCGAGCATGGGGGTGGCCTGCGCGGCGCCCGGGCAGGCCGATGCAGCCGCGCTGCTGCGTGTGGCCGATTCGGCCTGCTACGCGGCGAAGAATGCCGGCCGTGGGCGGATCGAGGTGCGCAGTGCGCACCGGCTGCCCGAGCCCAGCCGCTTCGAGCTCCAGGCGCTGCGTCCGTCGGGTTGAGCGGCGCCCGCATGCGCCGGCCAAGTCCGCGCCAGCGCGCCGAATCAGCCGAGCGCAGGGTGGTTCGGGCCGGTAAACTTCCCGCCCGCAGCGCCCCCGTAGCTCAGTGGATAGAGCGACCGCCTCCTAAGCGGTAGGTCGCAGGTTCAACTCCTGCCGGGGGCGCCACCGCCTCCAGGGGGAGCCTCCTGTTTCCACTCGCCGCCTTGCGCTGCCGGAGGGCTTGCGCTCGTGCGCTCGTGCGCCGCGACGGCCGCCCACACGATGCAGATGATCCAGACCGGCAGATAAATCGCGGCGTTGATGTGCACGCCGAGCAGGATCGGCACCAGCACGGCTGCGGACACGAGGAGCATCACCGCCGCGCCGGCGAGGCTGGCGTAGCTCAGGCCGAGCGGGCCGAAGAAGAAGGCGAGGGCGATGGCGATGCCGAGAGACTTTCGTGGCCTCTCCCGAACGGGGCTGCCGGCGCTCTGGCTCATGGGGGGTCTCGCGCATGTGGAGCGGATGAGCCCACTATACTCCGAGGCGCTGTGCAATCCCCAAGGCGAAGGTACGAGCAGGCAGGAGCCTCGGCTGGGCCGGCTGCGCGGCGAGCCGCCCCGGCAGCGTCCCTGCCTGCGATCGGCATCACACTTCGGGGCGGCGCGCGCGGTGAGTCCGGGGGAGCGCCCTACAATCGCAGCGATTCCTGCTGTCATCACCCCATAGTGTCCAGACCCGTTCCCAGTCGCGTGCGCCGCGCCAGTGAATCGCCATCCGAGCTCGAGCGGCGCAGCGAGCAGGACCGGCGCGTCAATGTCGTGCGCGCGCTGTTGTACGGCAGCGTGCACCCGCGGCGGCGCGGTCCGCGCCGCGGCGGGGAGTGGCGTCTCGGGGCAGTCGACTGGCATCACCCGTGGTGGCTTGCCGTCGGGGTGCTGATCGTGGCGCTCTCCTGCGTCGATGCGGCACTGACGCTCGTGCTGATCAATCACGGGGCGTACGAGGTCAACCCGCTGCTTGCGCCCCTGGTGCGCGGCTCGGGCGCGGCGTTCGTCGGACTGAAGGTGGCGCTCACCGGTGGCGGCATCGTGTGCCTGACGATGCTCGCGCGCCTGAAGGCCTTCGGCCGCCTGCCGGTGCAGCTCATCCTCTACGGCGTGCTGCTCGGATACATCGTACTTATTGCCTACGAGCTCGCGCTGCTCGGCATGCTGTGAGGACAGTGGCGCGCAGATGCGGGCGGAGCCTGAACGAGCGGTGAACTTCGGCGTATGATGCGTGGTTTCATATTCCTCGCCTGTGTCCTTTCCGTTACACTAGCGACTCGCGGTTGCATCTCCCAGCATGCTTGAACCTACACCCCTTTTTGGCGGCAACGCCGACTTCCTGGATACTCTCTACGAGCAGTACCTGCGCGACCCAGCGAGCGTAGAGGAGCGCTGGCGCCGCTACTTCGAGAGCCTGCCCGGTGCGCCGGGCGCGGAGCGCGCGCGTGCTCCGATCGAGGCGCAGATCGTCGCGCGCGCCCGTCAGCCGCGTGTGCTCGCAGCGGGCGCGCAGACCCGCAGCGCCGATGCGCGCCAGGCGGCCGTCTCGCGGTTGATCCAGATCTGGATCAACCGCGGCCACCTCATCGCCAAGCTCGATCCGCTCGGCCTGACGCAGCGTCCGCGGCCGCACGTGCTCGACCTGGAGTACTTCAAGCTCTCGAGCGCGGACCTCGACAGCGAGTTCTACACCGGCAGCCGCGTCGAGGCGGTGCCCAAGCGCATGAAGCTGCGCGAGATCCTGCGCCAGCTCGAGATCATCTACGGCGGAACGGTGGGCGCGGAGTTCGCGCACATCTCCGATTCGAACGAGCGGCTGTGGCTGCAGGACCGCTTCCAGGCCGGCCGGCTGCGCCATCAGTTCACTCAGGAGGAGAAGCGCAACATCCTCTGGCAGCTCACCGCCGCCGAGGGGCACGAGCGCTATCTGCACACCAAGTACGTCGGGCAGAAGCGCTTCTCGCTGGAAGGCGGCGAGACACTGATTCCGATGCTCGATGACCTGATCCAAAGCTGCGGCCGCGCGGGGGTCGAGGAGGTGGTCATCGGCATGGCGCACCGCGGCCGCCTCAACGTACTGGTCAACCTGCTCGGCAAGCCGCCGTCGCTGCTGTTCTCGGAGTTCGAAGGCAACTACGACCTGAGCCACCTGAAGGGCTCGGGCGACGTGAAGTACCACAAGGGCTTCTCCGCCGACCTGCGCACTCCCACGGGCAACGTGCACGCGGTGCTCGCCTTCAACCCCTCGCATCTGGAGATCGTCGATCCGGTCGTGGAGGGCTCGGTGCGCGCCCGCCAGGAACGGCGCGACGATGCCAACGGCGATCGGGTGCTGCCGGTGCTCATCCACGGCGATGCCGCATTCGCCGGCCAGGGCGTGGTGATGGAGACGCTGCAGCTCTCGCAGGCGCGCGGCTACCGCACCGGCGGGACGCTGCACGTCGTGATCAACAACCAGGTGGGCTTCACCACTTCCGACCCGCTCGATGCGCGCTCGACGCTCTACTGCAGCGACGTCGCGAAGATGCTGGAAGCGCCGATTTTCCACGTCAACGGGGACGACCCGGAGGCGGCGGTGTTCGTCACGCGGCTCGCGCTCGAGTACCGCATGCGCTACCACAAGGACGTGGTGATCGATCTGGTCTGCTATCGGCGCCTCGGGCACAACGAGGCCGACGAGCCGGCAGCCACGCAGCCGCAGATGTATGAAATCATCCGCAAGCATCCGACCACTCGCAAGCTCTACGCCGAGCGGTTGCTCGCCGAAGGGGTGGTGGGCGAGGCCGATCCGGACGCGCTCGTCAGCCAGTACCGCGACGGGCTCGATCAGGGCAAGCCGCTCGCGCGCGCCGCGCTTGGGATGATCGGCAACCAGTTCACCGTGGACTGGACGCGCTATGCGCACTCGGACTGGACCGAGCGGGTGGGCACCGGCGTAGAGATGACGCGGCTGAAGTCCCTCGGCGAGCGGCTGATGCGGCTGCCGGAGGGCCTCACGCTGCATCCGCGCGTGGCGCAAATCATGAAGCATCGCCTCGAGATGCTCGCCGGCAAGATGCCGCTCGACTGGGGCTGCGCCGAGACGCTCGCGTACGCCTCGCTGGTCGAGGACGGCTACTCGGTGCGTCTCAGCGGTCAGGACTGCGGGCGCGGCACGTTCTTCCACCGCCACGCCGTGCTGCACGATCAGGGCCGCGCCGAGGTGTACATTCCGCTGCAGCACCTCGCCGAGCGCCAGCCGCGCGTGCAGATCATCGACTCGGTGCTCTCCGAAGAGGCCGTGATGGGCTTCGAGTACGGCTACTCGACCACCGAGCCGTCGTGCCTGACGATCTGGGAGGCGCAGTTCGGCGATTTCGCCAACGGCGCGCAGGTCGTCATCGACCAGTTCATCAGCTCCGGGGAGGCGAAGTGGGAGCGCTACTGCGGGCTGGTGCTGTTCCTGCCGCACGGCTACGAGGGGCAGGGACCGGAGCACTCCTCGGCGCGCCTGGAGCGCTTCCTGCAGCTGTGTGCCGAGTCCAACATGCAGGTGTGCGTGCCGTCGACCCCGGCGCAGATGTTCCACATGCTGCGCCGGCAGATGCTGCAGACGTTCCGCAAGCCGCTGATCGTCATGACGCCGAAGAGCCTGCTGCGCCACGAAATGTCGGTCTCGGCGCTGCAGGACCTCGCCGGCGGGACGTTCGAGCGGGTGATCGACGAGACCGACGAGCTCGATGCGGGCGCGGTGCGCCGCGCGGTGTTCTGCAGCGGCAAGGTGTATTTCGACCTGCTCAAGGCGCGCCGCGCCTCGGGCATGCGCGAGGTGGCGCTGGTGCGCATCGAGCAGCTCTATCCGTTTCCCACCGAGGAGTACCAGGCGGTGCTTGCGCGCTATCCGAACCTGCGCGAGGTGGTGTGGTGTCAGGAAGAGCCGCAGAACCAGGGCGCCTGGTATCAGATCCGCCATCGGCTCGAGGAGCCGCTCGGCAAGGGAGCCGAGGTGCTCTATGCCGGCCGCGCGCCGGCGGCTGCCCCGGCCACCGGCATCACCAAGGTGCACGAGCGCGAGCAGCAGACGCTGGTTGATGCGGCATTGCATGCCACCACCACCGAGAACTCGGCGCGCAAGACGCCGCGCCTGACGCACGCCCGCGGGCGCAAGACGACCGCGGCTCCGATGAGAAAGAGCTCATGACGACCGAAATAAAAGTCCCGCAACTTCCGGAGTCCGTTTCAGACGCCACGCTGGTGGCTTGGCGCAAGAAGCCGGGCGACGCCGTACGGCGCGACGAGAATCTCGCCGATCTGGAGACCGACAAGGTGGTGCTCGAATTGCCCGCTCCCGCGAGCGGCGTGCTGCGCGAGCTTAAGGTCGCCGACGGCACCGTGGTCACCAGCGGCCAGCTGCTCGCGGTGATCGAGGAAGGTGCGCAGCCGGCCGCCGCCGCCGAGAAGCCTGCGCCGGCCGAGAAGGCCGCGCCGGCAGCCGAGGGCGAGGCCGAGGTGGGCCCCGACAAGGCCAAGGACAAGGAGAAGCTGAGCCCCTCGGTGCGCCGTCTGGTGGAGGAGAACCGGCTCGATCCGGGGGCGATTCCCTCGAGCGGCCGTGACGGGCGCCTCACCAAGTCCGACGTGGTCGGCTTCCTCGGCAAGCAGCAGCCCGCCGCCGCGCCGGCTGCGGCTGCGGCTGCGGGCGCGCGGGCCGAGCAGCGCGTGCCGATGACGCGGCTGCGCCAGCGCATCGCCCAGCGCATGGTCGAAGCGCAGTCGACGCAGGCGCTGCTCACCTCGTTCAACGAAGTGGACCTCACGGCCGTGCAGCAGCTGCGCGCCCGTTACAAGGACCGCTTCGAGAAGGATCACGGCGTGAAGCTCGGCTTCATGTCCTTTTTCGTCAAAGCGTGCATCGAGGCGCTGAAGAAGTTTCCGGTGGTCAACGCCTCGGTCGACGGCAGCGACATCGTGTATCACGAGTTCTATGACATCGGCGTGGCCGTCTCGACCGACCGCGGGCTGGTCGTGCCGATCGTGCGCGACGCTGACGTGAAGGGCTTCGCGGCGATCGAGAAGGAAATCGGCGAGTACGCCAAGAAGGCGCGCGCCGGCACCATCGCCATCGAGGATCTCACCGGCGGCACGTTCACCATCACCAACGGCGGGGTGTTCGGCTCGCTGATGTCCACGCCCATCGTGAATGCGCCGCAGAGCGCGATCCTCGGCATGCACAAGATCCAGGAGCGCCCGATGGTGGTGGACGGGCAGATTGCGATCCGGCCGATGATGTACCTCGCCATCACCTACGATCATCGCATCATCGATGGCCGTGAGGCGGTGCAGTTCCTGGTAACGGTCAAGGAGTGCCTGGAAGATCCGGGCCGCATGTTGTTGGGAATCTGAGCATGGCAGACTCATTCGACGTCATCGTGATCGGCGGCGGCCCGGCCGGCTATCCGGCCGCGATCCGCGCCGGGCAGAACAAGCTCTCCGTGGCGTGCATCGACGAGTGGCGCAACCACGACGGCAGTTACGCCTTCGGCGGCACGTGCCTGAACGCGGGGTGCATTCCGTCCAAGGCCCTGCTCGAGTCGAGCGAGCTGTATCATCGTGCGCGCGAGGAATTCGCGGTGCACGGCATCAAGGTCGGCGAAGTCGGGCTCGACGTCGCGCAGATGCAAAAGCGCAAGGAGGGCATCGTCAAGGCGAGCACCCAGGGGATTACCGCGCTGTTCAAGGCGAGTGGCGTGACGGCGCTGCAGGGTCACGGCAAGCTTCTGCCCGGGCGTCGCGTGCAGTTCACGGCAGCCGATGGCAGCAAGCGCGAGCTCACCGCCAAGCACGTGATTCTCGCCTCAGGCTCGGTGCCGGTGGAGCTGAAGGTCGCTCCGTTCAAGGCGCCGCACGTGATCGACTCGTGGGGCGCGCTCGAACTGGAGGCGGTGCCGAAGCGTCTCGGCGTGATCGGCGCGGGAGTAATCGGGCTCGAGCTCGGCAGCGTCTGGCGCCGCCTGGGCAGCGAGGTGACGGTGCTCGAGGCGCTGCCGGATTTTCTCGCCATGGTCGACCAGCAGCTCGCCAAAGAGGCGGCGCGGCACTTCAAGAAGCAGGGGCTCGAGATCCGCCTCGGCGCCAAGGTGAGCGCTGCCAAGGTGAGCGGCGATGCGGTGGAGGTGACCTACGAGGACGGCAAGGGCACGCACAAGCTCACCGTGGACCGCCTGGTCGTTGCGGCCGGGCGGCGCCCGTTCACGGGCGATCTGCTCGCGGACGGCACGGGCGTTGCTCTCGATGAGCGCGGCTTCATCAAGGTCGATGAGCATTGCCGCACCGGCGCCGAAGGCGTCTGGGCGGTCGGCGATTGCGTGCGCGGTCCGATGCTCGCGCACAAAGGCAAGGAAGAGGGCGTGATGGTGGCCGATCTGATCGCCGGGCGCTACGGGGAGGTCAACTACAAGACGATCCCCTCGGTGATCTACACGGCCCCCGAGATCGCCTGGGTGGGTCTCACCGAGGAGCAGGTCAAGGCGAGCGGCCGGACGTACAAGGTCGGGGTATTCCCGTTCCTCGCAAGCGGCCGCGCGCGCGCCATGGAGCAGGCGCAGGGCTTTGCCAAGCTGATCGCGGCGCAGGATGACGATGAGATTCTCGGCGTGCACATCATCGGTCCGATGGCCGGGGAGCTGATCGCCGAGGCGGTGCTCGCGATGGAGTACTCCGCGAGCAGCGAGGACCTGCAGCGCACCATTCACGCGCATCCGACGCTGTCCGAAGCGGTGCACGAAGCGGCGCTCGCCGCCGACAAGCGCGCGATCGATTCGATCAACCGCTAGCGCGCACGCCGGGCCGAAGTCACGTTCGCCACGCTGCCGAGGCGCTGCAGCAGCCGCTGCAGCTGCGCATCGTCCTCGACGGCGACCGTGAGCACGACATCGGCCGTGCCGCTTGCCCGATCGGTGGTGGTGGTCATGTCCTCTATGCTCAGCCGCTCAAAGGCGAGCACGTCGGTCAGATCGCGCACCAGACCGCGCCGGTCATAGGCGTGCACTGCGATCCGCACCGGCAGCTCGTCCGCATGAGTTGAACTCCACTCGACCTGCAGAACCCGCTCGGGGCGCACCGCGCGCATGCGCGTGAAACTCGGACAGCCGCGGCGGTGAATGGTCACGCCCCGGCCGACCGTCACGTAGCCGACGATCGGCTGCGGCCGCAGCGGCGCGCAGCAGCGCGCGAGAGTGACGGGCAGATCGCCCACGCCCTCGATTTCCACCGGCGAGCCACCGTGCGCCGCCCGGGCCCGCGGCGGCCCCTGGATCATCTGCGCCGGGGCCTGCTGCGCGCCGAACAGCCGCTCCGCCGCATGCGAGAGCTGCGCGGCGGTGATCTCCCCCTCGCCGAGAAGCTGGTGGAAGTGATCCGTGTCGCGGGCGTTCAGGGCCGCGAGCAGCTCTGGAAGCTGGACCGGGGCGACGCCGAGGCGCGCCAGCTCCCGCTCGGCGATCGCGCGCCCGGCGCTGCGGTTGTCCGCCGCGTCGAGCTTGCGGAACCAGGCGCGCACCTTGGTGCGGTTGCGCGGCGAGGCCAGAAATCCGAGCTCGGGTGCGAGCCAGTCGCGGCTCGGGGCTTCCTGCTTGGCGGTGATGATCTCGACGATCTCGCCGTTGGCGAGCGGCTGGGTGAGCGGCACGATGCGGCCGTTGATCTTCGCGCCCCGGCAGCGGTGGCCGAGCGAGGTGTGCACGGTGTAGGCGAAATCGAGCGGTGTCGCGCCGTGGGGCAGATCGACGACTTCGCCCTTGGGCGTCAGGACATAGACGCGGTCCTGGAACAGCTCGGTGCTCACCTGCTCGAGAAATTCCCGCTCGGACTGCTCGCCCGCCTCTGCGCCGATGGGCTCGAGCAGCCGGCGCACCGCCTCGATTTTGCGCTGGTAGTGCGCATCCGCAGCGCCGCCTTCCTTGTACGTCCAGTGCGCCGCGACGCCGAGCTCGGCGTGCTCGTGCATCTCGCGGGTGCGGATCTGCACCTCGACACTCTTGCCCTCTGGGCCGATCACCGCGGTGTGGATCGAGCGGTAGAAGTTGCCCTTGGGCGTGGCGATGTAGTCGTCGAATTCCCCGGGGATGTAGCGCCACATGCCGTGCACCACCCCGAGCGCGGCGTAGCAGTCGGGGATCGACTCGACGATCACGCGCACGGCGCGCACGTCGAACAGCTGCTCGAAGGCGAGCTGCTTGCGCTGCATCTTGCGGTGAATGCTGTACATATGCTTCGGCCGGCCGTAGACCTCGGCTGCAATGCCGCTCTTGGCAAGCGCCGCGCGCAGCGTCGCGCAGAACGTCTCGATGTAGCGCTCACGGTCGCTGCGCCGCTCGTTCAGTGCCTCGGCGATGTCCCGGTAGGCCGCAGGCTCCAGATACCGGAAGGCGAGGTCCTCGAGCTCCCATTTGAGCTGCCAGATCCCCAGCCGGTTGGCGAGCGGCGCGAAGATCGCGCGGGTCTCGAGCGCGAGCCGCTCGCGCTGCGCGCCCGGGGCATCGCGCGCGCGGCGCAGCGCGATGAGCTGCTCGGCGAGCCGGGCGAGAATCAGCCGCGGATCGCTCACCACCGCGAGCAGCATCTTGCGCAGGGTTTCGGCCTGACGGGCATCGAGACCCTGCGCGGGCGACCAGTGCTGCGGCAGACCGATCTCGCCGAACTTCGCGAGCGCGACCGCGGTGTCGTACGCGGCCGCTCCGGCCAGTCGCGCGAGCGCCGCGGGCGTGAAGGCCGCATCGCCGAGCACGGGCTTCAGCAGCAGCGCGCGCGCCAGGTCGGCGTCCTCCGTGAGCGCGCCGACCACCTCGGCGGCCTGCGCGCTCACCGCCAGTTGCGCCGGATCGGAGGCTCCGCCGGCCTCCAGAGCGCGCCGGACGGCGCTGATCGACTCGAGCAGGGCGGTGGGGCAGTGCTGCGTCGTCTCCACGGGGGCCGTCAATGCCTGGGGGGCTGTTCGTGGCTATGATAGCGGGACGCCCGCGGAGGAATGAACCTGCGCGACGCGCGGGGGTTGTGCCGCGTGCCCAGGGAACTGTATATTTTCACATGGTGTTGAATCCACCCGGTGTGCGAGCCGTGCGATTCGAGGGCTACGGCCCCGAGGGTGAGGCGGTGCTGATCGACTGTCTCACCGGCGATCCCGAGGGCATGCGCGCGCAGCTGCGCCGGGTGCTGCGAGCGCACGGGGGATTTCTCGGCGCCGAGGGTGCGGTGAGCTATCTGTTCGATCGGGTGGGCTGGATGCGCTTTGCGGATGTGGAGCCGGTGGCCCTCACGCAGGCCGCGTACGCGGCCGGCGCAGAGGCGGTGAGCGCCACCGGCGGGGGGCTCGAGGTGCTCACCGATCCTGAGGAGCTCGAGGCGGTCCGTTCGTCACTTGCTCACCAGGGGTGGGCCGCGGCTGCGGCCGAGGTGACCGAGCGGCCGGCGCTGACGCTGACGCTTCAGGGAGGCCCCGCGCGGCGGATGCAGGAACTTCTTTCTGCCCTGGCGGAGGTCGATGGCATGCGCCACGTGTATTCAAATGTCGAGATATCCGGCGCGGTCCTGGCGCGCGTTTGATCCGCAGCGCGGCGCCACCGCGGCGAGCACGCCGCCTGTGGTGCCGGTCGGATCGCAGGGACTGCGCGTTCTGGGATTGGATCCCGGCTCACGCATCACCGGGTTCGGTCTGATCGAATGGCGCGCTGCGCAGTGGTCGCACGTGGCGCACGGCTGCATCGTCGTGCCGCCGGCGGCGAGCCTCGCCGAGCGGCTGCGGCTGATCTTCGAGCGGTTAGGCGAACTGGTGGCGCTGCACCGGCCCTCGGAGGTGGCCATCGAGCGGGTCTTCGTCAACCGCAACGTCGACAGCGCGCTCAAACTCGGCCAGGCGCGCGGCGCGGCGCTGTGCGCCGTGCCCCACGGACTGGAGGTATTCGAGTATGCTCCCCGCGCCATCAAGCTGGCGTTGGTGGGCTCGGGCGCGGCCGAGAAGCGACAGGTGGCGCACATGGTACGCACACTGCTTGCGCTCGAGGGGCGGCTTGCCGCCGATGCCGCCGATGCGCTCGCCGTGGCGCTCTGCCATGCCCACTCGCGCCAGCTGGCGTGGCTCGCCGGCGCCTCCGGCGCGGCGCCCATCGGAAACGGCCTGACGAGATGATCGGTTCCATCCGCGGACACATTGTTGCGAAGACGCCCCCGCACCTGACGGTCGAGGCGGGCGGACTCGGCTATGAGCTCGAGGCGCCCATGTCGACTTACTTCCACCTGCCGGCGGTGGGCGAGGAGGTGCGCCTGCTGACGCACCTCGTGGTTCGCGAGGATGCGCACATTCTCTATGCGTTCGGCACCGAGGCGGAGCGGCGGCTGTTCCGTGATCTGATCAAAGTCTCAGGCGTGGGGCCGAAGATCGCCCTCGCGCTGCTCTCGGGGATCAGTGTCGAGGCGTTCACCCAATGCGTGCACGGTCAGGACGTCGGGGCGCTCACCCGCGTGCCGGGCATCGGGCGCAAGACCGCCGAGCGGCTGGTGGTGGAGATGCGCGACCGGCTTGATGCCGCTGCCGGCGGCGGCCCGAGGAGCGCGCCGGTGGGGGGCGCCGAGACCGAAGCGTTCGATGCGCTCATCGCCCTCGGCTACAAGGCGGCCGAGGCGAGCCGGCTGCTGAAGAGCGCCGGGGAGGGCGCCGCGTCCACCGAGGAGCTGATCCGCCGCGCGCTGCAGAGCGCGGCGCGGGAGTGAGCGCATGAGCCTCGAGCGTACCCTCATCGATCCGCAGCCGAGCGGCGAGGAAGAGCTCATCGAGCGGGCGATCCGCCCGCGCCGCCTGGAGGAGTACGTCGGGCAGCCCAAGGCGCGCGCGCAGCTGGAGATCTTCATCGGCGCGGCCCGCCAGCGGGGCGAGGCACTCGATCACGTGCTGGTGTTCGGCCCGCCGGGCCTCGGCAAGACCACGCTCGCGCACATCATCGCCGCTGAACTCGGCGTGAGCCTGCGGCAGACCTCAGGGCCGGTCCTTGAGCGCCCCGGGGATCTCGCGGCGATCCTGACCAACCTGCAGCCGCGCGACGTGCTGTTCGTTGACGAGATCCACCGGCTCTCCCCGGTGGTCGAGGAAGTGCTGTATCCGGCCATGGAGGACTGCCAGCTCGACATCATGATCGGGGAGGGGCCGGCGGCGCGCTCGATCAAGCTGAACCTGCCGCCGTTCACCCTGGTCGGGGCCACGACGCGCGCGGGCCTGCTGACCTCCCCGCTGCGCGACCGCTTCGGCATCGTGCAGCGCCTCGAGTTCTACTGCGTCGAGGATCTCGAGACCATCGTGCGCCGTTCGGCGTCGATCCTCGCCGTGCCGATCGATGTGCCGGGCGCCCGCCGCATCGCCGAGCGCGCCCGCGGCACCCCACGCATCGCCAACCGGCTGCTGCGCCGGGTACGCGATTACGCTCAGGTTAAGGCGGACGGGCGTATCGTCGCGCCCGTGGCCGAAGCGGCGCTCGATCTGCTGGAGGTCGATCCGCAGGGGTTCGATACCCTCGATCGCAAGCTCCTCACCACCGTCATCGACAAGTTCGACGGCGGTCCGGTCGGCATCGACAGCATCGCCGCGGCGGTCGGGGAGGAGCGGGGCACTCTGGAGGATGTGATCGAGCCGTTTCTGATCCAGCAGGGCTTTCTGGTGCGCACCGCGCGCGGGCGCATGGCCACGCGCAGCGCCTACGAGCACTTTGGCCGCACGCCCCCGGAGCGGCTCGGCGGGTCGCTGCCGTTGTTCGAGGAGAATCCATGAGCGAGTTCCGCTGGCCGGCGCGGGTCTACTGGGAGGACACCGACGGCGGGGGCATCGTTTATTATGCCAACTATCTGCGCTTTCTCGAGCGGTCGCGCACCGAATGGCTGCGCGCGCTGGGTTTTTCGCAGCATGAGCTGGCGCGGGAACCCGGCGTGCTGTTCGCGGTCGTGAACGTATCGGTCGATTACCTGCGGCCGGCGCGGCTCGACGATGAGCTCATCGTGACCTGTGTGCCGCGCCCCGACGGAGCGGTGTGCATACGCTTCGCGCAGCGCATACTGCGCGCCGCCGAGACCGAGCCGCTGGTGAATGCCGAGGTGAGGGTCGCCTGTGTCGATGCGCGCACGCTCAGGCCGACGAAGCTTCCCGAGCCGCTGCGCGACGCCTTGAAGTAACGGAGATTGGGCCTACACGTCATGACCGGACATCTGTCGCTGATTCAGCTCGTCGTGCAGGCGAGCTTCGTGGTGCAAATCGTGATCGGCCTGCTGCTGCTGGCCTCGCTCACCTCCTGGGCGATCATCTTCCGCAAGCGGCTGCTGCTCGGGCGGGCGCGCCGCGAAGCCGATCAGTTCGAGAGCAATTTCTGGTCCGGCGGGGATCTCGCGCAGCTGTACCGGGCGATCGAGTCGCACGGCGGGGCGAGCGGCATGGCGAGCATCTTCGAGATGGGCTTTCGCGAGTTCGCCCGCCAGCGCCAGCAGGGCGCCGGGACGCCGGACTTGCTGCTGGATGGGGCGCGCCGCGCAATGCGCGTGGCGCAGCTGAAGGAGATCGACCGGCTCGAGCACAGCCTCGCGACGCTCGCCACGGTGGGCTCGACCAGCCCGTACGTGGGCCTGTTCGGCACGGTGTGGGGGATCATGAGCGCGTTCTCCTCCCTCGGGGATGTGCGCCAGGCGACGCTCGCCTCGGTCGCGCCGGGTATCTCCGAGGCGCTCGTGACCACCGCCATCGGCCTGTTTGCGGCCATCCCGGCGGTGGTCGCCTACAACCGTTTCGCCGATCAGGTCGGGCGGCTCGAGGTGCGTTTCGATGCCTTTATGGAGGAGTTCTCGACCATCCTGCAGCGGCACGCCACCCGGGGCATTGCGGCTGCGCCCACGGTGAGCGCCGCGAGCGCGCCGGCCATGGCGCCCGGGGCGACGATGCCGGGCCCCGCGACCCCCAGGGCCCGCTAGGAGCGGCACATGGCGCAGGTGTCGCGCGGACGCAGGCTGATGGGTGAGATCAACGTCGTGCCCTACATCGACGTGATGCTGGTGCTGCTCATCATCTTCATGATCACCGCGCCGCTGCTCACTCAGGGGGTCAAGGTCAATCTGCCGCACGCGGCCGCCAAACCGCTGCCCTCGGCGCAGAACAACCCGCTCGTGCTGTCGGTGACCCGCGATGGCGGGCTGTACCTGTCGGTGAACGGTACGACCGTCGGCCCGGCGAGCGCGCAGACCGTCGAGTCGCGGGTTGCCGCGGCACTCGGCGCCGATCCCGCCCGTCCCGTCATGATCAAGGCCGACACGGCGGTCTCCTACGGCGTCATCGTGCGGGCCATGGTGATCCTGCAGGATGCGGGGGCGCGCAAGGTCGGATTCATCACGCGGCCGCCGGCCAGCCGGTCCAGCACTTGACCAGGCGCAATACGATGCCCGAGCCCGACCGCGACCGTTGGCTCTCGATCGCCATGTCCGTGCTGCTGCACGGCACGATCATCGGGCTGCTCGGCTATGGCTGGTGGAGCTACGAGCACCGTCCGGTGACCCCGAGCGTCTCGATCGATGCGACGGTGGTCGATGCGCACAGCCTCAAGGGGGTGGGCGTGGCGAGCCATCCGGCGCCGAAGACGCCGCCGCCGCAGCCGGTGAGCCCGCCGCAGGGCCCGCCGGCACCGACGCCGCAGGAACTCGCCCTGCGCCAGCAGGCGGCCCAGGCCGAAGCGCAGCGGGTTGCCGCAGCCCAGGCGGAGCAGGAGCGGCTCAAGCACCAGCGCGAGCAGGCACAGGCCAAGGCGCAGCAGCAGGCCGAGCAGCAGGCAAAGGCCGAAGCGGTGGCACGGGCCGAGGCGAAGGCGCGGGCGCTGGCCAAGGCCGAGGCCCGCAAGCGGGCCGAGGCGCGTAAGCTCGCCGAGGAGAAGCGCCAGCGCGAGCAGGCCCGCAAACTCGCCGAGGAGCGCAAGCTCGCGGCCGAGCGGGCCGCCAAGGCGCGCGCCGCGCGCATCGCGCAACTGCAGCAGGCGCTGCAGGAGGATGCGCAGACGAACGCGCAGATGCGCGCCGCCATGGCGGGCTGGGCGACCGAAGTGAAGCAGCGCGTCGAGGCAGCGTGGATCAAACCGGCGAGTGCGCGGTCCAACCTCAGCTGCACCGTGCGCGTGGTGCTGGTGCCGGGCGGGGCGGTGACGAACGTGAGCCTGGGGTCCTGCAATGGGGATGAGGCAGTACGCGAGTCGATCGAGGCGGCGGTCTATCGCGCCTCGCCGCTGCCGCCGCCGCCGGATCCGGACCTGTATCACCACCAGCTGGATTTCGTATTTGCACCCAATTCACCCTGACTGCCATGAAATTCACACCTAGAGCTGCGTCGATCCGTTCCGCCGCGATTGCGGTCCTGCTCATCTGCGGCGCACTGACGCCGGCGTGGGCGCAACTGACGATCAAGATCACCTCCGGGGTGACCCACCCGGTGCCGATCGCCGTCGTGCCGTTCACCGAGGCGCCCACCGACCCGGTCAACGTGGCCGGCGTCATTCAACATGACCTCGTCGGCAGCGGCCGCTTCAGCGCGCTGGCGCGCGCCCAGATGCCCGCCATGCCGAGCCACGCCGCGCAGGTGGCCTTCCCGCTGTGGAAGAGCACGGGCGTCGATTACATGGTGGTTGGGCGGGTGGTGCCGCTCAGCGGCGGGCAGCTCGCCGTGGATTTCAACCTGCTGAACGTGCTCACCGGCCAGAGCGTGGTGCGCAAGCGCTTCACCGGTCCGCCGACCGTGCTGCGCAACGCCGCGCACCGGGTGAGCGATGCGATCTATCAGGCGATCACGGGCATTCGCGGGGCATTTGACACGCACATCGCCTACGTGGCGGTGATCGGGGAGGGTCCCGCCCAGCGCTTCCAGTTGGTGGTGGCCGATGCGGACGGATACAATCAGCACCTGATTCTTGAGTCGCGCTTCCCGATCATGTCCCCGGTGTGGTCACCGGACGGAAAATGGCTCGCCTACGTCTCCTTCGAGGATCATCTCTCGGCCGTGTACCTGCAGCGGGTTCGCACCGGGCAGCGCTACCGCGTCTCGGCGCGCGCCGGGGAGAACGGCGCGCCCTCGTTCTCGCCGAACGGCCAGGAGCTCGCCCTGACGCTGAGCGGGGTGTCCGGATACCCGCAGATCTACGTGCTCGACCTGCACACGCATCAGCTGACGCGCGTCACGCACACGCCAGCGATCAATACCGGGGCGGTCTGGGCGCCCGATGGCCGGGCGCTGTACTTCACCTCCGATCGGGCGGGCTCGCCGCAGATCTACCGCAAGTCGCTGACCCCGGGCAGCTATCCGCGGCGCATCACCTTCACCGACGGCTACAACGCCAGCCCGCGCGTCTCCCCGGACGGCAAGCTGCTCGCCATGGTGACTCAGGTCGACGGCCGCTACTGCATCGCCGTGCAGAACCTCAAGACCGGCGCGTTCCGGGTGCTCACGCAGGGGCCGCTCGACAGTACGCCGAGCTTCGCGCCGAACGGCGCGACGATCATCTACGCGGAACGGCCCAATCCGAACGGCGGGGCGATTCTCGCCACCGTATCGGTCGACGGGCTGACGGGCATGACGCTCAAACCGACTCACGGGGCGGTTCAGGACCCGACCTGGGGGCCGTTCCGGCAGCATTAGCGTTCCAGAGCGCGGGCCATAGGGGTCCGCGCGGATGTGTCACAACAGAGCGCCGGGCATCCGGCGTGTATTGAGAAAGGTGCTTTATGCGTCGCATTCTTACGGTGATGGTGTTAGCTGCAGCTCTGGGGCTCGCGGCCTGCGCAAGCAAACCGGTCAAACCGGCCGCCTCGCAGTCGGCGGGCCAGGCCGGCGCCGGTGCCGAGAGCCAGGGCGCGGGCTCTGGCGCGAATGCCGGTGAGGGCTCGCTCGGCAACCAGCAGTCCGTGCCGGGGCCGCAGCAGGGGCTGCTCGCGGATCGCACCATCCACTTCGCGTTCAACAGTGCGGTGATCCGCGGCCGGGGCATCCAGATCGTCGCGGCGCACGCGAAGTATCTGGCCGATCATCCCTCCGCGCGCGTGCGCCTCGAGGGCAACACGGACGACCGCGGCTCACCGGAGTACAACATCGGTCTCGGCATGCGCCGCGCCGAATCGGTCCGCCAGGCGATGCTCCTGCAGGGGGTCTCCCCGAGCCAGATCACCGTGGTGAGCTACGGCGAGGAGCGCCCGGTGGATCCGGCCAACAACCCGATCGCCTGGGCGAAGAACCGGCGCGTCGACATCGTCTACCTGACGCCGACGCAACCGGGCAAGTAAGCCGCATACCGCAGGAGTTCTCATGCGTGCCCTGCCCCTGCTCGCGCCGGCTGCGGCGCTGCTCGCGACGCTGCTCACCGGCTGCGCCACCGGTCCGAGTCCCACCCAGATACGGCTCGACAATCTCGATGCCCGGGTGAGCAAGATCGAGCGTGTGGTCTCAAACGGCAGCCTGGTGCAGCTTGCCCAGCAGCAGGCATCCCTGCAGGCGGAGGTGAGCACGCTGCGCGGCCGGCTGGATCGGCTCGAGCAGAGCAATCAGCGGCTCAGCCGCCAGCAGCATGACTTGTACGCCGACTTGAGCAAGCGCGTGAGCGCGCTCGAGCAGCAGAGCACGGCCGAGCAGGCGGCGATCCAGGCGGCGGCTGCCGCCTCGGCCGGCTCCGGCAGTGCGGGCAGTGCGAGCGGCGCTGGCGCGGCGGGGAGCTCGGGGAGCGCCGCGGCGGGCGCATCGTCGAACAGCGGCTCGATAGCCGGCATGCTGCCCGGAGTCACCCCGACGCAGCAGTCCGTCTATGAGCAGGCATTCGGCGCGCTCAAGGCGGGCAGCTATTCGGTGGCGATCAGCGGATTCGAGGGATTTCTCAAGGGCTATCCGACGAGCCCGCTCGCGCCGAACGCCGAGTACTGGCTCGGCGAGGCGCATTACGTGAACCAGAACTTCAATCAGGCCGAGAAGTGCTTCCGCACCGTGCTGAAGAAGTGGCCCGACTCGGGCAAGGCGCCCGCGGCGCTGTTTGATCTCGGCAACACGCTGATTGCCCAGGGCAAGGTGCATGCGGGCCGTGCGGCTCTGAGGAAGGTCGTCAAGCGCTACCCCGGCACAGACGTCGCCAAGCGGGCAGCCAGCACGCTGAGCCAGCCCAGCCAGTGAGTGCGGAGGTTGCGGCGGCGCCCGCGGTGCGGGCGGGCAGTCGGCTGAAGATCACGGAAATCTTCCACTCGCTGCAGGGCGAGGCGGACACGGCCGGCATACCGACCACGTTCATTCGTCTGACGGGCTGTCCGCTGCGCTGCCAGTATTGCGACACCGCCTACGCGTTCCACGGCGGACAGTGGTGGCCGATCGAGCAGGTGCTCGAGCGGGTGCGCGAGCTCGGATCGCGCTATGTGTGCCTCACCGGCGGTGAGCCGCTGGCGCAGAAAGCCTGCCTCGAGCTGATGCAGCGTCTGTGCGACGCTGGCGCGCGCGTGTCGATCGAGACGAGCGGGGCGATGAGCCTCGCGGGCATCGATCCGCGCGTGGTGCGGGTGGTCGACGTCAAGACGCCCGCCTCCGGGGAGGTGACGCGCAACCGTTATGAACAGTTGCAGAGCCTGAGCGCCCAGGATCAGGTGAAATTCGTCATCTGCGACCGCGCCGATTACGAATGGAGTGCCGCGAAGGTGCGCGAGCTCGCCCTAGCGCAGCGTTGCACGGTGTGGTTTTCCCCGAGTCACGAGCAGCTGCCGGCGCGCGAACTCGCCGAGTGGATCCTCGCC
>JAKAYU010000282.1 GCA_021809525.1 Pseudomonadota bacterium | reverse complement strand
GCTCGGCAGCCTGTCGGGACGCAAAAGCCGCCGTGCCGGAGAGGGCCTGACTCAGCACGGCGCGGGCCTTGGCGGGCTGCCCCGCCTTCGCCAGCGCATAGGCGTAGTGATACGCCATGTCTGGATTATGCGGCGCCAGTTGCGTGGCATGCGCCAGGTAGGGCAGCGCCTGACGGCTCTGCCCTCGCCGGGCAAGGATCCAGCCGAGTGTATCGGCCACACTCGGGGCCTGCGGGGCCAGCTTGTAGGCGCGCTCGGCATAGTCCAAGGCCTGCGGACGGCCCAGGTGGCCGAGCGCCCAGGCCAGATTGTTCAGCGCCACCACATCACTCGGCGCGACCGCGATGACCTGCTGGTACTCAGCAATCGCCTGCGGTAGCGACTTGCGCACGGTCAGGTAGTAGTCCCCGAGCACGGTGCGCACGCCCCAATTCTTCGGCTCGCGCGCCAGCCACTGCAGCAGCGGCTGCTCGGGATGCGCCGCGTGCGCGGTGACCTCGACTTGGTAGAGCTGCACGGCGAGCGGCGCGCTCGGCCGCAGCCGCTGCGCGGCGGACAGATCCTGCACCGCTGCGGCCGTCTGGCCGAGGTTTGCCTCGACCGCACCCTTCAGCGCCAGAACGCCGGCATCCTTGGGATGCGCCTTCAGCAGCGCTTCGACGCGCGTCAGTGCCGCCTGTCCTTTGTTCTCGTGCACATCAAGGAGCACCAGCGCACTCTCGGCCGGCAGCCACTGCGGCTGGACATGGGCGGCCTTCTCGAACGATGCCCGCGCCGCGAGCGGCTGGTTCAGGGCCAGCTGTGCACGCGCGGTATTGAACCAGAAGGTGGCATTATCGGGCGCGAGCCGCGCGGCCTTCGCGAACCGGGCGAGCGCCGCGCTGAACTGGTTCGCCTGCATCAGAATCCCGCCAGCGTTCTCCTCCAGCGCGCCGTTCTTCGGCTGCGTGGCGACGGCTGCATCGAGCGCTCCCTCCGCCGCTTTCAAATCATTCTGCGCGAGCGCCACGTGCGCCAGCGCGAACGAGATCGCCACCGGCGGATGCGCACCGGCGGCCTCAAGCACCGCTTGGGCCTGTTTGAAGTTGCGCTCATGGAAGTACACATTGGCCAGCGCGAGACGGACCGGCAGGACACGCGGGTGGGCCTTGAGCACGCCTTCGAGGCGCTGGATGGCCGCCTGGGGTTGACCCGTGGCCTGCTCGATGCCGGCCAGATCGATCAGCGAGCCGACATCGCCCGGATCGACCGCGAGTGCCCGAGTGAGCAGCGCCCGGGCGGCCTGCGGCTGGTTCCGCTGCACATCGAACCCGGCTGCAAGATTGAGCACGGCCGCATTCTTCGGTTGCTCGGCAACCAACCGTGCCACTTCGGCTCCGGCGGCACCATCACCGTGCACGGCAGCCACCGCGTCGATCAGCATGCGGTCGCGCCGTAGGTCGGTGCTGTCGTGCGTCTGCTGCAGCAGCGCGAGCGCCTGAGCGGCCTCGCCGCTGCCGAGATAGACCTCGGCGAGATTGAGCTTGGCGGCCTCGTCCTTCGGATGGGCACGCACGACCCCCTCCAGAGCCTGAGCGAGCGCATGCGCATTGCCGGTGCGCTCGGCCGCGGCGCCATAGAGCGACAGCAGCTGCGGATCGAGCGCCGGGGCGCTCAAGGCCGGGGTCAGCACCGAGAGCGCGCCCTGCGGCTCCCCGAGCTTCAACTGCACTTGCGCGAGGAGCTTGCGCGCCTCGAGATTATCCGGCGTGCGCTGCACCACGTTCTGCAGCTGTTCCTGCGCCTGCTCAAGGTCCCCGCGCTGCAGCAGCGCAGCGCCGAGCAGCATGCGCGCCTGCACGAACGCCGGCGTGTCGGCCACGACGCGCTCAAGCAGATTGATGCCACCGTCAAGATCGCGGCGCGCAAGCTTGATGCGCGCCGACAGCAGGAGTGTCTCCGGAGCGGTGGGCTCCAGCGCCGCAAGACTCGCCTGACTCTTGGCGGCCGCACCAATCTCCCCGAGCGCGAGACGCGACTCGGTGAGCGCAATCAATGCCGTGACGCGATGCAGCAGCGGCTCGGCGCGCGGCATCCGTTTCAGCGCCTCGCGCAGCGTATGCGCGGCCGCCGCGAACTGACCCTGCCACTCATCGATGCGGCCCTCAAGCACCCTTGGTTCGGGCGATTTCGGATCGAGCCGCACAGCGCTCTGCAGTTGCTGCAGAGCCTCGCCCAGCTTGCCCTGCTGGACCAGCGCTTCGGCGTACAGATCGCGCGCCTCCGTATCCTTCGCGTGTGCGCTGAGCACCGGCTTCAATAGCGCAAGCGCGCCGTCCGCCTGACCTGTCACGATCAGCGCCTTCGCCTGCAGGAGCGTGCGCTGCGGCTCATCGAGCTGCACGGTATGGTGAGCGAGCGCCGCGAGCAGTGTCTTGGCCTTGCCGGTGAACAGCCACACGCGGGCCTGCAGCAGATTGACCGCTTCCCCTCGGGCCCCGGCGAGCATCGCATGTTCGAGCGAGGCGCTGGCGCCGGTCGGATCGCCGGCGACAAGTCCGAGCTGCGCCAAGAGCAGCCAGGCATGTGCATTGCGCGGCTGCTTCTGCACCACCGCGCGCAGATCAACCGCCGCGCGCTGCCACTGTCCGTCGCGCATCTCCCGTTCGGCGCGGTGCATCCGATAGGTCGGCGTCAGCAGCGCCCCGCACCCGGTGAGCGCGAGCGCGGTGAGTACCACGCCCGGTGCCGCCCAGAAGGCACGCCGGGAGTTCATCCTGTTCGTCATGTTCCAACCTCCGCATGCACTACCGGCGCAAGCTTGGCCGAGGCAATCTTCAGCCGCGCCCGCGCGGCTGCACAATCCGGATGACAGATCGCCCGCAACGCCGCGAGCGAGGATACCGGCCGAGTCGTGAACGCCGCAATCCCGTACCAAAGTTGCGACAGACGCGCATCGACGAAATGGCGCGCACCGATCGTCTCGCGCGACCAGATGAGCGAGCGCTGCCCGCTGCGGTCAGCCACGGTCATTTCCTCCCACGCACCGGACGCGCTGGTGACGATGCGCGTGCTGATCAAGGTCAATGCCGCCTTGTCGCCGAGCAGCGAATTCCAGTATCCCAGCAACTTGCCCTCCTGGGTCTGGGTGCGGTAGGCCACCTCGAACGCCTCCACCGAGTGCCCGTGCGGCGTGTCGTAGCGCTGCTCGGACTCGGCACTCGCGTCCAGGTACTGTGGCGACCAGGTGCTGTAGGTGATCCGCTCCGGCCCCATCCAACCCGCCGGCGCCGCCGGCCAGGTGATGGCCACCGACTGATGCGCGATCGGCCAGAGCAACTCACGGCCGTAGATCAGCATCGGCAGGACCACGAGCACCGCCAAGGCTCCAAGCGCATGGCCGACAGATGCCTCGCCCGCATCCGGCACGAGCGGTGCGGTAGGCGCTGCGCTCGAGGACCGGAGTGCGGCCGCGCGCCGGTCCCATCGAGTGGCAAGCGCACCGGCCATCCACAGAAAGATCAGGAAGAAGACGACGAACACTGCCCAGCCAAACCAGTAGTGACTGACCGTCACGAGGTAGGTCTGCATGTTCGTCTCGTAAGCGGCGATGATGATGACGAAGATGCGGATCCAATTGCCGACGAGCGAAAACAAG
Organism: Pseudomonadota bacterium; assembly: GCA_021809525.1. Lineage (GTDB taxonomy): Bacteria > Pseudomonadota > Gammaproteobacteria > Steroidobacterales > Steroidobacteraceae > 13-2-20CM-66-19. The sequence continues at coordinate 127 of JAKAYU010000282.1, read as the reverse complement.
CCCATCACACCGAGCCAGAGCAGCCGGCGGCGCACGCTGTCGCCGGCGAGCTCGCCGTAGAGCGCCGCAAGCGCCAGGCCGACGACGAGGAAATGCAGTCCGCTGCAGCCCCAGGCGATCTCGAGTG
>JAKAYU010000053.1 GCA_021809525.1 Pseudomonadota bacterium | reverse complement strand
CGGATGAGAAATCCCCGCCACTTTGCCGCATTCGCCGTTCAAATCGAGACCAGATAAAATGACGAAAATTCCATTCATGCTCAATGTCTTACGCGGCCGTCACCGTGCAACGTTGGGACAGTAGTGACAGAATCCTTTCCGTGACTCTCGCTCCTGAGTGAACGGCAGATGTGCTGGCCGCCACCGCGAGCCCAGAAGCGCAGAACGTCACGAGGATGCACCAAAGCATCCGCACTCCTGTGTTCATTGTTCCACCCTCTTGGACATTGGGTCATTGCGGCACGTCAGTGGGTCCGGTCTACCGCCGGTCACTGGCAGATTGCTTGCATCACTTTGGGAACGCAAGTTTGTCTGCCGAGGTATGTGTCTGGGTACGGGCATTGACCTTTAGTCCAGAAATCGCACCGGCTGCTACGGAATCTTGATGCTCTGGTATTGGTTGGGTGAAGTCCACAGGGTCACCGTTGCAGGTAGGCATGACACACCCGTAAGCGGAACTTTCACGAGCTTGGTATACGGTCTCCTTGCCGCGTCGTTTCCCTGATCATCGAGAATGCCGAGATTGATGGCCCGAGGCGCCCGCCCGTGGAGCTGCCCGTGAAGCTTGCGACAGCGCCGTCCACGCCGCCGCGCCGCTCGCGCTCACTCCTCGCAGTGACCGCTGCTGTGCCAGCGCTGGCGGTTTGTACCCTCTTGCAGTTCCAGCCGGCCTACCGCGTGCATGCTGCAGACGCATCAACGGCGTCGCCAGCACATCATTCGAGTTTTCGAGTGCTCTTCTCGGCGACGAATCAGAAACTCATGCGAGGAGCGTACCCAGCCCATGCGGCCCACGCACGAATTTCCGGCTGGGCGATCGTCAGGGTCATTGTTGATGCGCATGGCCACGCGACCCACGCGTGGGTGGTTAGAGTAGCTCCGGCGCATATGGGTTTTGGAAAGGCCGCCTTGCGCGTCGCCAAGGGGTTCCAATACCACAACCCGACCGGACACACCGTGGTGAAGACGCTTCCAGTCAAGTTCGCGCTTGCAATGGAGCGCAAGCCATCGCCCAAGCACATGTGATCCGGCGTCAATGAGGCGTCGGCATTGGATCGCCGTGCTGAGTTGCGCACTTTCGGGTTGTGCACTTCACCCAACGCAAGTGCAGCCAATTGATCCCGGCGGGTATCCCGAGACACTGCGCCAGCGCATCTCACTCAGCGCATCGGTGGCCCAGATCCGCGTTCCGGAGGGACGACTCTTCCTTCAGGACCGGTGCGTCTTCATGCAGGGACCCCCTGGCGGCCGGCCAACTTCCTCCGGCTCGGGCCACTTGAAAATCCTCCACCCCTGAAGTGGGCGGGGCGCCGGTCGGCGCCCGGGGCTCGACGGGGGGCGGGGAGTGAACGTCTTGAAGCCCCTTATGCAGGGTTACGGTACAGACTCTGCTCGGCTGCGGGCCGAGCCAGCGCGAGATCGAGCGGATGACCGGGGTGGACCGCAAGACGATCCGGCGCATTGGCCAGGGCCAGAGATTCCGAGGAAGAGCACCAAAAACTGGGCGGGAGCTTTCGCCCCCGCCACAATATGTTCAATCAAGTGCCCTAATCAGGCAGATTTCACCCCGACGGCCCCCATCTGGCCTGAAGTCTCACTTTATGGGGTAAGAAGTCTCACTTGATGGGGTGAAAGTCTCAGCTTATGGCGTAAACCACAAAATTCCATCTTTTGTGGGCCCCGACAGTACTACATACACTTCGAATCACCGCAGTTGAGGCACGTCATGCAACCGTCCATCATCACCACGGCGGCCGTGCTGCATTTGGCGCAGAGCTGCGCGCCTTCCGGAAAGTCGGATTTGGCGAATGCATCGGTCTGCTTTGCACGGGCCTCGTATTCGGCGCGCTTCTCATCCACCAGCTTCTGTTGATGCTCGTCGAGTTGTGGTTTGCGCAGCAGTCCGATCGTCTGCAAATGCCGCTCGATGACGTACCCGAGCTCGGCAATGATCGACGGCATGAACTTCCCGCCAGGCTGCCAGTAGCCGCCACGCGGATCGAACACCGCCTTGAGTTCATCGACCAGGAAGGTGACGTCGCCGCCCTTGCGGAACACCGCGGAGATGATTCGGGTCAGCGCTACGATCCACTGGAAATGGTCGAGGTTCTTCGAGTTGATGAAGATCTCGAACGGCCGGCGCTGCTCGTACTCGGTGCCTTCATTGAGCACGATGTCGTTGATGGTCACGTACATGGCGTGATCGGAGATCGGCGTCTTGATCTTGTAGGTCGAGCCGATCAGCACTTCCGGGCGCTCGAGCTTCTCGTGCATCCGGATCACTTGAGCCATGTGGCCATTCTTGTCGCGCACCGTGGTCGTGGTGGGAATGGGCGGCAGATTCGTCGGCACAGGCGAACTGGCCGCCTGGGCCACCGCGGCCTTCTCAGCCTGGGTTTCCTCAGGCTTCTGCACCTGGTATTTGACGATTTTTCGCTCGATCTTGATGGTCATGGTCAGCGTCCGTTATGCGCGGGAGTCCTCTGGCTCAATACTTGCCGAAATAGCCTTCCTTCAGACTGTCAAAGAGATTGGCGGCCGAGTGCAGTTCGCCCTCGTACTCGATCTCCTCGTCGCCGCGCGCCTCGACGACGGTCCCGTCATCGAGCGTGAATTTGTACACCGTATTCTTCAGGTCCTGCTCCTTGACCAGCACGCCCTGGAAGGCCTCCGGATTGAAGCGGAAGGTCGTGCAGCCCTTCAGGCCCTGCTCGTGTGCGTACAGGTAGATGTCCTTGAACTTCTCGTACGGGAAGTCCGTCGGCACGTTGGCCGTCTTCGAGATCGAGGAGTCGACCCAGCGCTGGGCCGCCGCCTGCACGTCGACATGCTCCTTCGGCGTGATGTCCTCGGAGGCGATGAAATAATCCGGCAGCTTCTCCGACTCGGCAGTTGCACCTGGCGTGGCGTGCGGATTGACTAGCTCGCGGTACGCCAGCAGCTCGAAGGAATAGACGCCGATCTTTTCCTTGGTCTTGCGCCCTGGCCGGATCACGTTGCGGAAATAGTGGTGCGCGAACGACGGCTCGATGCCGTTCGAAGCATTGTTGGCGAGCGAGAGGGAAATGGTTCCGGTCGGTGCGATCGACGTGTGGTGCGTATAGCGGGCGCCCGTTTCGGCGAGTTCCTCAACCAGACGGGGCGCTATCTGCGCGATCCGCTGCATGTAGCGGCTGTACTTGGCGTGCAGGACGCGTCCCGGCACCTGATCACCGACCTTCCATCCGTCGCGGATCATCTCTGGACGCTTGCGCAACATGGCGCTCGTCACCGTGAACAGCTCGGTCATGATGGGCGCGGGGCCCTTTTCGCGCGACAGATCGAGCGCCTCCTCCCAGCCGGCCACCGCCATTTCGCGTGCGACGTCCTCGGTGAACTTCACCGATTCGGATGAACCGTACTTGATGCCGAGCAGCGCCAGGGTGCTGCCGAGGCCTAGGAATCCCATGCCGTGGCGTCGCTTACGCATGATCTCACCGCGCTGCCGCTCGAGCGGCAGGCCGTTGATCTCGACCACATTGTCGAGCATGCGGGCAAAGACCTTGACGACTTGGCGGTACTCGTCCCAGTCGAAGCGCGCATGGTCCGTGAATGGGTCGCGCACGAAGCGCGTCAGATTGACAGAACCCAACAAACAACTTCCATACGGTGGAAGCGGTTGTTCACCGCACGGATTGGTGGCGCGGATGTTCTCACACCACCAGTTATTGTTCATCTCGTTGACGCGGTCGATGAGAATGAACCCAGGCTCGGCGAAATCATAGGTTGACGTCATGATGACGTCCCACATGCGCCGCGCCGGCAGGGTCTTGTAGATCTTGCACGCGACCAGCCCCTCCTCGTTGAGGACGTACTGGTCGTGCACAGGCCACTCGCGCCAGATGAACTTGGAAGTGTCGTTCAGATCGGGCTTGTCCGCCTCGTATTCCTTGCGCGACAGCGGAAACGCGAGCTTCCAATCGCCGTTTTGCCGAACCGCCTGCATGAACTCATCGGTGATCAGCAATGACAGATTGAACTGCCGCAGCCGGCCGGCCTCGCGCTTGGCCTTGATGAACTCCATGGCATCGGGATGGCCGACGTCGAACGTGCCCATCTGCGCGCCGCGTCGACCGCCAGCCGAGGAGACGGTGAAACACATCTTGTCGAAGATGTCCATGAACGATAGCGGGCCTGAGGTGTAGGCACCTGCGCCCGAGACGTACGCGCCGCGCGGGCGGAGTGTAGAGAACTCGTAGCCGATACCACAATTGTGGATGACCGCCAGCCCGCGGTTACCTGCCAGGTAGTTGTTATGCCCATCGACGGTGAAGTCGAAGAACGTCTCCGGCAGCGGCAACGCCCGCTCGATTCGCTCGACGGGTCGCAGGCTCATCGCGAAGCGGATGAGATCGGCGAGCTGCGGGAAGTGCGCAAGCCATTTGTCCAGCCAGATACGGCTGACGCGACCGCGGCGATGGTAGCCGTGATGGAAGCCCAGGCACTGGCGCTGTTCATGCGGCAGCGCGGCGTTTACGGATTCGAGTGCCTGACGCAGCGCATCGGGCATCGCGTAGCAGTCATGCTGGCCGGGCGTCGACGCGCAGCGTGCAATGCGCTGGCGCTTGCCTGCATCGGCCATGAACTGCGCGACGCGGGCCAGGAACTGCGAGTCGGAGATTTTGAGGTCTGCGCCGCGGCCTGCCGCCGCGGGGTGGCCGCTTGGCACATGCGCGCGCCTGTTGCAAAGCGTGACCACGCCGTGAACGCCGAACAGGCCGAGAAGCGCCTGAAGCTCGCGCGCAAATGTCTCGCTCTTCGTCGAGATGGACACGCTGCCGCGCTCGGTCGAAACCGCCCCGTCGGTGTCGATCAATCCGGCCAGAAACGGCAGAAAAAAACGCTCCGGTTCGGCCGCCACCCATGCCGGTACGCGCAGCGTTGCGGATCGCTCGCCAGCCTGCCCATCGAGGAGATCGAGTGTGCGGCTTGCATGGACGCTGGCCACCGTGAAGTCCCACACCGGAGTGTCGTTTGCGGTCCGCGCGGACACCAGTTGCGCCCGGCTGTCGGCAAAGGCAGCAAAGAACGCTGCGTAACGCTCCGCGACTTCGCGCGCCACTGCGCGAATCTTGAACACGAACCACTGCCCCAATGCACCGGTCTTGCCATGCCACCGCAGGTGCGCGGGCTTGTCCGAGTGTTTCTTTTCGTATGCACTGCCGTCGCCGAGATGCGCCCCGGCGAACCACGCCTCGAGCGCGCGGTTCGTCTCACCAGCCCATTCGTAGCGGTGGTGTACGAGCGCATCCGATTCCCTCACCTCATCGGCCCGCACGTAAACCAGCCGCTCTTCACGGAACACCAGCACCGGGTGGCGAATCGACGTCGTCAGTGAGAGGCCGTTTGACCAGATGCGGATGTTCTCGTGCTGCGGCACGTGCGTGGTCATGTGCCGCAGGATCCTGCGCATCTCGAAGCGACGCGTCGCGCGATCGTAGCTGAGAATGGACTCGTGCTTCTCCTGTACCGCCTGATCGGCGGTAACCAGGCCGCGCTCGGTGCGCACCCAGGTGCCGGGCGCCACGCACCCGGCCTTCAGCGTCAGGCCTGCCTCGTGCACCTTGCCCAGGATGTTGTCCATCGAGTCCTCGATGGTGCCCGAGACGGTGCAGTTGATCGTCGAGGTCGCCGGCTTGTGCTCGAGCGCTCCGGCGTTGGAGGTGACGCGGCCGGCCGGAATGGCGCCGCGGCGCAGCGCCCAGAGGAACCGCTCGTACCAGTGTTCGCGCAACTCTTCCCGCTCGACGTCCGCCAGCGCGCGCGCGACGCGCTTGTACGTGTCGTCCATCGTCTTGTCGATGGGCGTGCCGTCTTTGGCGGTCAGGCGGTACTTCTTGTCCCAGATGTCGATGGACGCTTCCTGGAACGGAATGGCGTCTACATCCTTTGATTCGATCTTCACGACGGTATTCATGTGTCCGCGGCGCCCCAAGTGTCTGCACACCGGATCACAGGAGATACGGGCGGCGCGGAACGCGCGGGGCTGCGCGCACCGGATCCGCCGGTACGCCGATCCACAGCCTGTATCCCCCTGAGCCTCCCCGAACGCGCGATCTCGCAGGCCGCCGAAAGGCGGACACAAGATCTTGTGTCGGGGTAAAGAGCCTAATGAGCACCCGGCTTGACGTCAAGATTCCATTGATTCACAAAGGCGCCCTACTAGGTCTTCAAAAACAAAGGGTTATGATGAAACCCGCCATATCGGTGCCAGGAATTTTTTGCGGAAAGCCGAACGCGGCGCAACGGTATAACCCCAAGATATTGTATCCATCCGATTCACACGGATTGTGCACAGCCCCTCCTGACGCCCGCGGGTGCGCGCGAATGCTCAGACCGCAACGGCAGGACGCCCGCGCGGCTTGAAAATTCCGCCTCCGTCCACAGATCGGTTTCAACCCGACATACGGTGCCGACACCTGACATCATCATTGGAGGTTGGATCATGACTGTTGTTCGCTATCAGCCCTGGACGCTCATCGACACCCTGCAGCGCCAGCTCGATCAGGCCTTCGCCACGGACAGCGGCGACAGCCCCGCCAAGGCGGAGATCTCGTGGATCCCTCAGGTCGACATTTACGAGGAGCCCGGCCGCTACGTGGTCGTCGCCGACGTTCCGGGGGTCGAGCCGAAGGACATCCGCATCACTGCCGATAAGGGCCTGCTGACCATACGCGGCGAGAAACATCCGCGCGGGACCGAGGAGGACAACACCCGCCGGCGGCTCGAGCGGCGCACCGGGGTGTTCCTGCGCACCTTCACCCTGCCGGAGGGAGCCGACGTGGAGGCGATCTGCGCCAAGCAGGCGCACGGCGTGCTGGAAGTGATCATCCCGAAGCAGCCGCAGCTGCAGCCGCGCACCATCGAGGTGCGCGCGGCCTGAAGCCCCGGGGGATTGTACGCACCGGGGAGCGGCTCCGTTCCCCGGGGGGTACAATCCGTTGGGGACGGGATTTGGGACGCGGATGGCGATCCGCGGCGCAAACGGGAGGCCTTCCTAATGGCAGCGCCGATGAACATCTGTGTGCTGGGCGGTACCGGCTTCGTCGGCACCGCGCTCATCAACCGGCTCGCGCAGCAGGGCCATTGGGTGAACGTACCCACCCGCGATCCGGAGCTGCATCAGGGGCTGCGGGTTCTGGCCACGGTCCGGCTGATCCGGGCCAACGTGTACGACGCGCGTGTGCTAGACCGACTGGTAGACGGGGCGGACGCGGTCGTCAATCTCATCGGAATCCTGAACGAGCACGGCCGCAATACCTTTCAGCACGTCCACGCCGATCTCGCCACGAAGCTGGTGGCGGCCATGAAGGCGGGCCGGGTCCGGCGCCTGCTGCACATGAGCGCCCTCGGCGCCGACCCGCAGGGGCCGAGCGCTTACCTGCGCAGCAAGGGGGAGGCCGAGGCGCAGGTGCGCGCCGCCGCGGATCACCTTGATTTCACGATCTTCCGCCCATCAGTGATATACGGGCCGGGCGATTCGCTCACCAACCGGTTCGCCGGCCTGCTGCGCCTGTCGCGCGGCTGGCTGCCGCTCGTGCGGGCTCGTGCCCGGTTCGCCCCGGTCTACGTCGGCGACGTTGCCGACGCCTTCGTGCATGTCCTGCACGACCGCAACACCTTCGGCCAGACCTACGAACTCGGCGGCCCGGAAGTCATGACGCTCGAGCAGATCGTGCGCACGACGGCGGCATTCGCCAGGCTGCCGTGCCGGATACTGCGGCTGCCGGATGTATTGGGACGCCTGCAGGGCATCGTCATGGGGTGGATACCGGGCAAGCCCTTCACGCTCGATAACTTCCGCTCCCTGACACGCGACAGTATCTGTGCGGAGGACGGCTTTACGCGCCTGGGGCTGCCGCGCCACCGGATGATGGAGATCCTGCCGACCTACCTGACGCCGCAAGCGGCCCCGAAAACGATCGCGGCAGCAATCTGACCGGGGGGGTACGCGCTCCAGCCGGCACGATGCCCCGCGCCGCACCCGCCGCGCAGTGCCGCGGCGCCCAGGGGGACTGGCCAGGGCCGCCGGGGACCCGCCTCACCGTAGCGCCTGAATCGCCTCCAGCCGTCTGGAGCGGATCCGTTCGCCGATGGCCGGCCCCGTCAGGCCATCGCGCTCTTCGCGCGTCAGCGCGACAGCCGCAGCCGCCGCACGGGCGCGCCGCAGATAGTCCCCCTGGGGGTAAGGCCGTGCCTCGAGCCCCGCGCGGCCACGCGCATCCGCCTCGCAAGCCCGCAGCAGCTCCTCGAATCGATCCGGTCGACGCATGGCGTCCGTCGCCTCGATGAACTTCAGCACGGTGGCTGCCCTCATTTGCTCGGCGCGGTGCACCTGCGCATGAAACCGTGCCGTCAGCACCGCAAGCTCCCGGTACACGTTGGGAACCTTCAGGCGCGCACACAACCTCTCGATCAGCGGGACGCCCGCCTCCTCGTGGCCATGGTGGCTCGGCCAGCGATCGGGCGCGGTGAGCGCCTTGCCCAGATCGTGCGTGAGCACCGCAAAGCGCACGGGGGTCGAGAAGCCGGCATTGGCCGCCCAGCGCAGCGCCAGCATGACGTGCGCGCCGGTGTCGATTTCCGGGTGCCACTTGGCCGGTTGCGGCACGCCATAGAGCGCAGCGACTTCCGGAAAGACCACCGCCAGCGCACCGCATGCGCGCAGGGTCTCGAAGAACACCTCCGGCCGGCTCTCCCCGAGCGCGCGCTCGGTCTCCTGCCAGACCCGCTCCGGCACCAGGGCGTCGAGCTCGCCGGACTCGCTCATGCGGCGCATCAGCGTCAGAGTCTCCGCAGCCACGCGAAATCCTAGCGCCGCGTACCGGGCCGCGAACCGCGCGACGCGCAGCACCCGCACCGGATCCTCGACGAAAGCCTCGGACACATGCCGCAGCAGATGCGCTTCGAGGTCCCGCCGTCCCCCGTAGGGGTCGATGATCTCCCCGGCAGCGTTCTCGGCCATGGCGTTGATGGTCAGATCCCTGCGGCGCAGGTCCTGCTCGAGCGTCACCGCCGGGGAGAACTCGGTGGCGAACCCCCGGTAGCCCGGCGCCACCTTGCGCTCCAGGCGCGCCAGCGCGTATTCCTCGCGGGTTTTGGGATGCAGAAACACCGGGAATTCCCGGCCGACGGGCAGGTAGCCCTGACGCTCGAGGTCCTCAGGGCGGGCACCCACCACCACCCAGTCGCGCTCGGTCACCGTCCGACCGAGCAACCGGTCCCGCACCGCGCCGCCGACTAGGTAGACTTCCATGCACACATGGTAACCGACGCGAGCGGCCGTTCCCTGCGCGATTGGCGCATCCTCACAGCGCGGACCGTCCGGCGGACGGCGCGTCTGGCCGGCGTCGCCCTGATGCTGGCGGCGCTCGGGGGCTGCGCCAGCACCCTGTACCTGATGCAGGCGGCCGTTGGCGAATGGCACGTCATCCATGCGCGCCAATCCATCGTAGATGTGATCGACAACCCAGACACGCCCGAGCCGCTGGTGCGCGAACTCGGCGAGGTGCGCGAAGCACGCCGCTTCGCCTCGCAGCAGCTCGATTTGCCGAACAATGACAGTTACCGAACCTACGTGAACATAGGCCGCCGGTACGTCGTGTGGAACGTGATCGCCGCGCCGGAATTCTCGGTCAAGCCCAAACAGTGGTGCTTTCCGATTGCCGGTTGTGTAGCCTATCGCGGCTACTTCCACAAGCGCAGCGCGGAGGCGTTCGCCGCGCACCTGAAGCGACGCGACTACGACGTGCTCGTCGAGGGCGTACCAGCCTACTCGACGCTCGGCCGGCTGCCCGATCCGGTCATGAGCAGCATGATGCGCTACGGGAGCGATGAGCTCGCGGCCATGATCTTCCATGAACTGGCGCACCAGCTGCTGTACGTGCCCAACGACTCGCGCTTCGACGAGGCGTTCGCGATGACGGTGGAGAACGACGGCCTGAAGCGCTGGCTCCGTTATCGCCACGAGCCGGGCCGCATCGCCGAGTTCGAGCGGCTCGATGCTGCCGACCGCGCCTTCGCCGCGCTCCTGCGCGGCACGCGCGATCGGCTCGCCCGGCTGTACTCCTCGAAGATCCCGCGCGCGCGCATGCTGCGGCGCAAGAAGAAAGCTTTCGCGCGGCTGGCCCGGCAGATCCGCGCGCTCGAACAGCGTCTGCACGTGCGCGCGCCCCTGTACAACCGGTGGATCCGCGCGGGCCTGAACAACGCCGATCTCGTCTCAGTCGGCACCTACTACGACTGCCTGCCGGGGTTCGAGCGGCTGTTGAAACGCGAGCGGGGCAATCTGCCCCACTTCTACGCCGCGGCGCGCCGGCTGGCACACGAGCCCCGGGCCGAACGGGACCGCAAGCTCTGCCGGTCCTGACGCACGCCCGCAGACGCAGACTGCTCAGTGGAGAGTGAGCCTGAGGGACATTGGCTCGGCAGCCCTCGCCGCCGGCAAGCATTGCCGAGCCCGACCCATCGGGGCCGTGCCGCGCTTGCCGCGCGGCACGGCCCTCCGAAACGCTCAGTGCCGATCGGAATCCGTCTTGACCATCACGAGGACGGGGCGCGAGGCAATGCCGCTCGCCACGACTTGCAGCGTGCTCAGACCCGGCTCCTGATCGACGGGCACGACGAAGTGCGTCCAGGAGATTCGATCCGAAGCGACTGCGACCGGAAAATCGTAGCTCCGGCTGTAGAAGACATCCCCGGTCTTCAGATTCTTGATCCGCACGAGCGGGAAGTTCGTGTTGGTCTGCACGTCATCCCCGTAGGCCGCGCCCTGCGACATGCCGCTCAGGCGGATGCCGGCGAGTGAATAGGATTGGCCGGGCGCGAGCACGAGCGGGGTGAACACCACCACCGGCCTCCAGTCGGGCCTGGGCTTCCCCACGGGCGTGTAGATCTCGATGTCGTTCGAGAAGTCGGTGAGCAGGATCTGCCCCGTCGGCAACACGAGCATGTTGCCGTAGTACGAGGAATCGACCGGCGCGTTCGGCGTTCCCGGCACGGTGCGCAGGTGATGACCGTTCCACTGGAAGAAGGTCACCGGCGTGCCGCCGAATCCCGGGCTCGCCATGATCAGCACGTCGCCGTTGGGCTCGAGTGCCGCCGGGCCATCGGCCACGTCGTTGCCGCCCGGGAACACCGGGCCGGCGCGCCACATTCCACTGCGGGTGTCGTAGATGGCGGTATTGCCCGCGCCGCAGGAATTCGCGCCGCTGTAGAACACCGTTCCGTTCGGCCGCAGCACGCCGGGCCCGAGCTCGAAGGAGGCGACATTCTCCCCGCCGCAGGCCGCAGCAGAATCCCACAGCTGCACTTGGGTGCTGCCCGCACTCGACCAGGTGCCGTCCCACGGATTGTAGAGCTCGGAGTTGGTCCCGTTCGGGATGTAGGTGAACGGCGGAATGGGAACGTAGGCATCGACTGTGAGGACTTTGCCGTTCGGCAGCAGCGTCCAGCCTTCCTCGTCATTGGGGTCGAACTTGCCCGAACCGGTCGACGTCCAGGTCAGCGTCTGGGGGTTCAGCAGCGCCTGCTGGTCGGTGCAGCAGTTGGCCTGCATGTAGGTGCCGTCGGGCAGCACGACGCTCTGCGCGTCGCCGATGGTGTTCCAGCTGCTCGGCGGGGCAATGGACTTCCAGGTGTTGGTCATAGGGTCGTAGATGGCCCCGAGATTGGTCCACACCGGATTGCATGCGGCCGGAGTAAGGGTGCAAAGATACTCCCCGCCCTCGATGACCATGCGCCCGTCGGGCAGCACCCCTGTAGAGTGGTACAGTGGATTGTAGGGTGCGTTGGCGATCTGCGTCCACGTACCCTTCACGTAGTTGCCGTGCCGATTCGGAGTGAGCTTGTACCAGTCGTCGAAGCCCGCATCCTGCACCAGCACCGTGCCGTCGGGTAGCAGAACCGGATTGGCAATGCCGTTGAACAGATTGAGCTGATGAACGAGCGGTGTCCACGTGCCGGCCGGGCCGGCCGCACCTGCGCCACCGGACTGCGAATGCGCCATCCCCTGCGGATGGCCGACGGGGTGCGGCAGCGGCCTGAGCCTGGGCGCCTGCGCGAGTGCGAGCGCGGGTACGAGCAGGACGGCGGCGAGTGCGAGCGCGGCCCACCATCCGCGGGCAGAGCCTGTGGTATTCCTATACATGCGACCTCCAGCGTGACGTATTTTTGTTGGAATGACGCCGCGGACGCGCCACGCAAAGAGATGCGCACCCGAGTTCACGGGGTCAAACGGAAACGGGAAAGGGTCGGTTCGTTACTCTTCTTCGTTGTTCCTGCGGATCTTATGAGCCGCGGCAGCAGATAAGTCAAGGCTCTCGGTCCCCAGCCGGATCTGCACCGTGGTAAGGCCGCGCGGCGCGGGCCGAGTGTCCGGCCTACAGCGAGCCGCGCAGATCCTGCAGCGCGAAGCCGACAAGCGGCTCATCGAAATCGCGGGTGAGCGCCATGACCTTGAATGCTTCGCCCATTTCCCCGGGCAGCAGCAGCCGGCGCGCCTCGCCCGCCCGGCGCGCGTGCTCCACCACATCGTGCGCCTCGGCGACGTAGCGCTCGATGCCCGTGCCCAACAGAAACGCCGCCTGAGTCGCAAAGCCCACCACGTCGAGCCCGCTCTGCACCGCCGCTTCGGCCACGCGCGTGAAGTCGACCCAGGCCGTGATGTCCTGCACGCCGAGGTTGATGTAGGGGTCATCGTGCACGCGGTGTTTGAAGTGACAGCGCAGCGTTCCGCTGCGGCGCTGCGGGTGATAATAGTGGGCGCGCGGCAGGCCGTAATCGCAGAGCAGAACGACCCCGCGCCGCAGACAGTCCGCGATGCCCGCGAGCCACGGCGCGACGCGCAGGCACAGTTCCGAAACGTACCCGTCGTCAAGGGGCTGCGGCAGCTGCGCGCTCAAGCACGCCCACTCCTGCGCCAACGCTCCGCCCGCCGGCGCGGGGCGCTCCACCAGGCGCTCCCCTTCGAGCCCGACGCCCAGCTCACGGATCATGCCACTCTGAAGCACGAACCGCCGGCAGGGCAATGCATCGAGCACCTCGTTCGCCACGATCACCCCCTCGAACGGCTGCTCCGGCAGGCGCTCGAGCCAGACCACGCGGTCGGCGAGCGCTGCGGGCAGCGCGCTGATGCGCCGGCGCTGCCGCTCCGCGAGGTCGGCGCTCACCTCGAGGATCGCATAGCGCTGCGGCAACCGCCCGCGCGCGGCGAGTTCGCTCAGGATCGCTGCGGCCATGCGCCCGGTGCCGGCGCCGAGTTCGAGGATCTCCCCGCCGTGCTCGAGCAGCTGAGCGCACTGCGCCGCCACACAGCGGCTGAACAGGTCGGACATCTCCGGTGCCGTGATGAAATCCCCGGCCGCGCCGATCTTCACGCTGCCGGCGCTGTAGTAGCCGAGTCCCGGCTCGTACAGCGCGAGCGCCATGAACCGCTCGAACGACAGCCAGCCGCCGGCGGCGCGTACCTCAGCGGCGATGAGCTCGGCGAGCGCGCGTGAATGCGCCGCTTCTTCCGCGGACAGCGGCGGCGTCATAATGGGGCTTGAATCCCTCATCGACTTACCCCATGGCCATGACACAGTCCAACGACGATGACCGCGCGGGCGCTCCGCTCGCCGGCAAGGCCGCCCTCGTGACCGGCGGCGCGCGCCGCCTCGGGGCGGTCATCGCGCGCACGCTGCACGCCGCCGGCGCGCAGATCGTGCTGCACTACCGCAGTTCGGCCGACGCGGCCGAGTCTTTGGCTAAGGAGCTGAACGGGCGCCGCGCGCACTCCGCGGCGCTTGCCGCCGCCGATCTGCTCGATCCGCACTCGCCCGCGGCGCTCACCGCCGCCGCCGTTGCGGCCTTCGGGCGGCTCGACATCCTGGTGAACAACGCCTCCACGTTCTATCCGACACCGATAGGTCACATCGATGATCGCGTATGGAGCGATCTCATCGGCACCAACCTGAAGGCGCCACTGTTCCTCGCGCAGGCCGCAAGCGAGGCGCTGCGCGCGAGCGGCGGGCTGATCCTGAATCTCGTGGACATTCACGGCATGCGGCCGCTGCGCCACCACCCGGTCTACAGCGTGGCGAAGGCCGGGCTCATCATGCTCACCAAGTCGCTGGCCCGCGAGCTCGGCCCCGAGGTGCGGGTCAACGCCATCGCCCCGGGACCGGTGATGTGGCCCGAGAAGGGTGTGGATGAGGCTCTGCGCCAGCGCATCATCGATCGCACCGCCCTGAAGCGCGGCGGCTCGCCCGAGGACATCGCCCGCGCGGTGCTGTTCTTCGCCTGCGACGCACCGTTCGTCACCGGCCAGGTCCTCGCGGTGGACGGCGGGCGCAGCATCGGCTGGTAGAGCGCTCAAGCCTGCGGCCCCGCTTCCCCGGAAGGCACCCGGATCAGCGGGTGCGCGGCCTGATCGAAGCGCCGCCACAGCTCGGCGATGGTCAGCCCTTCGGTGGGATGAGGCAGTCCGGGTGCCAGATCGGCGAGCGGCCCGAGCATGTAAGCGCGCTTGAGCAGGTCCGGACGCGGCAGGCGCAGGGTCGGGGTATCCATCACCCGATCGCCATAAAGAAGGATGTCCAGGTCCATCGAGCGCGGCGCCCAGCGCGGCGCCGCGCGCGTGCGCCCGCACAACCCCTCGATCGCCTGCAGTTGGGCGATGACCGCCGCAAGTGGCAGATCGGTGCAGAACCCGGCCACGAAGTTGATGAAATCATCGCCCTCGAAGCCGACCGCGCGGTTGCGATACCAGGGTGAGAAGCGCGCACCCGGGAACGCCCTCGCCAGCTCACGCGCAGCGAGCGCGAGGTGCCTCTCGGGCTCGACGTTGCTGCCGGCAGCGAGGTAGACCTCGGGCATCGCTGTGCCTCAGGGCGAGGCGGCCAGATCTGCGCGGCGGCGCTCGATCACGACGCCGACGTCGCGCGAGTTGCGGATGGCGCCGGGCTTGTTGAGCGACAGGCGCACCCACGCGAGCTCGAACTCCTCGAGCAGCAGCAGAGCCAGGCGCTGCGCCAGGGTCTCCACGAGCTTGAATTCGGAGGCCTCGATGAACGCGAGCACCCGTTTGGCCACCCGCTTGTAATCGACGGTGTCGGTGACTTCATCGCTGGCTGCGGCCCGCGCACAGTCGACGGGCAGCTCCAGATCGAGCACCACGGTCTGCTTGACGCGCCGTTCCCAGTCTATGAATCCGATGATGCACTCGGCGGTAAGGCCGCGCAGAAAGATCCGGTCGCCGGAAAGCGCCGTGCTGGTCATGTGTACTCTGTCCCCTTGCGGTCCCGTCACATCCGGCGCGCCGACCCGCTCGGCCGCGCGCCGGGTACGCCCTCGCCACCGACCGGCGCAAGCGATTCGATCGGCCACTGGGCGCGCGCCGCGATGGCCAGCCCCTGCCGCTCGCCGGCGCGCAGCCGGTGCAGTCCAGCCATCGCGATCATCGCGGCGTTGTCGGTGCAGAATTCGATGCGCGGATAGTACACGCGCGCGCCGTGGCGGGCCGCGGCGCTTGCCAGCTCCGCGCGCAGCGCCAGATTCGCGCTCACGCCGCCCGAGACGACCAGCGCCTGAAGACCGGTCTGCTCGAGCGCCCGCTCGGCCTTGACGGTCAGGGTCTCGACGATCGCCTCCTGCACCGCGCGGGCGACATCCGCCCTCAGCCGGCCGTCGAGATCGCGCCCGCGCAGGGCGTGCAGCACGGCGGTCTTCAGGCCGGAGAAGCTGAACTCGAGCCCCGGCCGGTCGAGCATGGGCCGCGGGAAGTGGAACGCCCCTGCGGTGCCGGCCGCCGCCAGCCGCGAGAGCTCCGGCCCCCCCGGATAGGGCAGCCCAAGGAGCTTGGCGGTCTTGTCGAACGCCTCGCCGGCCGCATCGTCGCGCGTATCCCCCAGGATGCGGTAGCGGCCGATCCCGCCCACCTCGATCAGCTGCGTGTGGCCGCCGGAGACCAGCAGGGCCACGTGCGGAAACGGCGGCGGGTCGGGCTCGAGCAGGGGGGCGAGCAGGTGCCCCTCGAGGTGGTGCACGCCGACGGCCGGCAGGCCCCACGCATAGGCGAGGCTGCGCGCCAGCGCCGCGCCGGTGAGCAGCGCGCCGATCAGCCCGGGACCGGCGGTATAGGCGACGCCGGCCAGATCCTCAGGGCCGCTGCCGGCAGCCGTGAGCGCCCGGCGCACCAGGGGCAGCAGCTTGCGAACGTGGTCGCGGGAGGCCAGCTCGGGCACCACCCCTCCGTAGGCCCGATGCAGCGCGATCTGGCTGTACAGCTCATGCGCGAGCAGCCCGCCGGTCTCGTCCAGGACCGCCGCGGCGCTCTCGTCGCAGGAGGACTCGATGGCCAGAATCCGCATTTTTTGCCTTTGCCTTCCGCCTCTACTAGAATTGCCGGCCCATTTGACCCGGCTCTGTGAGTCCGCCGCAGCGTGCCGACCGGCGCGCGGGGCGAACCGGGGGTCGGCCCCTACTGCCTCAGAGGTTTCGATGCCGAGCGTCCGTATCCGCGAGAACGAGTATTTTGATGCCGCCTTGCGGCGTTTCAAACGCGCCTGTGAAAAGGCCGGCATCCTCACCGAGCTGCGCCGGCGCGAATTCTACGAGAAGCCGACCCAGGAGCGGAAACGCAAGAAAGCCGCGGCCATCAAGCGGCACATGAAGCGCGTCTCCCGCGAGGGCATGCGGCCCGCGCGCTGAGGTCCCTTGGCATGACGCTCAAGGAACGCATCACCGAGGACATGAAGAGCGCGATGCGCGCCGGCGAGAAGGAGCGTCTCGGCACGATCCGCATGGCACTCGCGGCCATCAAGCAGCGCGAGGTTGACGAGCGGGTGACGCTCGATGACGGCCAGGTGCTCGGCGTCCTCGAGAAGATGATCAAGCAGCGCAAGGAGGCGGTTGCGCAGTTCCAGAGCGGCGGGCGCGCCGACCTCGTGGCCAAGGAGAGCGCCGAGATCGGGGTGCTCGAGGCGTATCTGCCGGCGCAGATGAGCGCCGCCGAAATCGACGCGCTGATCACTCAGGCCATCGCCTCGAGCGGCGCCGCGTCGGCCAAGGACATGGGCAAAGTCATGGCCATCGTCAAATCCCAGGCCCAGGGCCGCGCCGACATGAGCGCCGTCAGCGCCCTCGTACGCGAGCGACTCGGCCGGTTGCAGGGGTAGTCGACCTCTATCATTCCCCAGAGCTTCATCGACGAGCTGATCGCCCGCACGGACATCGTGGAGGTGGTCGGCTCGCGCGTGCAGCTGACCAAGGCGGGCCGGGAATACAAGGCCTGCTGTCCGTTCCACACCGAAAAGACCGCCTCGTTCTGGGTCAGCCCCGAGAAGCAGTTCTATCACTGCTTCGGCTGCGGCGCGCACGGCACGGCGCTGCGCTTCCTCATGGAGTATGACCACATGAGCTTTCCGGAGGCGGTCGAGGAGCTCGCCGGGCGGCTCGGGCTGCCCGTGCCCCACGAGGGCGGCAGTGGCACGGCCGGCGCGGACACCCAGAATGCGCCCTTGTACGAGCTGCTGGGGCGCGTGGTGCGCTTCTATGCCGAGGCGCTCGCCCACAACGCCCGCGCCGGCCAATATGTCGCACGCCGCGGACTGAGCGCCGAGACCGTGCAGCGCTTCGCGCTCGGTTACGCGCCCGACGCCTGGAATGCGGTGCTCAACCGATTCGGGACCCGCGAGGCCGACCGCCGGGCGCTGGCGGCGACCGGACTCACCATTGAGCGCTCCGCCGCTCGCGCCGAGGGCCACTACGACCGGTTCCGCGACCGGATCATGTTTCCGATCCGGGACAACCGCGGGCGCACCATCGCCTTCGGGGGCCGGGTGATCGACAGGGGCGAGCCCAAGTACTTGAATTCCCCGGAAACAGCCCTATTTCACAAGGGCCACGAACTGTATGGACTTTACGAGTCCCGCATCGCCGGCGGCAGCCTCAAGCGCCTAGTGGTCGTGGAGGGCTACATGGATGTGGTCCGCCTGCATCAGGCGGGCATTACCTATGCGGTGGCGACGTTGGGCACCGCGACCACGCCCGAGCACCTCAAGCGCGTCTTCCGGCTGGTGCCCGAGGTGGTGTTCGCGTTCGACGGCGACCGGGCCGGGCGCAGCGCGGCGTGGCGTGCGCTGCAACATGCCCTGCCGGAAGCGCGCGAGGGCCGGGAGATCCGCTTTCTGTTCCTGCCGGAAGGTCAGGATCCGGACAGCTTGGTCGGCGCCGAGGGACGCGAAGCGTTCGAGCGGAGGTTCGACGCGGCGCTGCCGC
>JAKAYU010000281.1 GCA_021809525.1 Pseudomonadota bacterium | reverse complement strand
TCTGGGTCCGGGACTGCCGCCAGCAGACGATCGATCCAGGCGTCGTACCCCAGACCGTTCATCACCACGACCGCCGCGCTCGTCACCTCGCGCGCGACCGCCGGGTTCGCCTCGAAGGAGTGCGGATCGGTGTTCGGGTTGGTGAGGATGGCCCGCACCCGGATGTACGGCCCGCCGATCTGGCTGAGCACATCGGCGTACTGGCTCTCCACGCCGATCGCGAGCGGCGGGCCGGCGGGGGGCGCCGGCGCGCTGCAGCCGCTCGCCAGCGCGGCCACCGCCCCGAGAAGGGCAACACACAGATGGCGGCGCAGGGAGGCAACGGGGGTGCGCATCGGGAAATGATACATTGTATCAGTTGACGCCGTCCAGGCGGCGTGTCCCCTCAACCGAACAGTACCCCGCCGTTGACGCCGATGGTCTGGCCGGTGATATAGGGATTGTCGATCACCATCAGCACCGCCCGCGCCACCTCCTCCGGCGCGCCGAGCCGCCCGACCGGCACTCGACGGAAAACATCGCTCTGCATCAGTTGGTCGGCCATGTCCGTGGCAACCGGTCCCGGCGCGATCGCATTGACGGTGATGCCGTCGGCGGCGAGTCGGGCGGCATAGCCGCGCGTCAGCCCCTCGAGACCGGCCTTGGCGGCGTTGTAGTGCACCCCGACGACGCCCGGACCGCGCGCCGCCGCCGAGGAGATGTTGATGATCCGCCCGCGCCGCAGCGCGCGCATCGCCGGCAGCACCGCCTGAGTGCACAGAAAGGCAGACTTGAGGTTGACCGCGATGGCCCGGTCGAATTCGGCCTCATCGAGGTCATCGAGGCCGCGCACCGTGGCGGATCCTGCGTTGTTCACCAGAATATCGATTGGACCGAGCTCGCGTCCGATGCGCACCACCATCTCCTCGACCGCATCGCGCACGGACACATCGGCGGCAACGACGATCGCGCGGCGCCCCATCCCGCGCAGCGCGCTCGCCACCTCCTGCGCCCGGCCGGCATGGGTGAGGCAGTTGACGGCCACATCGGCCCCGGCCCGCCCGATGGCGAGCGCGATTGCCCGGCCGATGCCCCGCGAGGATCCCGTCACGAGGGCCACGCGTCCGCTGAGATCGATGCGTTCCGGATTCACACCGCGGCTCCGTCGGCTGGCCCGGGCCTGGGCCGGGATCATTGTACCGCCCCGAGGGCGCATCGCCGGCTACCAGCTTGAGCGGCGCGCCGCGCAATGATAGAAGCGCTCGCGGCACGCCGGCCAGCCAGCGCCCGGCGCCCTGAAAGGAGATTCATGACGATCCGCATTTCCCTCACCGTCGGCGCGCTCGCCCTGGCCGGCACCCTTGCCCTGGGCGGCTGCGGCTCGGCCGGGCGCGACCCGGGTCGTCCGGTCGCCACGCTGTCGCTGCGCGCGCTGTCCTCGCTAACGAACTATCGTGCCCGCCTGACCAGCGGCATCGGTAAGTACCACATGACGATCGAGACCCAGGTGCACAGCCCGCAGAACTGGCAGGCCAAGAGCGGCTTCACCGTGCTGCACATCGGCGCGACGAGCTACGTGCATTTCGACAACCAATGGTTCGCACACCCAGATCAGCCGAACGCCTACGCGCAGAACAATCTGCCTGCGTTCGCTCGACAGTTCTACGGGATGACAAGGGTCCGCGGGGTCGCGGTCCGCCGCGGCGGACCGTGCCGTCAGGCCGACCTCACGGGGCAGACCTGGACGGTGAGCGCCGCGGGCGGCTCGACGTTCGGAGAGCGCTACCGCGCATGTGTGGCGGATGGCAGCGGAGCGCTGCTGAAGCTCGCGATTGCAGCGAGCGGCGCGGGGATGAGGGGCCGCGATGCGGGCGAGGTCTACGAGATCACCGCCATCGGCGATGTTCCGGCATTCCGCGTACCCGCCGCGGTGCGCGGCCGTTGAGAGCAGATCGCCCCCCATGACGAACAGCGCTCCCACGGTCCTCATCACCGGCGCCAATCGGGGCATCGGCCTGGAATTCGCCCGCCAATATCTGCTCGAAGGCTGGCGCGTCATCGCAGCGTGCCGCGCGCCCGAGCACGCGCAGCAGCTGCATCAGCTCGCGAGCGGCTGCGCGGGGTGCCTGAACACGCTCGCACTGGATGTCAGCGTCGCACCGAGCATCGCGCAGGCCGCCGAGAAACTCGACGGCGTGCCGATCGACCTGCTGCTCAACTGCGCCGGCATCATGGGCGGTGCGCGGCAGAGTCTCGGGCAGATCGATTACGCCGACTGGGCGCGCGTGCTCGAGGTCAATACTCTCGGTCCAGTGCGCGTGCTCGAGGCATTCCGCACGCACCTCGAGCGCAGCGCTCGGCGAGTTGCCGTGACGCTGACGAGCGCCATGGGATCGATCGCCGAGAACACCTCCGGCGGCTGGGTCGCGTACCGCACCTCGAAGGCCGCGCTCAACATGGCGATGAAATGCGCGGCCCTCGACCTTGCCGCGCGGCGCATCGTGTGCGTCGTGATGCATCCCGGCTGGGTGCGGACCGACATGGGCGGGGCGCAGGCGCCGCTTTCCCCCAGCGAGAGCGTCGCGGCGATGCGGCGCATCATCGGCGCACTCGGCAGCGCGGACAGCGGCAAGTTTCTCAACTACGACGGAGGCAACCATCCCTGGTGAGGGCAGCGCGGCAGGTATGCCCCGCTGCGCCGGTGCGCGCACCGGCTCACGCGTGTCCGGTGCGCAGCCGGCCGGTCGCGGGGTCGTACCGGGTCACGGCGAGCCCGGCATGCTTCCAGGCGGCGATGCCGCCGGCGAGGTGCGTCGCCTCGGCAAGCCCGCTCGCCAGAACCAGCCGGGCGGCCTGAGCCGAGCGCCGGCCCGTCCCGCAGTGGAACACGATGCGCTTTTGGCCATCGAGCGGCAGACTGTGCGGATCGAAACCCGACAGCGGAAACAGCAGCGCGCCCGGAATGCGCTCGGCTTCGAATTCCCCGGGCTCGCGTACGTCGATGAGCACGGCCTGCCGCGACTTCAGCAGCTCATGGACCTGGTGGGCCTCGAGCTCATGCAGCGTGCCGTGGGCGTGATGCGAATGGGAATGTTGAGTCATATGAGTCCCTCGGTCCTGTGCGCCGGTAAGGTCTGACGGCCGGTCAGCGCGGCCGATGGTTCACTATATCAGAAAACGCTAATATATAAACGCTCGCCGGCGCGCAGCGCGGGCGCAACTGTCGAATGCCATGCGCAGCCGTGAGGGTTGCGCTTGCGCCGGCTTGAGTGGGCGCCTCGAGTCATCCTCCGGCCGCGCGCGGGGGCGCTGCCTTGCGTGCGCGGCCGATAGCGTTACCCTAGCGGCTCCGGTGCACTCAAGGAGCCGAGGATGAGAACTGCCGACCTGACCGCAACGCGCGTCCTCCGGAATGCGCTGCTCAGCGCCACCTTGGTGCTCGCGGCGAGCGCCGGGACTGCGCAGGCGGCCGCCGCGCTCGCGCCCGCGCCCGTGCCCGTGCCGGTAGCCGATCCGGCGACGCTGGTGAACGTCTTCGTCGGCACATCCGGCACGTCTGTTGGTGGCCCGATCGACACCTTCCCCGGCGCGAGCCTGCCCTTCGGGATGATCCAATGGAGTCCGGACACGCCCACGGCACCGGCGGGCGGCGGGTACAACTACACCGACCGGGCCATCACGGGCTTCAGCCTGACGCACCTGAGCGGTCCGGGCTGTTCGGTGGCCGGGGACATCCGCATCCTGCCGACCTCGGGCGCCATCGGCTCGCCCGCGACGGCCGCGCAGCCGTT
>JAKAYU010000280.1 GCA_021809525.1 Pseudomonadota bacterium | reverse complement strand
GTGCTTGAAACCGCCGCAACCGCCCGCGTCCCGGCCCGCACCAAGGCGCGCAGGGACATCACGCACGAGCGGAACAGATCGCGGCGGGCCTTGCTCCGAGCGTAACGCTGCGGCGCCCGTGAGCGCCTCGATCGCGTGCCCGCGACGGTACGGTGTTGCACCCGGCAGGTCCGCATCGAGCAGCGCGCGAATACCGATGAGCCGGCGGGCCCGGCGATCCTCCTGCCGGCCCGCTTGACGCGCAGCGCTCGCCAGCGCCGCACTCCATCGCGGGCTCTCGAGCGTGAGGACGAACGAGATTGCGCCGCAACGAGCGCGCCGTGCCGTCCTTCAGCGCACCTGCGGGTTGCAGTTCAGATCGCTCCAGCGGACCCTCTAGCTCACCGACGCTGCCACCTTCCCCGACCGCAGCGACCGCACGTCGACATCGTTCGGCAAGCCGCTCACCGCGGCGGACGATTCGGTCCGCAGCTTCTCCCAACGCCTCATCAGCGACCTATACTCGGCACTGATCTGCTGCAGCGCCTCGATGTCCGCCGCCGTAGGGGCTCGGTCCGCCCCCTGCATTCGCCGCATGAGCAGTTGCAAGGACAGCCCGATGGTGCCAAGCGTCGGTGGTCCGCGATGCGTAAATAGAGCATACGGGGAAGTCAGCTTGGGGCCCGAGAGCGCCTGCAGCTGCTTTCGATAGGCCATCAGTCTTGCCGCAGGTCCACCTGCGGCAATCCGCTTCTCCAGATTGCGTACCTGTGAAAGAGCAGCATCCGCCGCAATCGCCTCGTGGTATGCCTGCATCGAAGCATTGAATTGCTCGCGCAGTGCAGCGAGCGGAGTATGCACCCGCGGATCCATCATAACCGTCAGCGGCTGCGTGTAACTTTGCCCGCCCACCGTCAGTCTCACCGTGTAGCGGCCCGGCATGACCCAAGGCGAGCTTGCGACGATGGGCGTGTTGTGCCTGACCGCCTGATTGGCATCCAGGAACCGCAGCGCCCCGGGTACGGGCTGGTAATGCATGTCCCACAAGAACCGATGCATACCGGCCTCGCTCGAGAGATTCATCGGCGGACGCGGCCACCAATCGGGCACATCCAGCTTGGCCGGATTGAGCGGCTTGTCGGGGTCAGCACTTGAGAACCGCCGCACCAGCTTGCCCCTGGAGTCGAGGATCTCCAGTGTCACGGGTCCGCGGACATTGCTCGCCAGATAGTAATCGATGATTGCTCCCGGCGGCGGGTTCGGCAACGCCGGCATACGCCATGGCGTCGGCGGATTCATGTCCCAACGCACGCGCACAGCCGTTTCCGGCTTGTACAGCGTTACCGGCGAGTGCGCGACCTCGGCATCAATCTGTCGCAGCGGCGTTATGTCATCGAGCACCATGAACCCTCGTCCGTGCGTGGCCGCTATCAGGTCATCGCCATGCACCTTCAGGTCACGCACCGATACCGCCGGCATGTTCAGCCGCAACGACTGCCAGTGAGCGCCATTGTCGAACGACACCCACACCTGGGTTTCGGTCCCGGCAAATAGCAGGTCTCTGCGCTGCGGATCCTGCCGGATCACGTTCGTTGTCGCATCGGGCGTGATCCCGTTATCTATTTCCGTCCAATGCTTACCCCCATCCTCCGTCCGGAACAGGTGCGGGCGCATGTCGTTCAGAAACAACGTGTTGATCGCAGCGTAGGCCTCGTTCGGGTTGAAGTGACTCGCCTCGAGGCTGAACACCCTCCAGAAGGGCTTCAGTTGCGGCGGCGTGACATTGCTCCAGTGCTTGCCGCCGTCATGCGTCACCCAGATCAGCCCGTCATCGGTGCCCGCCCAGATCAGATCCTTGTTCAATGGCGAGGGCGCAAGAGCGTATACGACGCCGCGATCGGTCGGCCTCGCAGCCGGGCTGTTCCTGTACATGCCCACACTCGCGGGAACCTTCCAGCTCTTGCGGGTCAAGTCCGGACTGATCTGCTTCCAGGTCTGCCCGCCATTGTCCGTCTGCCACACCGTGTTCGAGGCAAAATACAACCGGTGCGGATCGAGTGGCGAGAACACGAGCGGCATGGTGCGCAGCACGCGGTAATTGCCGCCCGGCGCGGCCTTCGGGCCGACCTCTGCTATTTGTCCTGTCCTGCGGTTGTAGACGGTCACCTTCCCGCCATAGATCAGATTCGGATGCAGCGGATCGGGCGCCGCAGCGCCGTATTCCTCGATGCCGACAGGATGCCAGTCGTGCGCGGTAAGCTCACCGTCATTGCCGCGCTCGAGCACGCAGGCCGAACCGCTGTCTTGCTGCCCGCCACACACGCGGTACGGCCAAGTATCGTCGATACCGACCTTGTACATGGCGGCCGTCGGCTGGTTGTACCAGGAACTCCAGGTCTTTCCCCCGTCTACTGTGACGATGGCGCCCTGGTCACTGTTGACCGCCATGATGTCCGGATTGTTCGGATTGATCCAGGTCTGCTGATAATCGTCGCCGCCCGGCGCACCCCGAAAGCCGAACCAGGTCTTGCCGCCGTCCGTGGATTTCCACAACACCGGGGTATCGCTGTAGAGGATGTTCGGATTCTTCGGATCGATCGCCAACACCGGCAGGTCCCCACCGCCGATTCTCTCCGCCGGCCTGGGATCGTTGGTGACCTTGTACCAGCTCGCGCCGGCGTTATCCGAGCGGTAAATCCCGACCTTACCGTCGGGCGCTCCCGGCCCGCTCGACACCGACGCGTACAGAACGTTCGGGTCGCTCGGCGCAATTCGCAGCAGCGCCTGCTGAACTGCCGGCAAGCCCTTGGTGAGCTTGTGCCAAGTGTTGCCTCCGTCTGTGGATTTGAAAATGCCGCCGTCCGTCCCGCCGAATTGGCCATTCTCCCAAGGCGCCTGCTGCTGTTGCCACATCGTGGCGTACAGGACATTGGGGTTGACTGGATCCATCTCGATGTCATCCCCGCTGGTGTACTCATTGATATAGAGCACCTTCTTCCAGCTCTTGCCGCCATTCAGTGAGCGGAAGATGCCGCGCTCCTGATTCGGCGCATATATGTGGCCAAGAGCGGCAACGAATACCCGGTTCGGATTGTGCGGATCAACCGCGATCATCGCGATGTCCTCGGTCTTGCGCAACCCGATGAAATGCCAGGTCTTGCCGGCATCGGTGGATTTGTACATACCCATGCCGGTCGCCTGGTCGGGTCGTATGTTGCTCTCACCCGTACCCACATAGATCACGTTTGGAGCAGAGACTGAAACCGCGATGGCACCGATTGAACTGGTCGGCTCTTTGTCGAAAATCGGTCGCCAGCTATTCCCGTAGTCGATGGATTTCCAGACCCCACCGTCGTCGTTGCCGATGTAAAACACGTTTGGTTCGCTCGGCACGCCGGCCACCGCCCGCCCGCGACCACCCCGCAACGGCCCGATAGGCCGCCAGCGCATCTGCGCAAACAGCTTCGGATTGTAGGATTGCGCGTGGGCACCTGCGCCGAGCGCGATACTGCCGAGCGCAGTGAGCGCCACCGTCGTCAGCAGGCGGGACAATTTCATAGCGCATCTCCTACAAGAAATTAACTGCGCAACACAACCGGCGCAGTATACCCCGATTCGTCATCAGTCCGCGTCGTTCCCCAAGCGCCGGCCTGAGGTACGGCAGCAGCACGATTTGCGCCGCAGAGCGGTCCGGCCACTCTTGTCGTGCGCAGACGAAACGGCGCGCTCATGCCGCAGCCACGGCTTCCTCGCTATGCCACTTGCCGGGCGGGCAGTCACTTTAGGGTTTTCGCGTAATCGTGTGGGTGTATTTTGATCACTTTTTGATCAAATCGG
>JAKAYU010000279.1 GCA_021809525.1 Pseudomonadota bacterium | reverse complement strand
GCCGCCTTTGGCGGCAGGCTGACGTTCCTCTTTTGCCGGTTGCAACCCGGCCAAGAGCGAACGGGAAGATGTCTCCGGTAACATCACTGATGACGCAGCCGGTAACAGAATTATGTGAGGCAATACGCAGGGGCCAGAGGGTCCAGGAGGACGAGAGAAGCGCAGTAGCTGTTGACGAGCGGGTGATGTGGAAGCCACCACCCATTGAGGATGCTATTAACCCGGCGTATAACTACTGGACAATACGACGGCATGATGCGATGATGGGGCAATGCCGAACAAACCTGATCGTCGAAGCGCAAGTACGGATGTTCGCCTGGAGTTGCGCCGACAGATGTTGATGCTGCGCGAGCAAGGTAAGACGCACGTGGAGATCGCTCAGATCAGCGGCTACACCCGCTCGTACGTATCGACGATGCTCAAGCGCCTGGAGGGGACTCCGCAGATGCTGGAGGGTATGTCGCGTGGGGGGCGTCCGCAGGGCAGCCTTCGAGCACTGTCGGCGAAGGAAGAGCGTCGGGCTCAGCAGTTGATCTGTGGCAAATGTCCGGATCAGCTGTCGTTGCCGTTTGCACTGTGGACCCGTGGTGCGATTCGCGAGCTGATCCGGCGGGAGTTTGACATCCGGCTGTCGATTCGTGGAGTCGGAGAGTACGTGGCACGGTGGGGCTACACCCCGCAGAAGGCGGCGCGGCGCGCGTACGAGCGCGACGATGCGGCGGTGAAGGACTGGCTGTCGATCGAGTATCCGAAGATCAAAGCGCGCGCGAAGCGGGAAAACGCCGAGATCAGCTGGGGAGATGAGACCGGGGTTCGCTCGGACGAGAGTCGTCATCGCGGATACGCACCGCCGGGCCAGACGCCGATCGTGAAGATCCCCGCTCGTCGCAAGAGCCTCTCGATGATCGCGGCGGTGACGAACCAGGGGAAGGTGCGGTTCATGATCTACCCGGGCGGTCTGAGCCCAGAGCGGCTGATCGTGTTCATGCAGAGATTGATCAAGGACGCGCCTCGCAAGGTATTCCTCATCCTCGACAATCTGAACGTCCACAAAGCCAAGGCGGTGCGCGAGTGGCTGGAAGAGCACGCCGATCGGATCGAAGTGTTCTATCTGCCACCGTACTCCCCGGAGCTGAATCCATCCGAGTACTTCAACGGCGATCTGAAGGGTGAGATCCAGCGTGGGGTGCCGCCGAAGGACGTGGCGGACCTGAAGCGAACGATGTTGAGCACCTCGCGCCGAATCCAGAAATCGCCGAGACGCGTACGTGCCTACTTCAAACATCGCAACATCAGATATGCCGCGTGAGTCCAGTGCAATTACGCCGGGTTAATAATACGGGGGGTTATGTCAACCGAAGCAAAGACTGTTGTGCCAATGATCGCAGTTAACGTAAATACGGGGATCCAGAGTCATTAATGCCGGTCAACAAATATGTGAGCAACCGGGAAGAGAGTCCGCCACATCCAGCGCAAGGGCCGGTGGGGTGACCTAGCGAGCATCTGAGGAGTGCAGGCACCGAGCGACACCGGGTTAGGCCCAAGCCAACGACGATTTGATGCCGCACGCGGGGCGAGCATTGGTTGGGGCAGGACGGCGGCACCTGAGGCCTGAGTCCTTCACGGGGACGCGGACAATTTCGGATGATCGTTGCACCACGCTAAGTGCGTATCCCAGGGGGGCGGATTGAACGGCTCCTCTGCGACAACCTCTTCAAAGCCCCATGGGTCGGGCTCGTCCATCGCCGGGAGGCGCGGGCACCAAGGCGCGGGAGCCGCGCCGGATATGGGCCGCCTCGGCAACGCGGTTCCTTGGTGAGATCCGCGAGTCGTAAGGCGCCCGCGAGAGAGGTTGCCACGGCCAGCGCGCGATAAAGCTAAGGTGGATCATTGGCTAGCCGATCCCAAGGGATTCAGAGACTTGCACGCACTGGCCGGAGGGTCGGGGCGAGTCGTCTTGGCATACTTGGCGCATGTCAGAAATCGATGTACAGTTTCTTACCTATGGAGACGCCGATGAACACGCTGCCCGAAACCATCTTGCTGCAAGCGGAATCTCTGCCGGAGGGGGGCGTGCTGTCACCCAAGGAATTTCTGCACCTGGGCAGCCGGCCGGCTATCGATCAGGCCTTCTCTAGGCTGACCAAGGCCGGCAAACTGCTGCGCGTGGCACGCGGCATCTACGTCGCTCCAGTCTGCGGCCGATTCGGCACGCGCGTCCCTGCCCCGGAGAAAGTCGTGAAGGCAATGGCCGAGCAAAGCGGAGACGTCGTCGCGCCACATGGTGCCCGCGCTGCCAACGCCTTGGGGCTGACGCAACAGGTGCCCATTCGGGAGGTCTACTTGACCTCCGGAAAAACTCGAAAGCTGAAATTAGGCCACTCGGAGGTGCTGATAAAGCATGCGCCGCGGTGGATGTTGGCTCTGGGCACACGCCAGGCGGGGGCGGCTGTGCGTGCGCTGGCCTGGATGGGGCCGACGCATGCAGGCGAGTCGCTGGCCTCGCTACGCCGAACCCTTCCCCGCGCTGAATGGAGCGCTCTTGCCTCTGTCCGTGCGGCATTGCCCTCCTGGATGGCGCAGGCGATCGGCCGGGAAGCCGCACGTGGCTGATTACTTCTTCGATCTCGGTCAGGATGACCAGCGCGAAGGACTGGAATACGCGCGTGCGCGAACCGGACGCCCCACGCACCTGCTCGAAAAGGACCTGTGGGGGGTATGGACCCTGCGCGCCCTGTTCGACTCACCCTTGTCCGCCGACCTGACTTTCAAGGACGGCACGTCCGTGTCTAAAGTCTACAAGATCATCAACCGCTGGACTTACCACTGAGGGTTGAAGCCGCAATTGCCGCTCGACGCGAAGAGCGTCACCGGCTCACACTGATAGAGTTAGAGCGGCGGCGCTCGGCGAGCGGTAACGATGGCCGTTAGCAACGTATCCCGGCAGCGAGAACATGGAACCCTCATGAGACGCCACCGTGCCAAACCACATCACCGCGGAGAGCTTTCCGGAGCCGGGGACCGGGCCGTGGACGAGCGCTATGGCCTCGAGCCGGTCTTCGAGCCGGGAGTGGAGGAGTGCGGCCGCGGCGGTGCGGGCGGCGGGCAATTTCACGCGGTGCACTGCCCGTACTGTGGCGAGCGCTTCGACACGCAGATCGATCTCAGCTCAGGCTCGGCCCAATATGTTGAGGACTGTCCCGTCTGCTGCAGGCCGATCGAGGTGAGCCTTGAGGTCGAGGAGGGAGCTCTCTCGAGACTCGACCTGCGCCGCGGCGACGAATGACGACCAGGCCCCGCTGGCTGACCAGCGCCTGGAGGCTGAGTGCCTTGGGAGCGCAGGCCAGGGCCCGTAGGGACGGGGTGCGCGGAGGACGTCCAGACCCCGATGGCGAATGCACGCGTTCGGACACTTCGGACGGGCGCCTGGACTGTCCGCCATGGCCGGAACGTTGTCCTGAACCGCCGCCCCGCGATCCGCTTCCTTCAGAAAGTCGATGATCTGCCTTTTCTGAAAACCGTTTCGTCACGTCCAATCTCCTCCCCGGGGGATTAGTCTCCAAAGCCTTCGGCTTCTCAAAATCGGGGGGCCTTCGTTCACTGCAGACGGCGCGGAATGGCTGGCGGACGGTTCGGACGGTGCCGGCATGCGCGCCGATTAGGTAGGCGCGAGGTGATTCCGATCCGAGCTGGTGCCGTGGTTTATGGCGCTTGATGCCATAGCCGTCTATATGGCATGATACGCCATATGAAGGCTGTGCTCGCGTACCACGACAAGCAAGTGCTGCCCGATGGGACCCTCGTGGAGATGAAGATCTGGGAGGT
>JAKAYU010000278.1 GCA_021809525.1 Pseudomonadota bacterium | reverse complement strand
CGAGTGCGTCAGGTCGAGCACTTCGCGGATGGTCATGGTGGGCGGGACGGTGATCGGGTCCTTGATGATGCCGCTTTCGAATTTCTTTACGCGGCTGACCTCGCGCGCCTGAGCCTCGATGCTCATGCTCTTGTGCACGATGCCGATGCCGCCCTCCTGGGCGATGGTGATTGCCAGGCGCGCCTCGGTGACCGTGTCCATGGCGGCCGACAGCAGGGGCAGGTTCAGGCGGATGCGCCGGGTCAGCTGGGTGGACAGGTCCACCTCGCGCGGCAGGACCTCGGAATAGGCGGGGACGAGCAGGACGTCGTCGAACGTCAGGGCTTGTTCGAGAATTCGCATAGCTAATTTTACGCATGGCGCGCCCCGGGGTAAACCTCGGTGGTATGGTGCGTGCATGTCCAGCGCAGAGTTCACCGGATTCGAGGCGGCCGGGCCCGGTTCTACCGTATTTACGGTCACCCGGCTGAATCGGGAAGTGCGCGCGCTGCTCGAGCGGGGTCTCGGGGCGGTATGGGTCGAGGGGGAGCTCTCGAACCTGTCCCAGCCCGCCTCGGGGCACTGGTACTTCTCGCTCAAGGACCGCGATGCCCAGGTGCGATGCGCCATGTTCCGCATGCGCAACGCGGCGGTCGGGTTCGCGCCGAAAGCCGGGCAGCAGGTCCTCGCCCGGGGGCGGGTGAGCCTGTACGAGCCGCGCGGGGACTATCAGCTCATCGTCGAGCACCTCGAGGAGGCCGGCATCGGGGCGCTGCAGCGCGAGTTCGAGCGCCTCAAGGCGAAGCTCGCGGCCGAGGGCCTGTTCGCGCGCGAGGCCAAGCGCGCGCTGCCGCGATTCCCGCGCCGTATCGGGGTCGTGACCTCACCGACGGGCGCGGCGATTCGCGATGTGCTCAATATCCTCGCGAGGCGTTTCCCGCCGGCCGCGGTTCGCCTCTACCCGGTGCCCGTTCAGGGGGCAGCTGCCGCGCCGGCGATCGTCGAAGCGCTCCAGCTTGCTTCTCGGCGTGCCGATTGCGACGTGCTCATTCTGGCCCGTGGCGGCGGCTCACTCGAGGATTTGTGGGCGTTCAACGATGAGGGCGTGGCTCGCGCGATCCGCGCCTGCGCCATCCCCGTCGTGAGCGGCGTAGGTCATGAGATCGACTTCACCATCGCGGACTTCGCTGCCGATGCGCGCGCACCCACGCCCTCGGGCGCCGCTGAGTTGGTCGTTCCCGACCGCAGGGCGATGCTCGAGGCGCTGGCGCGCACGGCCGGCCGCATCAGCGCGACGGTGCGCCGTGACCTGCGTGCGGCGCTCGCGCGCTTCGAGGCGGCGAACGCGCGATTGAAGCAGGCGCATCCGGGACTGCGCCTGGCCCATCAGGCGCAGCGCCTGGACGATCTTGAGCAGCGGCTCGCGTTCGCCCTGCGCGGCACGCTGCAGGTTGCGCGGCATCGACTCGCCTCGGCCGAGACTCGCCTCGTGCCGCACTCGCCGCAGCGGCTCACGCAGGAGCTGCGCGCGCGCATCGAGGCGCTGGCGGCGCGGATCGAGCGGCAGATGAGCGCCGAGCTGTCACGGCTGGAGCATCGGGTGAATCTGGCCGAGCGCACGCTGCAGACCGCCAGCCCGCTTGCGACGCTGGCGCGGGGCTTCGCCATCGTGACCCGCGCCGACGGCACCGTGCTCAGGGATGCCGCGGCGGTCGCACCCGGCGAGCAGATCGAGGCACGCCTCGCGAGCGGGCGGCTGCGTGCGACCGTGACCGCCGCGAGCGGTCCGGGCGCGCAGGAGCGCGCGCGTGGCCAGTGACATCGAGTTCATGCGCCTTGCCATCGAGCAGGCCGAGCAGGCGGGCCGGGCTGGGGAGGTGCCGGTGGGGGCGGTGCTGGTGCGCGCCGGGAAGGTGCTCGCAACAGGCGCCAATCGCCCAATCAGCTCGCACGATCCGACCGCGCACGCGGAGATCGAGGCGCTGCGCGCCGGCGGGCGCGCGCTCGGTGGCTATCGGCTCACCGATACGACGCTGTATGTCACTCTCGAGCCCTGCGCGATGTGCGCGGCGGCCATCGTGCATGCGCGCGTGCGGCGGCTCGTGTTCGGCGCATGGGATCCGCGCGCCGGCGCCGTCGGCAGCATCATGAATCTGTTCGCCCAGCCCGCGCTCAACCACCGGGTCGATGCGTTCGGCGGCGTGCTGATGGCGGAGTGCGCCGCACTGCTGAAGGCGTTCTTCGAGCAGCGGCGCGCGTAGGCGTCGCGCGTACGGATCAGCTGCCCGAGAGGTTGGCGATCGCCGCCGGGGCGTTCGTGCTCGCCGTCTGGATGAGCACTCCGTTGTCCGGCTGCCATTCGAGCAGGTGCAGGAACTCGCGCACGCGCGCGACATACTCCACCGGCTGCCAACCCTGCGCGTAGCCGTACTGGGTCTGCTCGTACCAGCGTGGGTCCGTGAGCAGCGGCAGCACGGCGCGCACGGCGGCCCAGGAGTCGGGGTTCTTGCCCATCTTCTGCGCGAGAACACGCGCATCCTCGACGTGGCCGAAACCAACATTGTAGGACGCAACGGCAAACCAGGTGCGATCCGGCTCCGGGATGTGCTTCGGAACCATGTGCAGCACCTGCCTGAAGTAGCGCGCGCCGGCGAAAATGCTCGCCTTGGCGTTCTGCCGGTCCGCGAGGCCCATCTCCTCGGCGGTGTCCGAGGTCAGCATCATGACGCCCTTGGCGCCCATGGAGGAGACTGCGAGGGGATTCCAGCGCGATTCCTGGAAGCCGATCGCCGCGAGCAGCCGCCAGTCAAGGTGGTAGCGCGCTGCGGCCTCCTTGAACCATTCGCGATAGCGCGGCAGGCGCTGGATGCAGTACAGCTCGAACAGCCGCGATTGCTCGTAATGGGTGCTGCCGGCGTCGCCCGAATCACGTCGCAGCAGCGCGGCGAGCTGGCCTGAGGTGCGCAGCGACTGGAAATAGCGGTTCACGGCCTGCAGCAGCTCCGGCGCGCCCTGGCGCACGATCCACTGCACCGGACGGCGCTGCGGCAGGGTGAAAGCGACCCTGACGTCGGGATACAGATGATGCGCGTACGCGTACTCGCGGGCATCCTCCACTGCGTAGCCGACTTCACCGGCCGCGACATCCTGCAGCGGCGTGTTGCCGTGGGAAACCGCCTCCCACTGCAGGAACGGCGCCACGAGACGCAGCTTCTCCAGCACGCCTTCCTGCGGACTGTCTGTGCGCACCACGAGCTTGGTGTCCTGAAGCTGCGGCAGGTCCTCGGGCGCCGGCTCGCCGCTGCGGTAGATCACCAGCTGCGGGATCTCGGCATACGGGACGGCCGGCTCGCCGACCTCGCGCCATGCGGCAGTCGCGGTGATCTGCGCCGCCGCGATATCCGCACGGCCCGAGGCAATCGCGGCCCGCAGCGCCGCTTCGTCCGGTACCACAAAGATCTTCAGCCGCACGCCGAGGTTGTGGGCGAATTCCTTCGCCAAGTCGTACTCGAGGCCCGTGGGACCCTGCGCGCCGATGTAATAGCAAGTCGGCAGGTTGAGCGTCGCAACCCGCAACTCCCCCCTGGCTCGGATCTGCTCGAGCACCGTCGGGGTGCGCGAGCCCTGCACCATTAGAGACATGGCCGTGACCGCTGCCATCGTCCCCATCCTGAGTGCGGTCCGTCTGAGCCGTGAGTGGATGCGTCTTCGCGCCAAAGCGGACTCCACAGAGGCAAAAATATGCAGCTATAATATCACCTACCCCGGGGAGAGGTACCGAAGCGGTCATAACGGCGCCGACTCGAAATCGGATGGTCGGGTAAAACCGGCACGTGGGTTCGAATCCCACC
>JAKAYU010000052.1 GCA_021809525.1 Pseudomonadota bacterium | reverse complement strand
CGTTCCAGTCGACTCTCACGGAGGCGCGCGAGGCCACGTTGCTGCTGCACGTAGTGGACGCGAGCGATCCGCGCCGCGACGAGCACATCGCGCAGGTCAACGAGGTGCTGGCGCAGATCGGCGCGCGGTCGATCCCGCAGGTGCTGGTCTACAACAAGATCGACCGGCTGGGCCGCGCCCCCGGCATCGAGCGCGGCGCGGACGGCGAGGTGAGCACGGTGTGGATTTCGGCGGCCGAGCGGCACGGACTCGATCTGCTCGCCACGGCGCTCGCCGAACGCCTTGCGCGCGGCACCCGCGAGGCGCGCGTGCGCCTGCCGCCCGGGGCGGGCGCGCTGCGCTCGCGTCTGTACGCGGCCAAGGTGGTGCGTGGCGAGCAGGCCGGGGAGGACGGCTCGATCGAGCTCGCCGTGCAGATGCCCGATGCCGAGGTGCTCGCCCTGGCGCGCACGCCCGGGGTGGAGATTCTCGAGACGCAACATGCGGATACCTGATTGAGGAGCGCAACAGCAGTGGGCAGATTCGTGGTCGTGATCGGCACGCAGTGGGGCGATGAGGGCAAGGGCAAGGTCGTCGATCTGCTCACCGAGCGCGCCGCTGCGGTGGTGCGCTTCCAGGGCGGACACAATGCCGGGCACACGCTGGTCATCGGCGGGGCGAAGACCATCCTCTCGCTGATCCCCTCCGGCATCCTGCGCGCGGACGTGCGCTGCTTCATCGGCAACGGCGTGGTCCTCTCGCTCGAGGCGCTGCTGAAGGAGAGCCGCATGCTCATCGATCAGGGCGTGCCGGTGTTCGAGCGGCTCGCCATCTCCCCGCTCTGTCCGCTCATCCTGCCCTCGCACATCCAGCTCGACCAGGCGCGCGAGCGGGCCCGCGGGGCGAACGCGATCGGCACCACCGGGCGCGGCATCGGACCGGCCTACGAGGACAAGGTGGCGCGCCGCGCCGTGCGCGTCGGGGATCTGTTCCAACGCGACCGCTTCGCCGCCAAGCTCGGCGAGGTGCTCGATTTTCACAACTTCGTGCTGCAGCACTATTTCCGCCAGAGCCCGGTGGATTTCCAGAAGACGCTCGATGAGCAGCTCGCTTACGCCGAGACCATCGCGCCGCTCGTGACCGACGTGACGCTCGAGCTCGACCGGCTGCGCCGTGGCGGCGGCAGTGCGCTGTTCGAAGGGGCGCAGGGCGCGATGCTCGATGTCGACCTCGGCACCTACCCGTACGTGACCTCATCGAACACCACGGCGGGGTTCGCCGGCACCGGCTCGGGACTCGGGCCACGCGCCTTCGACTACGTGCTCGGCATCGTCAAGGCCTACACCACGCGGGTCGGCGCCGGGCCCTTCCCCACCGAGCTGTTCGACGGCTACGGCGAGCATCTCTCCAAGGTCGGCCACGAGTTCGGCTCGGTCACCGGGCGGCGCCGCCGCTGCGGCTGGTTTGACTCCGTGGCGCTGCGCCGTGCGATCGTGCACTCGAGCGTCTCGGGGCTGTGCATCACCAAACTCGACGTGCTCGACGGGCTCGAGCTCATCCGGGTGTGCGTCGGCTATCGCTTCGGCGGGGAGGTCGTGGCCGAGCCGCCGCTCAGCCTGGACGGCTACGCGGGACTGGAGCCGGTGTACGAGGAACTGCCGGGGTGGCGCGACTCGACGGTGGGGATCACCGAGTATTCGGCTCTACCACCCAACGCGCGCAAGTACCTCGAGCGGCTCGAGGCTCTGGTGGGCGTGCCGATCGACATCATCTCGACCGGGCCGGACCGGGAACAAACCATCATACTGCGCCACCCGTTCGGCTGAACAGCGCTTTGCGCCCCGCGCGGCGGACTGGACCGGCGGGCCGCCTGGGCGCTAGCGTAGGAGTGCGGGCGGCGGTGACGCACGACGGTCTCGCGGCGGCCCAAGGCCCGCCGCCGGCGAGCCGGTCCTGCCCGACGCAGGCGGTAATGCCCCGGGAGTGGTCGCTCATGCCTCTGATCAGCGTGCTGCAGAAGCTCGCCTTCGCGCGAGACCTCGCGCAGATCCGGCAGATCGTGTGCAGCGCTGCACGCGAGCTCACTGGCGCGGACGGCACGACGTTCGTCCTGCGCGAGGCGGACCAGTGCTATTACGCCGATGAGGACGCCATCGCCCCGCTGTGGAAGGGTATGCGCTTCCCGCTCGAGACCTGCATCAGCGGCTGGGTCATGCGGCATCGCACCGCCGCTGTCGTGCCGGACATATACGCCGATGCGCGCATCCCGGCAGAGGCCTACCGGCCGACCTTCGTCAAAAGCCTGGTGATGGTGCCGATCAGGAGCCGTGAGCCGATCGGCGCAATCGGCAACTACTGGGCAAGCCCCCACGAGGCGACGGACAAGGAGGTCCGGATGCTGCAGGCTCTCGCCGATGCCGCGGCGCTCGCCCTCGAGAACGTGCGCGTCTACGGCGAGCTTGAGCAGCGGGTCCGCGAGCGCACGCGCGAGCTCGAGGCGGCGCGCGAGGCGGCGCAGCAGGCGCTCGAGCGCGCCGAGCGCGCCCATCGCGCCAAGAGCCGCTTCCTGGCCACCGCGAGCCATGACCTGCGCCAGCCGCTGCAGAGCCTCTCGCTGCTTAACGGGAGCCTGCGCCGCATGGTCCGCGATCCCAACGTACTCGAGGCGCTCGCCCAGCAGGAGCTCGCCATCGGGGCCGCCTCGCGCCTGGTCAACACGCTGCTCGACATCAGCAAGCTCGAGTCCGGCGCCGTCCGGCCGCAGATCACGGACTTCGCCCTTGCCGAGTTGCTCGAGGAGCTGCGCCAGGAGTTTGCCGGCCTCGCGCAGGCCAAGGGACTGCAGTTCAATGTCGAGCCCTGCGATGCGCGCCTCAGGAGCGACCCGACGCTGCTCGGACAGATTCTGCGCAACCTGCTCGCCAACGCCATCAAGTACACCCGTCAGGGTTACGTGGCGCTGCGCTGCGCTGCCCGCCCGGGCGGCCTTGGCCTGCAGGTGCTCGATACCGGTATCGGCATCCCGGCCGATCACCTGGCGCACATTTTCGATGAGTTCTATCAGGTCACAGGCCCGCAGAGCCGCTCGCGCGAGGGCTTCGGACTCGGCCTGAGCATCGTGGAGCGCCTGGTGAAGCTGCTCGATCTGAAGCTCGAGGTCAGCTCCGAGCCCGGGCGCGGCTCCGAGTTCACTCTGGCGCTGCCCGTGAGCGGCCCCGCAGCCCAGGCCGCGTCCGCCCCTGCGGCCGCACCCGATGCAGCAGTGCAGCAGGGCCGCACGTACGGCCACCGTATCCTGCTGGTGGAGGACGACGAGGGCGTGCGCGAGGCGACGCGGCTGCTGCTGGAGTCGGTCGGCTGTCAGGTGCTGGCCGCGGCGAGTTCCGCCGAAGCACTCGAGCAGGCCGATGCGCATGGGGCACCGGATCTGCTCATCAGCGATTATCACCTCGACTGCGCGCAGACCGGTCTTGACGTGATCAGCGCTCTGCGCAGGCGGTTCGGGCGGCCGCTGAAGGCCATCCTGGTCTCGGGCGACACCTCGCCGGCCATCAAAGCTCTGGTGCCGGACCGACACCTGCGGCTCGCCGCCAAGCCGGTCGAGACCGAGCAGTTGCTGCAGCTGATGAGCGAGCTCGCCGCGAGCGAGTGAGCCGCGCGGCGCATCAGCCGTGTTGCAGACGCTCGATGCGCTCGGTCGCCGGAGGATGAGAGTAGTGAAACGCGCTGTAGAGCCGGTCGGGGGTGAGGGTGGTGGCATTGCTGCGATAGAGCTTCACCAGCGCCGAGACGAGCTCGCGCGCGTCGGTCTGGCCGGCGGCGAAGCGATCGGCGGCGAATTCCTGGCGGCGCGACCACAGGGCGCTGAGCGGCGTGGCGAAGTAGAGCACCACGGGCGCGGCGAGCGCGAACAGCAGCAGTGCCGCGTGCGGTGAGGGCCGGGGCACGCCGAGCGCGCGATAGAATGCGCTCTGGCGCGCCAGCCAGCCGAGCAGCGCGAAGGCGCCGAACATCACCCCGATCGAGGCGAGCAGACGGGTGCGGATGTGATGCAGGCGGAAGTGCCCGAGCTCGTGTGCCAGCACCGCTTCTATTTCCGCCGGCGCGAGCTCCTCAAGCAGCGTGTCGAAGAACACGATGCGCTTGTTGCGGCCGAAGCCGGTGAAATACGCATTGCCGTGCGCGGAGCGGCGCGAGCCGTCGACGACGAACACGCCGCTCGATCTGAAGCCGCAGCGCGCGAGCAGCGCCTCGATCCGCCCCTTCAGGCTCGCATCGGCGAGTGGCGAGAAGCGGTTGAACAGCGGCGCGATCAGCACCGGCCAGGCCCAGCTCACCGTGAGGGTGAGCATGACCCAGCCGCCGAAGGCCCACAGCCACCAGGCCCGCCCGGCGCGCACCATGAGCCAGAGCGCCCCGAGCACCACCGGAGCGCCGAGCAGCGCTGCGAGCGCGAGACTCTTGGCAAGATCGAGCAGGTACAGCGACACCGTGGTCCGGTTGAATCCGAAGCGGGCCTCGAGAGCGAACGTGCGCCACAGCGACAGCGGCAGGCTCACCAGTGACACCAGGGCGAGGACCGAGGCGATCACCGCGAGGCCGAGCCAGGGCTCAGCCCATCCCGTGCGCCCCCACAGCGCATCGAGCAGCGCGATGCCGCCGCCGACGGTGAGCGCGAGCGTCACGAGCGCATCGAGCAGCGTGCCGATCTGTCCGAGGCGCGCCTTCGCTTCGGTATAGTCGGCCGCCTTGCGGTGCTCAGCCAGGCAGACCTGCGCGGCGAAGGACTCCGGCACGCGCTCGCGGTGCGCGCGTACCGCTGCGATCTGCCGGCCGGCGAGCCACAGCTCGAGCGCCGCCCCGACGGCGACCAGCATCACGAACAGGACGGTCGGCCATTGCATGGGCGCGCAGTATGGCAGAGCCGCTGCGCGGGCGCCTCAGTCGGCCGGGCCGTGCCGCACCGGCGGCAGCGCGGCTTCCTCCTGCGGCGTGTAGAGCCGTGAGCGGGTGAGAAAGCGCATCCCGCGCGGTCCCTCGAGCGAGAACATGCCGCCGCGTCCGGGCACGACGTCGATGATCAGGTGCGTGTGCTGCCAGTACTCGAACTGGGCGGCTCCCATATAGAAGGGCTGCCCGCCGATCTCACCGAGATACACGTCCTGCGCTCCGACGATGAGCTCTCCGCGCGGCAGGCACATCGGCGCGCTGCCGTCGCAGCAGCCACCGGACTGGTGAAACATCAGCGGGCCGTGCCGTGCCACGAGCTCGGCGATGAGCGCAAGCGCCGCCTCGGTGGCACTGACACGGCCCACGGTCATGGCGCGGCTCAGAAGAAGCCCAGCGCCTTCGGCGAGTAGCTCACCAGCAGGTTCTTGGTCTGCTGGTAGTGCTCGAGCATC
This sequence comes from Pseudomonadota bacterium, assembly GCA_021809525.1. Classification (GTDB taxonomy): domain Bacteria; phylum Pseudomonadota; class Gammaproteobacteria; order Steroidobacterales; family Steroidobacteraceae; genus 13-2-20CM-66-19. Next base: position 13,333 of record JAKAYU010000052.1, on the reverse strand, counting down.
ATCTTGTGCGTCTCGCGGCCGATGCCGGACTGCTTGTAGCCGCCGAAGGTCGCGTGCGCCGGATAGGCGTGATAGCAGTTGGTCCACACGCGGCCGGCCTGGATGCCCCGGCCCATGCGGTAGCAGGTGTTGGCCTCGCGCGACCACACGCCGGCGCCGAGGCCGTAGAGCGTGTCGTTGGCGATCGAGAGCGCCTCCTCCATGGTCTTGAACGTCGTCACCGAGACCACCGGCCCGAAGATCTCCTCCTGGAAGATGCGCATGCGGTTGTGGCCCTTGAAGACCGTCGGCTTGATGTAGTACCCCTCCTTGAGGTCCCCGCCGAGCCGGTTGCGCTCCCCGCCGATCAGACACTCAGCGCCCTCCTTCTTGCCGAGGTCGAGGTAGGTGAGGATCTTCTCGAGCTGCTCCTGGGAGGCCTGCGCGCCGACCATGGTCGCCGGATCGAGCGGATCGCCCTGCTTGATTTGGCCGACGCGCTTCAGCGCCCGCTCCATGAAGCGCGTGTAGATCGACTCCTGGATCAGCGCGCGCGACGGGCAGGTGCACACCTCGCCCTGGTTGAGCGCGAACATCACGAAGCCTTCGATCGCCTTGTCGAAGAACTCATCGTCCGCCCGGCACACGTCCTCGAAGAACACGTTCGGCGACTTGCCGCCGAGCTCGAGCGTCACCGGGATGAGGTTCTGCGCGGCGTATTGCATGATCAGCCGCCCGGTGGTCGTCTCGCCCGTGAAGGCGATCTTGGCGATGCGCGGGCTCGAGGCGAGCGGCTTGCCCGCCTCCACCCCGAAGCCGTTGACGACGTTGAGCACCCCAGGCGGCAGCAGATCGCCCACGACCTCGAGCAGCAGCAGAATCGACAGCGGCGTCTGCTCGGCGGGCTTGAGCACGACGCAGTTGCCGGCGGCGAGCGCCGGAGCGAGCTTCCAGGTCGCCATCAGCAGCGGGAAGTTCCACGGAATGATCTGTCCGACGACCCCGAGCGGCTCATGGAAGTGATAGGCGACCGTGTCCTCGTCGATCTGGCTGATCGAGCCCTCCGCGGCGCGGATGCAGCCGGCGAAGTAGCGCAGATGGTCGATGGCGAGCGGCAGATCGGCCGCAAGCGTCTCGCGGATGGGCTTGCCGTTGTCCCAGGTCTCGATGGTGGCCAGGTACTCGAGCTTCTCCTGCATGCGATCGGCCATCTTGTTGAGCACGAGCGCGCGCTCGGCCGGCGAGGTGCGGCCCCAGGCGCTCTTGGCGCCGTGCGCCGCGGTGAGCGCCAGCTCGATGTCCTCGGCGCCGGAGCGGGCGATCTCGCACAGCGCGCTCCCGGTCACCGGGGTGAGATTGGTGAAGTACTGGCCATTGACGGGCGGGACCCACCTGCCGCCGATGTAGTTGTCGTAGCGGGACTTCAGCTCGATTTTCACGCGGCCGTGGGTGCTCGGTTGAATGGACATGGACATCGCCTCGCGGTGGATTCGGTCTGGCCAACCGGTGTGCAAGCCTCGTGCCATGCCGGCAGGCCCCCCAAATGGCCCGCGCGGCGCGCAGCCTGTTTGATCTGTTGCGTTCTGCAACGTTGCACTGTGCCGAAACGGAACACTCGACCGTGCCAAAAGAGCGCGCAGACCTCAGGCCCGAAAGGCGCCGCCGTCACGGGCCTGAGCCTCAAGCCTGGCGCGCTCGCGGCACGGCGCGCGCTGTGACCCCGGGGCGATGGCCTGCCCGCGATCGCAAAGAGTACCCGGCAGGGGCGCACTGCGCCGCTCCGGGTTGTGCAAACGTAAGAGAGCCATCCGCCGTCGCGGACCTCGCGCGCCGGACGGCGTGTTGCGTTTGTCAACAGTGTGCCGTGTCATGTGTTGCGATTCGCAACTGGGAGGTGGCGAACACTGCGGCACGGTGCGCACCTTAAGGCGCATGCGGCCTGTGCAACGCTTGGCACGCGGCTTGCAAAACTGGCGCATAAGACGGGCGGCCGGTGTTGAGCCGGGTCTGTCCGACGTGTCAGAAAAACAGTGGGGAACAACGCATATGAGAATTATCCATGTTTTCTTGCGCCGCCGTCTGTGGCCGGTGGCGCTGCTCGCCGCGGCGCTCGCGCCGGCGGCCGCACTCGGTGCCGGCTATCCGCGAGTGACCAGCGCGCGGCTCGCCGCCGCGGCCACCGACAACGGCTGGCTCATGTTCCGCCGTGATTATGCCGGCAACAGCTACGCCCCGTTCCGTCAGATCGATACCGCGAACGTGAAGGATCTGCGGCTCGTGTGGAGCTACCGCAGTCACCTGCAGGAGGGATACGAGGGCAGCGCGATCGTCAATGGGGACTACATGTTCATCACCACGCCGAAGGACCACGTGATCGCGCTCAACGCGGTCACCGGCAAGGTGCTGTGGAAGTACGCGAAGAGCCTCGCCGGCGTCGCCCTGAAGACAGTCTGCTGCGACGTGGTCAATCGCGGCGTCGCCCTGTACGGCAATGACGTCTACCTCGCGACCCTCGACAACTACGTCGTCGCCTTGAACGCCGAGACGGGCCGGGTGGTCTGGCAGCGGCAGATCAAGCCGGCCGACGTCGGCTACGCCATGACGCTCGCGCCGCTGACGCTCAAGGGAATGGTGATCGTGGGCGAGTCGGGCGGCGAGTACGGCGCGCGCGACTTCATCGTGGCGCTCGATGCCAGGACCGGTCGCGAGCTGTGGCGCCGCTATACGGTCCCGGCCCCGGGGCAGCTCGGCGGCAAGACCTGGCCGAAGGGCATGTACAAGCACGGCGGGGGCTCAGCCTGGATCACGGGCACTTACGATCCCTTGACCAACACCCTGTTCTGGGGCGTCGGCAATCCCGGTCCCTGGCTCGCCAAGCTGCGCCCGGGGAAGAACCTGTTCACCGACTCGCTGCTCGCCCTGCAGCCGCGCAGCGGTAAGATCAAGTGGTACTACCAGTACACGCCGCACGACTCGTGGGACTACGACGGGGTCAACACTCCCGTGATCACGAATCTGCGCTATCACGGCAAGGAGTACCGGGCCGTCGTCGAGGCCAACCGCAACGGCTGGTTCTATGCCATCAACCGCCTCAACGGCAAGCTGATCTACGCGGTGCGCTTCACCCGCGCCACCTCGGTCGCGGGGTTCCGCAACGGTGCGCCCTACACCGACAATGCGCTGCGGCCGACGCTCACCAAGCAGGTCTTCACCTGCCCGAGCTTCCTCGGCGGGAAGAACTGGTGGCCGATGTCGGTCGATCCGCTGACGCACATGGCCTATGTGCCGACGATCCACACCTGCATGACCATGAAGGGCGCCCCGACGTTCTACAAGGCCGGGCTGCCGTACCTCGGGGAGACGTTCAATGTGGTGCACGATCCGGACGATCACAACTGGGGCGCGCTGCAGGCCATCAACCTCGACACTAGCCGGCAGGCCTGGAATCACGACAGCGCGCTGCCATGGGACGCCGGGGCGATGAGTACCGCCGGCGGAGTGGTGTTCAGCGGCTCGGCCCGCGGGCACCTGTACGCCTTCGATGCGCGCACGGGGCGGGTGCTGTGGCGCAGTCCGCAGCTCTCCTCCGGCATCATCGCGCCGCCCTCGACCTACATCGTCGATGGCAAGCAGTACGTGGCGATCCTCGCCGGCTGGGGTGGTGGGGTACCCATCTGGGGCGGGCAGATGGTCCAGTCCGTCAGCAATATCCCGCGGGGTGGTCATCTCTATGTCTTTGCCCTGCCTTAAGCGTAGTGCGCGTCCGATGCGTACGCGTGGGTTCGTGCTCGCACTGTCGATCCTGCTCGCCGCGCTGGGTGTGGAGTGCGGCGAGGCGGCCGGGGCCGCGGCGCTGTTCACCGCCGCGCAGGCCCGCGCGGGGCGTACGCTCTTTGAGCAAAAATGCGCCATGTGCCACGGACGGCACCTGCAGGGGCTGTCCGGCCCGGCGCTGAAGGGTCCGCTGTTCGCCTCGCGCAAGGCCGGTTACACGGTGCGGGACATCTTTCTGTTCCTGTCGGTGAACATGCCGGCGTACGCGCCGGGATCGCTCGGCGCCGAGCAGTACGTGAACGTGATGTCCTTCCTGCTGCAGCAGAACGGCTTTCCGGCCGGCAGGGTGGCCCTGACCGCTCAGGCGGCCGCCACGAGCACCGTGGCGCTCCTGTATCACGGCCCGGATGGCCGGCACGGGCGAGACGCTCGGCGGGCCAGGGACTGCGCGGCGAGCGGCGCGCGCGCGCCATCGGCCGGTCATGCCGCGCCGCGGGGCTGCACGCCGCTCGCCGCCGCTGTGCCGGGGATCGAAGCGGGGGGCCACCGGCACGCCGCGGGCAAGCGGCTGCGGTAATCCCCTACTGTACTTCCCGCAGCGCATGGCGCAACGTATGCAAGAGGGGAAAATCCGCTACGAATATCTGCTCTGCTCTGCACGAGGGGCGCCGATGAGAGACGAGTCCGCCACGCTGCACTCGGCGCTGCGCTGCGCCGAGGCTGCGCCGCCCGCCGAACGCTCCAAGGTGGTCTCGCTGTGGCACGAGCGGGCCCGGCGGCTGGGATTGAGTGAGCGGCTCTCGCCGGACTTCAGCCCGCTCAGCCGCCGCGCGCTCAGCGAACTCGCCGAGCAGCATCGCGCGCTGTACACGCATGCGCTGCCGGTGATGCAGGTGCTGCACCAGCAGATCCTCAACACGCATAGCATGGTGCTGCTCACCGACCAGCGCGGCCTGATCATGCACGCGCTCGGGGACGGGGACTTCCTCGAGAAGGCCGAGCAGGTCGCCCTGAAGCCCGGCGTGCTGTGGTCGGAGGACAGCAAGGGCACCAACGCCATCGGCACGGCGCTCACGGAGCGGCGGGCGACGCTCGTGCACGGCAGCGAGCACTTCCTCACCGTCAACCGCTTCCTCACCTGCTCGTGCTGCCCGATCCGCGGCCCGCGCGGGGAGCTGATCGGCGCGCTCGATGTGTCCGGCCCGCAGGAGGCCTATCACCCGCACACCATGGCGCTGGTGCGCATGTCGACCCACATGATCGAGAACCAGCTGTTCGTCGATGAGTTCGACCAGGCGCTGCGCATCCACTTCCACGTCCGCCCCGAGCTGCTCGGCACGTTGCTCGAGGGCATCGCGGCGTTCGACGAGTCCGGCCGCGTGCTCGCCGTCAACCCCAACGCGCTGGCGCTGCTCGGGCTCGAGGCGGGCAGCACCACGGCCCACTCGCTGACCTCGCTGTTCGACATCGATGTGCCGGCGCTGCTCGAGCGGCGCGGCGGCGCAGGTGCGATGGCGCGGCTGAATCTGCGCACCGGGCAGGCGGTACTGGCGCGCATCGAGGCGTACGCGGGCGGCGCGCGGCGCCTGGCGGTGCCGCAAGAGCCGCTGCGGCGCCCGGAGCGGGCCGCGGCGCCCCCCCAGGCGGCACGCGGACCGTGCGCCGCCACGCTCGCCGACCTCGACACCGGGGATCCGGCAATATCGGCGGTGATCGGCAAGGTGCGCCGCGTGCAGGGGCATGGGATCCCGATCCTGATCCTCGGGGAGACCGGCACCGGCAAGGAGCTGCTGGCGCGCGCGATCCACAACGAGTCCGAGCGGCGCGCCGGGCCGTTCGTCGCCGTCGACTGCGCCTCGCTGCCGGAGTCGCTGATCGAGGCGGAGCTGTTCGGCTACGAGGAAGGCGCATTCACCGGGGCGCGGCGGCGCGGCAGCCCGGGGAAGATTCTGCTGGCCGACGGCGGCACGCTGTTCCTCGATGAGATCGGCGACATGCCGCTTACGCTGCAGACACGCCTGCTGCGCGTGCTGCAGGAGCGCTCGGTGCTGCCGCTCGGGGCGAGCCGCGAGCGCCCGGTCGACATCGCGGTGATCTGCGCCACGCACCGCGATCTGAAGGACATGATGCGCCGCCAGACGTTCCGCCAGGACCTGTACTACCGGCTGAACGGTCTGGTGGTGCGCCTGCCGGCGCTGCGCGAGCGGCAGGACCTCGAGGCGCTGATGGACAGCATCCTGCGCGCGCAGGCGATGCCCGTCGCCCGTTTCGCGCCGCAGGTGCTCGCCGCGCTGCATCGCTGCCCGTGGCCGGGCAACATCCGCCAGCTGGCCAATGTGCTGCGCACCGCGAGCGTCATGGCCGGCGATTCGGGGCTGATTGGGCCGGAGCAGCTGCCGGAGGACTTCTTCGATGACCTCTCGTGCGACGCCTCACCGGCTGCCGACGGCGCTGCGCCGAGCGGTGGCGCAGAGGGTCTGAAGGCGCTGCGCTCGAGCGCGGTGGCCGCCGCGCTCGAGCGCCATGCCGGCAACGTGTCCGCCGCTGCGCGCGCCCTTGGCGTCTCGCGCAACACCATCTATCGCGCGCTGCGCCCGCCGCGCTCAGCGTAGCGTGAGCGTCACGCCCAGCAGCAGGTTGATGCCGGGTGCGGGCTCGAAGTAGGCGCCGCTCGACTGGTTGACGATGACTGCGGCCACGTAGTGGCGATTCAGGAAGTTGTTGACGCGCAGGAACGCCTCCAGACGCTGGCGGCCGAAGGTGGTGCGGTAGCCGCCGCTGAGGTTGAACACCGAGTAGGCGCTGGCGAAGGCGCTGTTGATCTCGTTGGCGGGAATCGAGCCCAGATACTGCCCGCTCAGGCTCGCGTGCCAGCCGAGCCTTCCGCCCCAGGTGATCTTGGCGTAGGCATTGTTGCGCGGGACGCCGGGCAGGCGGTTGCCGGAGGGGATGAGCTGCGTCGGAGTCACGCACGGGACGCGGGTGCAGGTGTGGAATGCGTCGATGTAGATCGCATCGACGTAGGTGTAGGCCAGCTGCAGCCGCCAGTGCGGCCTGAAGTGATACTCGAGCGAAGCCTGCACGCCGCTGCGGCGCGTGCGTCCGGCGTTCTGGTACGTCGAGCGTCCGCCGCTGTCGGAGACGATGACGATCTCGTCGTTGGTGTGGGTCAGGAAGGCTGCGACGTTGGCGTACAGGGTGTGGCCGACGCGGAATTTCGCGCCGATCTCGCCGTTGTTGCTGCGCGCCGGGCGCAGTGCGAGGTTGATGCCGGGCGCCCCATCAGGCTGATAGGCGAGCTCCGAGGCGAGCGGCGTGCGAAAGCCCTGCCCGAACGCGGCATACAGGTGCAGCCAGTGCAGTGGGGCATACATCAGCCCGGCCACCGGCGAGGTCGCCGTATAGGTCACCTCGCCACTGTCATTGCCGTTCAGGGCGGTGATGAAGTGGTCCTGGGTGATGAATTTCACCTGGCTGTGGCGCACTCCGACCATCAGCCGCCAGCGCCGCGAGAACGCGAGGCTCGCCTGCATGTACTCGTCGAAGTTGCGCGCGATGTCGTTCTCATCGCGCCGCAGCGTGCCCTCGACCCCGAGGGTATGGCCGATGAAGTTGTTGAACCCGCGGCGCAGCTCATTCTGGGTGTCGTAGCTCACGCCGGCGACCAGCGAGAAGGGCATGCCGGCGAGGTGCCTCTGCAGCGTCCAGCGGGCATCACCGCCACCGAAATTGCGGTGCAGATCGACCACGCCGCCGGAGCTCGCCGGCGCGAACTGCGCGCCGACCGGGATCGACAGATACTGCAGGACGGTGCGGTGCCCGTAGTAGCCCATCAGCTGCAGCGACTGGTGCGCGGTGAGCTGCTGCTTGAAGATCAGGCCCCCTTCCTGCTGATTGAGCGTCTTGCGGGTGTTGAACGCGAGCGCGGCAGCGGAGGTCTGGTTCGGGTCGGCGGCGAACTCGGCGGCGGTGAGCCCCTGCGCGTCCATGGAGTCCGGGCGCGAGAGTACGTTCGCCACGAAAGTGAGCGAGCTGTGCCGGCCGATGGCGTAGTTCACCTTGCCGTTGAACGACTCGCTGCGCGCCTGCTGATGGGGGCGGAAGCCCCGCCAGGCAAAGTGCGTGAAGTTGAGGTTGTAGCGGAACTTGCCGACCGCATCGCTGGCGTCGACTCCGGCGCGCTCGGCGCCGAAGCTGCCGTAGCCGAGATCAAAGCGCAGCGATCCCGGGGCGGCGCCGTCCGCGGTGAAGATCTGGATCACGCCGCCGGAGGAGTTGCCGTAGAGTGCCGAGAACGGCCCCTCCAGCACCTCCACGCGCTCGGCGGAGCCGAGATTGAACTCGGAGACCTGGCCCTGGCCGTCCGGGCCGCTCTGCGGTATCCCGTCCTGATAGATGCGTACGCCGCGCACGCCAAACGGCGAGCCTGCGCCGATGCCGCGGATGGAGACCTGCTGATCCTGCGCATAATCGTATTGATTGCGCACCAGCAGTCCGGCCACCGAATGCATGCTCTCGGCGAGATTGATGCCGAGATTGTCATCGCGCAGATCGGCGCCGGGGACACTGGTGATGGAGGCCGGCACGTCGAACGCGGGCGTGGCAATGCGCGTGGCGGTGACGACGATATCGGAGAGTCGCTGACCGTTCGCGCCGTTCGAGGCGCGCGCGGCCGCGGTGGCCGCAAGTGCGGCCATGACGAGGATCGCCGCAGTGGTGCGCCCGAGGGCGGTGCAAGGAGGCTGTTCGCCGGATCGTCTGCGCGTGCGGGTCATGGTGGCTGTCGTTGTCCTGTTGGGTGATGATCACGAACTCAGCGGCCCGGCCGCGCGCGCGCGGCGGGCGGCGCTGCGCCCGATTGTACTGAGTTCGGCCAGTCGCGGGCCGCGGGCCCCGGGCCATCGCTGCGGCGATCGCGAAGCAACTGCTTGTGCGCTGCGGCCGGTCATGATTCCCCCCTCGGATGGTTTGCGCCGCCGCGCTGCGGCATGCCGGCGGCGCGCCCATGCTCGCCAGCGCCGCTGCGGTCGCGGAAGCGGAACATCATGAATCCGGCCTCATGATTATCATGAGTCCGCCCGGGCTGCGCGGCTGCTAGGATGGGCGCGGGGACATTGCAACCCGGACATCGCTCTGGGGTGGAACCATGAAGCTGCGTACACGTTTGCATCTGGTGGTGACGGGTCTGACCGTCGTGTTCGTGATCGTGCTGGTGACGGCGCAGATGTTGGCGACGCGCGCCCGGGTGCGGGAGGACATCGAGGGATCGCACGAGGTGGCGACCCAGTTCCTCGGGCGCCTGGCGAGGCTCTACTGGGGCTTTGGCGGGCCGCAGGTGGTGCTCGGCTTCCTCGTGCAGCTCGGGCACGTGCGCTCGAACGACATCATCCTGCACTATGTGCACGGCCCGGTTCTCTACCACTCGCCGCCCTCGACCTACAAGGCTGGCCAGTATGCGCCGGCCTGGTTCGAGCATCTGCTCGCCCCGCGCATTCCCCGCTACACGTTTCGGATGCCGGACAACCTCCAGCTCATCGTGCGCGCCGAGGTGTCGCGGGCCATTCTGGACGGCTGGGACGCCATCACGCGGCTGCTCGCTCTCACGGCGGTGCTGCTCATCGTGGCCAATGCCGTGGCCTTCTGGATCATCGAGCGGGCGCTCGCGCCTTTTCCGGTCATCGTCGATGGCCTGGAGCGGCTGAAGCGCGGGGAGCTGCGCTGGCGGCTGCCGGCCTTCGGCGGGCTCGAGGCGCAGGCGATCGGGACCGCCTTCAACCGCATGGCCCAGGCCGTCGAGGACAACGTCGCGGCCGAGCGCAAGGCGCGCGAAGCCGAGGCGCGCCTGGAGGAGCGGCGCGAGTTGAGCCGCCTGGTCGAGCAGCGCCTGGAGGAGGAGCGGCGGCTCATTGCGCACGAGCTGCACGATGAGTTCGGCCAGTCGGTCACCGCCATCCGCAGCTTGGCGCAGGCGATCGCAACCCGCGCCGGCGAGCCGTCCCTGCAGGAGGCGGCGCGGCTGATTTCGCAGGAGGCCGCACGGCTCTACGACGCGATGCACGGGCTGATCCCACGCCTCTCGCCCCTGACCCTCGATACGCTCGGGCTCACCGGCACGCTGGAGAATCTGGCGCGCGATCTGCAGAAGCGCTTCGGGTCGGTGCAACTGTCCCTGCGGCACGATCTCGGGGTGCATCTCGGCCCGAGCGTGACGCTGGCGGTGTACCGATTCGTGCAGGAGGGGCTGATCAACGCCCTGCGCCACGCGCACGCCTCGAGCATCGAGGCGCAGCTGCGCGCCGATCCGCACAGCCTGCAGGTGCAGGTGAGCGACGACGGCCGGGGACTGCCCGAGGAGTGGGCCCGACCGGGGCATTTCGGACTGCGCGGCCTGAAGGAGCGCATCGAGCGGCTCGGGGGGCGCTTCCGGGTCGGCAACAGGAGCGATGGCGGCGTGCTGCTCGCGGCGGTGATTCCCCTCGACGGTGCGCCGGAGCAGACATGATCCGCGTACTGCTGGTCGACGATCATGCCGTGGTGCGCACGGGCTTCCGGCTGCTGCTTGAGGCGAGCGCCCAGGTCGAGGTCGTGGGAGAGGCCGATTGCGGCGAAGCGGCCTACCAGCGCTATCTGGAGCTCGCCCCCGACGTGGCCGTGATGGACATCGCCATGCCCGGCATGGGCGGCATCGAGGCGTTGCGGCGGATCCGCTCGCAGCATCCGCAGGCGCGCGTGCTGGCGCTCTCGGCGCATGATGATCCGGTGCACGCCCGGCGCGCGCTGCGCGAGGGCGCCTGCGGCTTTCTCTCCAAGCGCAGCGCACCGGAGGCGCTGCTCGAGGCGATCACGACGGTCGCTGCGGGACGGCACTACATCGATCCAGGCGTGGCGCAGGAGCTCGCGCTGAACGCCATCGAGGGCGCGGCATCCCCGGCCGAGCGGCTCTCGGAGCGGGAGTTCGAGGTGTTCATCCGCCTGGCGCGCGGGGAGTCCGTGCAGCGCATCGCCGAGGATCTGCGGCTTGCCGCCTCGACCGTCGGCACGCACCTGTACAACCTCAAGCAGAAGCTCGCCGTGACGAACCAGTCGGAGCTGACCCTGCTCGCGATCCGTCACGGCCTGATCGAGCCGTAGCAGCCGGCGCAAGGCGGTGCAAAACACGGCTGGTGGCCCGCCCGAGCGGGCCACCAGCACGCGCACCGTGCCCTGTTCAGAAGCTCAAAAACAGGCCGGTATCGATGTTCCAGCTGGAATTCTTCTGATTGATGTCGTTGATCGACTGAATCCGGCTGAATTCCGCGAGGACCATCAAGTGTGCGGTCAGGTGGTGATAGATTCCCAGCGTCCACTTGTTGTTGTTTTCGACCAGAAGGTTGTTGAAGCTGCGATCGAAAGCGGTCGGATCGAGCTTGCTCTGCCCGTAGTTCACGCCGAACTTGGTCTGCCCGACGGTATAGGTCACCTGCGCGATGTAGCCTTCCGAGCGGCGCGGATGGCCCATGACGTCGTTGGAATTCACGAACAGACCGGTCGTGCCCACGCCGTCGGCGCGGTAGTACCAGCCCATGACCTGGAAGGGTCCTGCGGTGTACTTGCCGCCGGCATCCCATGCCGTGCTGCTGTAATCGAGCGTGCTCGCGCCCACCGGGCAGGCACTCGCCGCGAGTATGCCGGTATCCGTGCACTCCACGCGCTGGCTCTGGTACAGCCCGCTCGCCGACAGATACAGGTTGCCGAGCGTATAGGTGATCTTCCACTGAGCGCCCGGGCTGTGATGATTGACCGGCTGCTGCCCGAGGATGTTCAGAGGATCGAAGATGCCGACGGTGAGGTTGGCGCCGTCCACGGTCGGCGTCGTGTAGTCGATCTGCGAGAGCCAGTCCGCATAGATGTAGCCGAGGCCGATGGAGCCGAGCGAGGTATTTTCGGGGGTGGCGTACGCACCATTGCCGGCGCCGACGCCGAGCAAGGTCATGTCGTTCAGGATGGCATCGGAGGCGAACAGTCCGATGTTGCGCCCGGCGAGGACGGTGCCGTACTCCTTGCTGCTGACGGTCATGAAAACCTGGCGGATGTCGAGGCCGGCGCTGCCCAGGGCGGTGTGCTGCAAGTTCGAATCGAGGTTCGGCAGATTCGGACTGCCGCCGTTGTTGGTGCTGATGCCCGGATACAGGCCGAACGTGAAGGCGATCTTGTAGCCCTTCTCGACGGTCGACGCCCCGATGTCCAGCGCCGCGGGCAGCAGGCCGTTGGATATCGAGGAGGAGCCGCCCGTCGCCACGCAGGCCAAGCCACCGTTTATGGTGTGCGCCGACGTGCTCGATGCGCAATGCGAGTAGATGTAGCTCGCATTGACGTTGCCGCTGAGCGAGAGGTCCCATTTGCCGGCCTTCACGCTGACTGCTGCGTAGGCCGTCGGTGCGCAGAGCGCAGCACTCATGCCGATGATAGCGAGGTAGAAACTGGCTTTGCGAAATATCATGAAAGGCCCCCGGTGTTGTACGTTCTGCTGCCCTGTGGAATAGCAATTGCCGTGCCACCGTTTCGGGCTGCGCTCCGCGTTGCGCGCCGAACACACCAAAACGGCTCCGGATGGACGCGACGGGGCAGGATGTTGGCGTACGGGACACTGTGTCACGGTTCCGGAACATCGAACGCGCCCGAATGTCGCCGGGAGACGCTTCAGCCCCGCAGCGTGCGCCCCGCGCGGGCACACTATCGGGGTCATGAGCGCAGCGCGCTCGGTCGGGGGTGTTTCGATTGGTGACACTGTCACGCACAGACGTGACACACATGGGGCAGCGTCGCCACGGCGCAGGGGGCAAACGTATGATGAACGCAACAGAAAATCCGCCCGATCCGGTCACGGTCGAGCCGTCCGCGGCGCTTGCCGAATCCGTGCTCGCGGGGACCTGTCTCACGCTGGAGGAACTGGCCGGTGAGGACCCGCAGATGCTGCGCAATGTGCGCTGCGCCTACCGCATCGCCGATACCGACATCCCGGTGCTGATCCAGGGCCCCACTGGCTCGGGCAAGGAGGCGTTCGCGCGCGCCATCCACCTGGTGAGCCGTCGCGCCGCGCGGCCGTTCGTCGCGGTTAACTGCGCGGCGATTCCCGAAACGCTCATCGAGAGCGAGCTGTTCGGCTATCGCCCCGGGGCGTTCACCGGCGCGCGCCGTGAGGGGCTGCGCGGACGGATCGCGCAGTCCTCGGGCGGCACGCTGTTTCTCGATGAGATCGGCGACATGCCGCTCGCGCTGCAGAGTCGGCTGCTGCGCGTGCTCGAGGAGCACCAGATTGTGCCGCTCGGCAGCGACAGCGCCTGCGAAGTGGACCTGCACGTGCTGGCCGCCTCGCACCGCGACCTGCGCGAGATGATCGCGCGCGGGACGTTCCGCGAGGATCTGTACTACCGGCTCAACGGGCTGACGCTCGAGCTGCCGGCGCTGTGCGCGCGGGCCGACAAGGAGCGGGTCATCCAACAGGCCCTGGCCGCCGAAACGCGCTTGCACGGCGCGACGCGTATCGACCGCGAGGCGCTCGAGAGCCTGCTCGGCTATTGCTGGCCCGGCAACGTGAGAT
>JAKAYU010000051.1 GCA_021809525.1 Pseudomonadota bacterium | reverse complement strand
AGTACTGTGGTCCTCGACCGAGGAAATCGGGTGGGTCCGAACCGAGGAAATTTTGCAGGCAGGGTGCAAATGGCCTCGGAAATGCAGTATTCCGCCGCGAACGTGCAGAACTACGGCGCATTCTGGCCTTAAGTGATTTTCGCGCGCAGCTTTGCGGCCAAGTCCGCGGCTGCGGCGTGGTCAATCGGGTGCATGGGCCAGTGAATTCCGAGCCCCTCGGCGCGATTGGGCTTCGGGATGACGTGGAAGTGCACGTGTGCGACCGCCTGGTGGGCGATGGCGCCATTGTTCTCCAGCACATTGTAGTCGGTAACCCCGGTAACGGCGATCACGGCGCGGCAGATGCGTGGCAGCACCCGCCCGAGGGCGGCGGCGGATTCCTCTGAGAGCGCATCAAGGGTGGCGACCGCTTCTTTCGGAATCACCAGGGTGTGCCCGACGCTGAGCGGATTGATATCGAGAAATGCCAGGACGCGCTCGTCCTCGTACACCTTGTGGCACGGAATCTCCCCGCGGATGATCTTGCTGAAAATGGTCTCGGACATGCGCTTCTTGCCTCGTGGTGAACCACCCGCATTCTCGCTCAAGCCCAGCGCGAACGGGGCTCGCGATACGTTCTGGCAGCCGGATTGCCCGGGCCTTGAGCTTTCTGCGGCCTGTGAGGAGATCGCGACCGCTGGCTGCTGGTCTGCGCATGCTCGCTCTGTCGGTCCGGTAAGTGTTCCGGATCGGGACAGTCTGAGCCGTGATTGCAGCGCGGCGCCCGTCGGGGCTGCGTACGCGGCTGAGGCCGGTAGACTCAAATGTCGCTGAACACATAAGTTGGGAGAGGTATGAAAACCAAAGCCGCCATTGCCTTTGAGGCAGGCAAACCGCTTGAAGTGGAGACGGTGGACCTTGAGGGGCCGAAGGCCGGGGAGGTACTGGTGCAGATCAAGGCGAGCGGGGTGTGCCACACGGACGAGTTCACGCGCTCTGGGGCGGACCCTGAGGGGCTGTTTCCGGTGATTTTGGGGCACGAAGGGGCCGGTGTGGTGGTGGACGTGGGGCCTGGGGTGAGTTCGGTTAAGAAAGGTGACCACGTGATACCGCTGTACACGCCGGAGTGCCGGCAGTGCAAATCGTGTTTGTCGCGCAAGACGAACCTGTGCACGGCGATCCGCGCGACGCAGGGCAAGGGGGTGATGCCGGACGGGACGAGCCGTTTTTCGATCAAGGGACGCATGGTGCACCACTACATGGGGTGCTCGACGTTTTCGAACTACACGGTGCTGCCGGAGATTGCGGTGGCGAAGGTTCGCGAGGACGCGCCGTTTGAGAAGGTGTGCTACATCGGCTGCGGGGTGACCACTGGGGTTGGGGCGGTGATCAACACTGCGAAGGTCGAGCCCGGGGCGAACGTGGTGGTCTTTGGGCTGGGGGGGATTGGGCTGAACGTGATTCAGGGGGCGCGCCTGGTGGGTGCGAACAAGATCGTTGGGGTGGACGTGAACCCCAAGCGCAAGGCGCTGGCGGAGCGCTTTGGGATGACGGACTTTGTGAACCCGCGTGAGGTGGGAGGGGACCTGGTGGCGCACCTGGTGGCCCTCACCGACGGGGGAGCGGATTACAGTTTTGAGTGTGTGGGCAACGTAGATCTGATGCGCCAGGCGCTCGAGTGCTGCCACCGGGGCTGGGGCGTGTCGGTGGTGATTGGGGTGGCCGGTGCGGGGCAGGAGATCAAGACCCGCCCGTTCCAGCTGGTCACGGGCCGGGTGTGGAAGGGCACGGCCTTTGGCGGGGCGCGCGGGCGCACCGATGTGCCGAAGATCGTCGACTGGTACATGGACAAGAAGATCCACATCGACGAGCTGATCACGCACGTGATGCCCATCGAGCGCATCAACGAGGCGTTCGACCTGATGCACCGCGGCGAGTCCATCCGCACGGTCGTGACCTTCTGACAGCCTGTACTACTACAACTACGCGAGAGGAATTACATCATGGCTATCTCGATTCATCCGGCCGTCGACCATGGCGTCAAGCCGGGCAGGGCGGACTTCGCGGGCGGCACGCTCGTGTGCCGTTGCGGCTCTGATTCGGTGAAGGTGCGCATCGGCGCCAACGTCGCCTTCGACCACGTCTGCGGCTGCACGAAGTGCTGGAAACCCAAGGGGGCGCTGTTCTCCCTGGTGGCGGTGGTGCCGCGCGAGAAGCTGAGCATCCTGCAGAACGGACAGAAGCTCAAAGTGGTCGACGCCAGCGCCCCCATCCAGCGTCACGCGTGCACCGGCTGCGGCGTGCACATGTACGGGCGCATCGAGAACAAAGATCACGCGTTCTACGGGTTTGATTTCGTCCACCCGGAGCTGCTGCAGGAGAGCGGCTGGGCGGCACCGGAGTTCGCGGCGTTCGTCTCCTCGATCATCGAGTCGGGTTTCCCGCCGTCGCGGATGGGCGAAGTGCGCGCACGGCTGAAGGAGCTCGGGCTCGAGCCGTATGACTGTCTGGCGCCGGCGCTGATGGACGCCATCGCCACGCATGCGGCCAAGCAGAAAGGAACGCTCGCTGCTTGAGCATCCGCGTTGCGGCATCCATGTCTGCGAACCAGGCGATCCCAGCGCGGCCGCTGTGCGCGGCAGCGCCGCCGCAAGCCGATTTGCGTCACGGTGGCGGCCACCATCCCCGGATGCGGGACAGAAGTGTATCGAAAAGAGATCATTCCCCGGCGGACCTGACGCACTCGGATCGACTGGACTACGCCAGTGCCGCGCAATGCGCGCATAGTCGGCTGAATAAAGACCCGGCCGCCGATGAGCGGCCGGGCAGACCGGGACGACAGCCCCCTGCCGGGAGTTTCGCCTGCGGCGCCGGGGCGCGCAGGTGAGACTTATCGACGAGGGCATGAAGGGCTGACTGATCAACGGGTCATATAGGGGGTGTCAGATCAGAAAAAATCAGACCATCCGGTGCCGCCGCGGACGGGTGCGACAGACGAGTTCGCGGCGAGCAGACCGGTGCCGGCCCAAGGGTTGCCGCGGGGACTTCGGTCCGCTGCGGCACCGGACCGCCCGAATCACCTGCAAGTATCGAAAAATGCCACTTCAGGAGAAAATACCGTGTACAACCTGACTGATAAAACGCCACGGCGGGCGGATCGGCAGCGCTGGGGATGGGTGCTCTCGGGCGCCGCCGCTGTGCTCGTCGTCGCCGGCGCATGCGCCAGCTCGAGTCCTGCCCATGCGGCGAACACCGGGCCGACCGGAGACTACTGGACCATGCCGGCGGGCAACGACTACAACTGGCGCTACAGCAAGCTCGATCAGATCGACGCGCAGAACGCCTCGAAGCTGCAGGTCGCCTGGACCATGTCCACCGGCGTGCTGCGCGGCCACGAGGGCCAACCGCTGGTGGTCGGCAATACGATGTACTTCGAGACACCGTATCCGAACCACGTATACGCGGTCGATCTGAACGACCCGAATCACCGGGTCGAGTGGAAGTTCACGCCGCCGCCGGATCCGAACGCTCCCCCGGTCGCCTGCTGCGATGTGGTGAACCGCGGGGTGAGCTACTACAACGGCAAGATCATCATGTCCGCGCTCGACGGCATGATTTATGCGCTCAACGCCAAAGACGGCGCGGTGGAGTGGAGCTTCAAGAACGCCCACCCGAAGCTCGGTCAGACCGTCACCGCCGCTCCGCAGGTGTTCGACGGCGTGGCGCTGATCGGCGTGTCGGGCGGTGAGTTCGGCGTGCGCGGCTATCTGACCGCCCTCGATGCGAACACCGGCAAGATGCTCTGGCGCGCCTACAGCGAGGGCCCGGACAACCAGCTGCTGTTCAACCCGAACCGCACCATCAACGGCTTCACGCAGAAGCCCGTGGGCGCTGACTCCAGCCTGAAGACCTGGCGCGGCGATGAGTGGAAGGAGGGCGGCGGCACGACCTGGGGCTGGTATTCGTACGACCCCAAGCTCGGCCTGCTCTACTACGGCAGCGGCAACCCGGGCACCTGGAACCCGACGCAGCGTCCGGGCCTGAACCGCTGGTCGATGACCATCTTCGCGCGCAATCTGCACACGGGCATGGCCAAGTGGGTCCTGCAGATGACCCCGCACGACGGCTGGGACTACGACGGCGTGAACGAGATGGTGTTGTTCAACGCCAAGGTAGACGGTCACGAAGAACCGCTGCTCGCGCACTTCGACCGTAACGGCTACATGTTCGTCGTGAACCGTGAGACCGGCAAGCCGGTGCGGATCCAGAAGTACGATCCGTCGGTGAACTGGTCGAACGGCTTCGACATGAAGACCGGCATGCCCTACCTGAACAAGCAGTACATGACCAAGGCGGGCGTCAACGTGACGGGCATCTGCCCGGCCGCGCAGGGCGACAAGGACGAGCAGCCGTCCTCGTACGATCCGCAGACCGGCGACTTCTACGTGCCGCTGAACCACCTGTGCATGGACTACCAGGCGTTCTCCGTCAAGTACATGGCCGGCTTCCCATTCGTGGGCGCGATCGTGAACATGCACCCGGGTCCGGGTGGCTATCGCGGCCGGTTCATCTCGATCAATCCGGTGACGGGTCAGACGAACTGGGCGATTCACGACGAGTTCCAGGACTGGGGTGGAGCGCTCACCACGGCCGGCGGCATTGCCTTCTACGGCACGCTGAAGGGCGATTTCCGCGCGGTGGACGTGCACACCGGCAAGGTCCTCTACAGCTTCCACTGCCCCTCGGGCATCATCGGCAACCCGATCACCTACATGCATGACGGACGCCAGTACGTCGCCGTGCTCACCGGCGTCGGCGGTTGGGCCGCGATCGGCATGACCAACGACCTGCACAAGTCCACTGCGGGACTCGGGGCCGTGGGTCTGGATCAGAGCCTTAACCAGTACACCCAACTTGGTGGTACGCTCATGGTGTTCGCTCTGCCGAAGAGCTGATTGATCTGGGCGAGGCGACGAGGAGGTGGGGTCGCGCACTCGCCATCAGGATGGGCCGCGCCGGTGGGGTCCGGCGCGGCCCCTTTTATAAGTTGGCCCCGGCGGGAACGCCGCGGGGATGTCTAAGAGCAATCGTGTCCGGAGAAGGCGTATGAAAAGTAGAGCCATCGTGGACGGGCTGTGGTGTCTGTCGGTCGTTCTTCTGCTGAGCGCTTCTGCCCGCGCAGTCGCTGCCGTGAAGCCGCTGACGGTCTGTGCGGACCCGAATTACATGCCGTACTCGAACAAACTGGGTCAGGGGTATGAGAACAAGATCGCCCAGTTGATCGGGCACGCCCTCGGGCGCCCGGTGAAGTACGTGTGGTCGAGCTACCGGCAGAAGGGCGGGTTCGAGAACTTTCTTGCGCTGAATCTCGACAAGAACCGCTGCGACATCATCATGGATCTGCCCTATGGCGATCCTGAGGAGCACTTCACCGCGCCGTACTACGGCTCGACGTACGTGTTCGTCTACAAGAAGAGCAAGCACTATGATTTCGCCGCCGGCATGGACTCGCCGATTCTGCGGCACATCAAGATCGGCTTCGAGATGGGCACGCCGCCGGAGATGGGCCTGAAGATGCGCAGCCTGCTGCTCACCGCCACGGCGTTCAACACCGCATCGAGTCCGCGGCTCTCGCCCGAAGGGCCGCTGCAGGCGGTGCAGGACGGGAAGGTGGACGTGCTGATCACCTGGGAGCCGGCGGTCGGCTACTTCATCAGGAAGGATTTTCCGGACCTCGCCATGAAGCGCGTACCGGACACCAATGCGCTCGGTACGCCCGAGCGCTATATGTTCTTCATGTCATTGGGCGTGGCACCGGCTCACACGAACCTGATTCCGCGCCTCAACGCCGTGATCAAGTCGCACGAAGCCCAGATCAAGCGGATCCTGAGCGATTACAACGTCGGTATCCTGCCCTGAGCCGGATGTGTGACACGGGGAGCACATAAGCATAATGTTTCACCGTTTGAATTGATGCACTACATGGCAAACATACGTAGAGTGAGACGATCGATTCCGGTCAACGGTCGAGGGGGAACGCGCAAACACGGTTCATCCGCTGCGCGGCGGCAGGCGCTGCTGCTCGCGTGCACGCTGGCGGTGACGCTGCCGGCGGCCGCGGCGGCGGTTTCTCCCGGAGAAAAGGTCGCGCAGGGCAGCAACTGCTTCTCCTGCCACGCCGTGAGCCACAAGGTGGTGGGCCCGGCGTTCGCCGCGGTGGCCAAGCGCTTCGCGCATCAGCCGGGTGCCAAGGCGATGCTGATCCACGCCGTCAAGTATGGTCATGTCGGGACCTGGGGCGACATTCCGATGCCGTCACACCCGGACCTGACCAATGAGCAGCTCGATGAGGTGGTCAGCTGGGTGCTGTCGATCAGCCCGGCGGCCGAAAAGACGGCCGCAGCACCGGCCAAGACGTATACCTACACCGTGAACGGCAAGAAGGTCACCCTCGACTTTCCCGTCTACAAGCCGGGAACGAAGAAGGTGACCCCGACGGTGTTCCGCGGCTACGAGCTGTACAACTCGTACTGTTTCCGCTGCCATGGCGAGGACGCCATGGGCTCGGAGTACGCTCCGGATCTGCGCACGGCCATCAAGAACGGCATGACCGTCCAGCAGATGACCCAGATCGCGATGACGGGCATCAAGGCGAAGGGCATGCCTGCCTGGGCGGGATTTTTCTCGCCGAAGGATCTGAATACGATCTATCAGTACATCGCCGGCCGGACGTATCACCTGGTCCCGCAGGGTGTCCCGCCGGAATGAGCGCGAGTGCGGGGCCGCCGCCCCCGGCGCCGTCACGCGCGCGGCGTGCCGGGCGGGGAAGCGGACCCGCGCGAGAGCCGTCCCGCCCCTCTGCGCACGCCGCGTGGCGCGCAGAGGGGCGTTTTGCTCAGAGGATCGGGCTCGGCGCCGCTCAGATGCTCTTCGGCAACACCCGGTACAGCACGCGGGCGATGCCGGGGACGAGCCGCGGCCGCACGAGCCGCGCGTCATAGCGGGCCATGCGGCGCTCGTTCTCCTCAAGGCACGTCGCGAGCAGGCCGTGCAGGGTGACCGGTGCGGCGATGTTCTGGTGCGCCGTGAGCGTGAAGTTCTCACTCGAGGCGCCTGCGGCATCACCGCCGCCCATGCGGCGCGCGGTCTTCACCCGGGAGGCGACCTGCTTCAGGATGATCCATGCGCAGCGCGCGCGGAAGGCCGGACGCTTCCACCACGGCAGCTCCATGCGGCGGGCCTTGACCCAGTTGACGAAGAAGAGGATGTGGCGCACCTCCTCCTCCATCACCGGCTCGAACACCCTCACCAGCGCGGCCGGAAAGTACCCCGACTCGCGGGCAAGGGCGAACAGACCGAAGGCGAAGAACGAGTCGAAACACTCCCCGAAGCCCGCGAACAGAAAGTCGTCCTCGAGCTTGCGCGGCGTGTAGGGCGCCGGGAATTCGATCGGGATGCGGTAGTGTGCGGTGAGCGCGGCGAGCAGCCGTGCGTGGCGCTGCTCCTCGAAGCCCTGCAGCGCGATGGCCCGGCTGAGCTCAGGGTCCGACTCGAGCGCCGCGGCGGCGGCCACGGTGTTGGAGGTGACGTTCTCGGTGGACACCGCCTCCTGCCAGAACGGCAGGGCGGTCAGACGCTGCAGCTCCTCGTCCGAGAGGTTCGGCCAGGCGATGCGCTCCGGATCGTATTGCACATGGGTGTCGAAGAAGAACCGCGCGAGCAACCGCTTGTGCTCGGGGGATCCAGGGCTCAGCGTGGCTGAGTCAAAGTCGGCTGGAACTGCGGACATGGCGTAACTCCCTCTTTCCTTCCGTCCAATACCAGGATAGCAGCGCCGGCGCACTGAAGAGAATCTCCCGCATGCGCTTGGTCAGCGACAGCGCGAGCGCGAGATCGGCATCGATGCCGAGCAGCCGCCCGATGCCGACCAGGGTCGCCTCCTGCACGCCGATGCCCGCCGGCACCACGAAAATGAAGTTGCGCGCCGCCTGCGTCAGGCTCTCGAGCACGAGCGCCGCCTCGAAACTCACCGCATGGCCGAGCCAGCGCAGGGCGAGCCAGGTCTCGAGCGTGCCGGCGATGAGGCCGGCGAGCTGCCAGAGCATGGTGCGCACCCAGCGCGTCCAGTCGGCAATGAGCGCGCGCAGCGCGGCATCGAGCGCGGTCCACTTGCCGTTCAGGAAGGCGAGCATCTGCTCCCCGAGCATCTTCACTGCCACCTTCTCCAGGCGCTCGAACACCGAGCCGTAGTGCAGCAGCGCCGCGAACAGCACGAACAGCGGCAGGCTGGCCGCGAGGCCGATCAGCACGTCGCTCGCCTCGTGCACCGTGCCGATGAGGCTCAGCAGGCAGGTGACTCCGAGCAGCACGAACAGGTACTGGCTGAACAGCGTCAGGAGCACCTCCGCCGTGACGCTGGCCGCGGCGCGCACGCCGTCTACGCCGCTGGCGGCGAGCAGACGGATGCCGACGAGCTCCCCGCCGATGTTGGCCACCGGCAGCAGCCGGTTGACCGCCTCGCGCACCGTGGCGATCCAGAACAGCCGCGCCGCATTGACGCGCTCGGTGAGCAGCGCCTGCCAGCCGCGCGAGTCGAGCAGGATCGGCAGCGTATGCAGCGGCACGAGCCACAGCAGTATCCAGCCGGCCCGTTCGATCGGGGTGAGGATGGCCGTGCCCTCGCGAGCGAGCAGCACCACGAGCAGCGTCAGCCCGGCGAGCAGAGCGATCCTGACGGTCAGTCTCATGCGGCGCGGCTGGGCTGACTGCGCGCTGCGAGCGCGGCGGTGAGTGTGCGCCAGCCTCCCGTTGCGGCGCCCGAGGCGCGCACCGCGGCGCGCACGCGCGCGCTGAGCAGAGCGTCGAGCTCATCCCGGTGGCGGTACGCGCCCATCGTGGAGGTCAGTCCGTTGCGGGTCGCAGGGTGCAGGTAGATCTCCGTCAGCCCCTCGGGCAGAGCCGCCAGGATCCCGAGCAGGCGCGCCTCGTCCATCGCGCCGGTGCCGGCAAGACCGAACAGCTGATCGTTGCAGGCGACGCCGGCGGCGCGCAGCCGCCGGCGCATCAGCGCGAGCCATGGGGCGAGCAGGGCGCTGCCGAGCGCACCGCCGTCGCGGCCGGCCGCCCAGCGCGGCTCGCGCGGCCAGCGCACCGGCGGGCTGCCGTGCTCGGCGCCGATCGCGAGCAGCATCGAGAGCACCGTCGGGTGAAGATGAAAATGCTTGTGGGCGTTCACGTGATCGAGCGGCACTCCGGTGGCGGCGAACGCCGCGAACTGCGCGCGGATCTCCGCCTCGAGCTGGCGCCTCACGCGCGGCAGTGTGAAGAAGCGCACCCCGTCGCGCGCCATCCGGTCGGCAAAGCGACCCGAGTCATCCACCAGCGCCGGGATGCGCCGCGGCGGCAGCACCGCGCGGCCATCGGCGAGCACGACGTGCAGTCCCACGGCGAGCTGCGGGGCCGCCCGCGCGCGGCGGACGGCGTCGTCCACCGCCTCCGCACCGACCATCAGGCTCGTGCAGGTGAGCACGCCGTCCCGGTGGGCGCGCTCCACGGCCTCGTTGACCGCTTCGTGCAGGCCGAAATCATCGGCGGTGATGACGAGCGCCTTCACCGCCGCTCCGGGGCGCGCGTGGCGAGGGAGCAGGCCCGAGGGGATCGCCGCAAAGGTTCGGCTCAGGCCTCGTGCGCGTGCAGGAAGCGGAAGAACTCCACGCCCTCGCGCAGGCGCCGCTTGGTCATTTCCCAGCTGTTGAGCATCTCCCCGGTGAGCTCGGCGATCTTGCGCGGACGGAAGTAGAAACGCTTGTAGAACGTCTCGACCGCGTGATAGATCTCCTTGGCCGGCAGATGCGGGTAGCTGATCGGGGAGAGCTGCACGCCGCGGTCATTGACCAGGTTGAGATTGTCATAGGCGGTGAGCCAGCCGTTGTCCACGGCCTGCTGGTAGAGCTGCGTGCCGGGATACGGGGCGGCGAGGGACACCTGCACGGTGTGCGGATTGATGTCGACGGCGTAGCGGATCGTCTCGCGGATCGTCTCGGCCGTCTCCCCGGGCAGCCCGAGGATGAACGTGCCGTGGATGACGATGCCGAGCTCGCGGCAGTCGCGGGTGAAACGGCGTGCAATGTCGGTGCGCAGGCCCTTCCTGATGTTGTGCAGGATCTGATCGTTGCCGGACTCGTAGCCGACCAGCAGCAGCCGCAGACCATTGTCCTTCATGATCTTCAGCGTCTCGTACGGCACGTTCGCCTTGGCGTTGCACGACCAGGTGACCCCGAGCTTGCCGAGCCCGCGGGCGATCTCCTCGACGCGCGGGCGGAAGTCGGTGAAGGTGTCATCGTCGAAGAAGATCTCCTTCACCTCCGGCATGTTCTCCTTCACCCAGCGCACCTCATCGATGACGCTCTGCGCGCTGCGCACGCGGTAGCGGTGCCCGCCGACGGTCTGCGGCCAGAGGCAGAACGTGCACTTGGAGCGGCAGCCGCGCCCGGTGTAGAACGACACGTAGGGGTGCTGCAGGTAGCCGATGAAATAGTTTGGGATGGTCAGGTCGCGCTTGTAGACCGGCGTCACCCACGGCAGCTCGTCCATGTTCTCGATCATGGCGCGCGCCGGGTTGTGCTCGATCGTCCCGTCGGCGCGGCGGAAGGACAGCCCCATGATCGCGGCGAACGGCCGGCCCTCGGCCACTTCCCGGCAGGTGTAGTCGAACTCCTCGCGCGCCACGAAATCGATCGCCGCGGAGGCCCCGAGGGAGCCGGCCGGATCGACCGCCACCTTCGCGCCGACCATGCCGATCTTCAGGCGCGGATTGGCGTCCTTCAGCAGCTCGGCCACCTTCGCGTCCGTCGGGAACGACGGGGAGCTGGTGTGCATGACCACCAGATCGTACTCGCGCGCGAGCGGCAGCACCTCGGCCATCGAGAGCCCGTCGGCCGGCGCATCGAGCAGCCGGCTCCCCGGCACCATCGCGGCCGGCTGGGCGAGCCAGGTCGGGTACCAGAAGGAGCGGATCTCCCGCTTGGCCTGATAGCGCGCGCCCGCGCCGCCATCGAAGCCGTCGAATGACGGGGGATGCAGAAAGAGGGTTCTCATCATGACGTTGCGTCCTCAAGTAATCGGGTGGGCCGAGCCGTCGCGCGCCACGCGGTAGCGCGCTTGGCGCCATTGCACCTCGCGGGTGGCAAAGCCCCAGCACCACAGCGCAAAGCCGAGCGCATCGCTCAGCGGCGCCAGCCACAGGCGCCTCCAGGCGTCCGCGGGGCGCTGCCCGGGATCGCCGGCTGCGAAATGTAGCATTACACGGGCCCCCGCGGTGGCGATCAGCAGCGCGGCGGCGGCCGGGGCGGCCGCCGCCAGCGCCCAGCCCAGAATCGCCACGGGCAAGCTGAAGGTTATCCCGGCTGCGGCGTAGCCCCCGGGCCGCACCGCGCGGATGGTCCGCAGCCAGCGTGTCTCGTGCTGCACGAGCTGGCGGATGCTGCGCTCGTCGATCCCGGTGTCCACCACCACTTCCGAGAGCACCGTGCGCAGCCCCTGGCGGCGGGTGAGCTCCCCGAGGCGGTAATCGTCGGCGAGCTGATCGGCGATGGCGGGGAATCCCCCGATGCCCTCGAGTGCCTCGCGGCGCAGCGCGATGGTGGCGCCGAAGGCGAAGTCCCGCGAGCCGAACAGCGCCGCCACCCGCACCGAGGGCATGAACCAGTCGTTGACGAACAGCGCCCCGAGGCGCGAGCACAGGCCCGCCATCCCGCGCGTGTGCGCCGGCAGGCCCCGGTACGGGCAGGTGACGATGCCGACCGTGGGATCGGCGAGCGGGGCGCAGACTCCCGTGAGATAGCCCGGCGGCACGCGCACGTCGCTGTCGGCCAGCACCAGCCAGTCGTGGCGCGCCGCGCGCATCATATTGATGAGGTTGCTGACCTTGGCGCTGAACCCGTGGCGGCTGGGATCGACCACCACGGCGATCTCGAGCGCCGGGTACTGCTGCTGCAGCGCCCGCACCACCGCGAGGGCCGGATCGGCCGGATCCTGCACGCCGAAGACGATCTGCATGCCAGGGTAGTCCTGCTCGCACAGGCTGCGCAGCGCCTCGGGCAGACCCGGCTCCGCCCCGCACAGCGGCTTCAGCACCGTCACCGGACGCAGCACGGTCGGGGGCCGTGGAAAGCCGCTGTTGCGCGCCCGCCGCACCGCCAGATAGGCTGTGAGTGAATAACCGAATGCGGCGGCGCTGAGCAGCAGCCCGAGAGCGAGCATGGTCGTTAAGGAGCTATACTGAACGTGATGCGGGTTATCATGTCCAAAGGAATCCCCACGCCGCGGATTGCCATGAGCGACAGATCCCCAGGAACGCGATTGCCGGCACGGCCCATAGGGTACACGGTTGCGCCCGTGCCCGGGGGGCTGGCGTGATGGATCGGTACGATGCCCCGCGCGAGCTGTTGCCGGAGGGCGACAATCTGGTCGGTGCGGAGTCGCTGATTCTGGTCGATGAGGCCGACCGGGAAGTGGGCCATGCCAGCCGCGCGCGCTGCCACGAGGGCGGCGGGCTGCTGCACCGGGCGTTCTCGCTGTTCGTGTTCAATGAGCGCGACGAGGTGCTGATTCAGCAGCGCTCGGCGGGCAAGCGGCTCTGGCCGCTGTTCTGGTCGAACAGCTGCTGCAGCCACCCGCGGCGCGCCGAGAACATGGACGCGGCGATCCACCGGCGGCTGTACGAGGAGCTGGGGCTGAAGTGCCCCTTGCATTTTTTGTTCAAATTCAAGTATCAAGCACAGTTTGATGGAGCCGGTGCGGAGCACGAGCTGTGCTCGGTGTTCATCGGCCGCTGCACCGCGCCCGTGGTGCGCGCCAATCGCACCGAGGTCGCCGCGTGGCGCTGGATCGCCCCCGAGGCGCTCGATGCCGAGATGCGCGCCGGCGAGGCGCATTTCACGCCCTGGTTCATCCAGGAGTGGGAGCGGATCAGGCGGGATCACGAGCCGGCCGTGCGTGCGCTTGCGCGCGGCTAGGCGCAGCACACAGTGCGGCTCCGGTGATGGAGCCGGCCGGCGGCCCGCGCGTCGGCACAACCTTGGGAGACGGATTTGGGTATTCCTCTAATTCAACAGTACCGGGTCGCCCGCTACATCCTCGGCCGCAAGTTGCGCGGGGAGAAGCGCTATCCGCTGGTGCTCATGCTCGAGCCGCTGTTTCAATGCAACCTCGCCTGCGCCGGTTGCGGCAAGATCGATTATCCGAAGGAGATCCTGCAGCAGCGCCTCTCGGTCGAGGCGGCGCTCGCCGCGGTGGACGAGTGCGGCGCGCCCATGGTGTCGATCCCCGGCGGCGAGCCGCTCATCCACAAGGAGATGCCGCAGATCGTCGCGGGCATCGTCGCGCGCAAGCGCTTCGTGTACCTGTGCACCAACGCGATTCTGCTCGCCAAGCACATCGACGAGTACCGGCCCTCCCCGTACCTCACCTTCTCGGTGCACCTCGACGGCAACCGCGAGCGGCACGACGAGTCGGTCTGTCAGGAGGGCGTATTCGACAAGGCGGTCGCGGCGATCCGCCTGGCGCGCAGCAAAGGCTTTCGCGTGACGGTCAACTGCACGCTGTTCCAGAACGAGAACCCGGACGATGTGGCCGAGTTCTTCGATCTGGCCATGAGCCTCGGCGTCGAGGGCATCACCGTCTCCCCGGGCTACAGCTACCAGCATGCGCCCCGCCAGGACGTGTTCCTCGGCCGCAACGCGAGCAAGACGCTGTTCCGGGAAATCTTCGCGCGCGGCCGCAAGCGCGGCGCGCGCTGGTCGTTCAACCACTCGGCGCTGTTTCTCGACTTTCTCGCCGGCAACCAGGCCTATCAGTGCACGCCGTGGAGCACCCCGACCTACAACATCTTCGGCTGGCAGCGGCCGTGCTACCTGCTCACCGGCGAGGGCTATGCCGACAGCTACCGCTCGCTCATGCAGGACACCGCATGGGAGCGCTACGGCGTCGGACGCAATCCGCTCTGCAACAACTGCATGGCGCACTGCGGCTACGAGGGCACCGCGGTCGACGATGCCTTCGCCCATCCGCTGAAAGCGCTGTGGCGCTCGCTCGCCGGGCCGCGCTTCAGCGGGCCGATGGCCCCGGACCTGCCGGTGGTGTACGAGGAGCCGCCGCTGAAGGCGGCCGCGCCGGCGGAAGTGAAGATACCGCTCAGCGAGGTGCGTGCGAGCGCGAACCGGGAAGGCCGCCGTGTCAGCGGCGCCTGAGGCTCTCAGCGCGCAGCTCGATCTGTGGCGCGCGCGCATGGAGGCGGCGCTCGCGCGCCGGCTGCCGCCGGCCGAGCGTCTGCCGGAGCGCCTGCACGCGGCGATGCGCTACAGCGTGCTCGGCGGCGGCAAGCGGGTGCGGCCCATTCTGCTGCTCGCCACGGCCCGCTCCCTCGGCCTCGCCGAGGATCAGGTCGAGGCGGCCGCCTGCGCGCTCGAGCTCGTGCACGTGTACTCGCTGGTGCACGATGATCTGCCGGCGATGGACGATGACGACCTGCGCCGCGGGCGGCCCACCTGCCACAAGGCCTACGACGAGGCGACGGCGCTTCTGGTCGGCGATGCGCTGCAGTCGCTCGCCTTCGAGCTGCTGGCGCGCGATGCGCATCTGCCGGACTCCCCGGCGGTGCGGGTGCGGCTCGTCGGCCTGCTCGCCGAGGCGATCGGCAGCCTCGGCATGGCCGGCGGCCAGGCGATCGACCTCGAATCCGAGGGGCGCCGGCTCGACATCGAGCAGGTCGAGCGCATGCACTCGCTCAAGACCGGCGCGCTGATCCGCGCCAGCGTCATGATGGGTGCGGCCTGCGTGCCGAACCTCGATGCGCGCCTCGAGCGCGCGCTCGCCGGCTTCGCCGCGCCGATCGGGCTCGCCTTCCAGATCCAGGACGACCTGCTCGATGAGCTCGGCGACACCGCCACTTTGGGCAAGACGGCGCAGTCGGACCGCGAGCGCGGCAAGTCGACCCATCCGGCGATCCTCGGCATTCCCGCCTCGCAGGAGCGGGTGCGGCTGCTGAGCGCCCAGGCGCTCGAGTCGCTCGCGCCGTTCGGCGCGAAGGCCGACCCGCTGCGCGCAGTGGCCGACTGGCTGCTCGAGCGGCGCAACTGACCGCAGGGCACCCGCATGTCAGAACAGCCAGTGTCCGACGAGGCCTACCAGGACGCGATCCTGCCGCACGTCTCGCGCACCTTCGCGCTGACGATTCCGCAGCTGCCGCCGGCGCTGCGCACGGCGGTGACCAGCGCGTATCTGCTCTGCCGCATCGCCGACACCATCGAGGACGAGCCGGCGCTCTCGGCTGAGGACACGTACCGCTTCCTCGAGCGCTTCACCGGCGTCGTGCAGGGGCGCGAGGATGCCGGCCGGTTCGCGCGCGAGGTGCTGCCGCGGCTCTCCGAACACACTCTGCCGGCAGAGCGCGATCTCGTGCAGAACACCGCGCGGGTGATGCGCGTCGTGGAGCGCTTCGAGCCGCGCCAGCGCGCAGCCATCCGCCGCTGCATCGAGGTGATGAGCCACGGTATGCATCAGTTCCAGCGCACCGCGAGCCTGCGCGGGCTCGAGCGCGCGACCGATCTCGATGCGTACTGTTACTACGTCGCCGGCATCGTCGGGGAGACCCTCACCGAGCTGTTCTGCGGCTACTCGCCGCAGATCGAGCGCCACTACGCGCAGCTCTACGCGCTCGCGCCGTCCTTCGGCCAGGGCCTGCAGATGACCAACATCCTCAAGGACGTGTGGGAGGACCGGGCCCGCGGGGCGTGCTGGCTGCCGCAGGAGGTCTTCAGCCGCTACGGCGTCGATCTCGCCACGCTCGCGCCCGAGCGCAACGATGCGCGCTTTCAGGCCGCGATGCTCGAGCTGATCGGGGTCGCGCACCGTCACCTGCGCAACGCGCTCGCCTTCACGCTGCTCATTCCCGGGGAGGAGGCCGGCATCCGCCGCTTCTGCCTGTGGGCCATCGGTCTTGCGGCGCTGACGCTGCGCAAGATCCAGGACAACCCCGGCTTCACCGCGGGCCGGCAGGTGAAGGTGTCGCGCTCGGCGGTGGCCATGACCCAGACGCTCACCAACCTGTCGGTGCGCAATGACACGATGCTGCGCCGGCTGTTCGAGCGGGCCGCGCGCGGCCTGCCGCTCGCGGCCGCAGAAGTGCCGCTGCGGCCGGCCGGTGTGCCCGGCGGGGCGTGCGCCGCGGCGGATCAGCACGAGGAGCAGGCGGCCGCCGGGCTGCAGTGCGGAGGCCGCTCACCGTGAACGATCAGGCGCAGGAAGCGGCCCTCGAAGCGTCGCTCGAGACCGCCGCGGCGGCCTCGCAGGCGCGTACCGGCCGCCTCGAGCGCGCCATCCGCGCCGCGCGCGATGCGCTGCTGGCGCTGCAGCAGGCCGACGGGCACTGGGTGTTCGAGCTCGAGGCCGACTGCACCATCCCGGCCGAATACATCCTGATGATGCATTACCTGGATGAGATCGACCCGGCGCTCGAGCAGCGCCTCGCGGTCTATCTGCGCGCGCATCAGCAGCCGGGCGGCGGCTGGCCGCTCTACGAGGGCGGGGAGCTCGATCTGTCCTGCACCGTCAAGGCGTATTTCGCGCTCAAGCTCGCCGGCGACGATGCGGACTGTGCGCACATGCGCCGCGCGCGCGAGGCCATCCTGGCGCGGGGCGGGGCGGCGCGTACCAACGTGTTCACGCGCATCGCGCTCGCGCTGTACGGCGAGGTGCCGTGGCGCGCGGCGCCCTACATCCCGGTGGAGATCATGCTGCTGCCGCGGTGGTTTCCGTTCCACCTCGAGAAGGTCTCCTACTGGTCGCGCACCGTGATGGTGCCGCTGTTCGTGCTGTGCACGCTCAAGCCCGTGGCGCGCAATCCGCGCCGGGTCAACATCCGCGAGCTGTTCACGACGCCTCCGGAGCACGAGCGGCACTACTTCCACCTGCCCGGGCAGGGCAGCTGGCTCGCGCGCACGTTCTTCGCGCTCGATCGGGTGTTCCGGCTGATCGACCCGCTGATTCCCGCGCCGATGCGCCGGCACGCCATCGCGCGTGCCGAGGCGTGGACGCTCGAGCGGCTGAACGGGGAGGACGGGCTCGGCGCGATCTTCCCGGCGATGGTGAACGCGCTCGAGATGATGGTGCTGCTCGGCTACGATCGCGACGATCCGCGGCGCGCGACGGCCAAGCGCGCCATCGAGAAACTCGTGGTGGAGCAGGGCGATCGGGCCTATTGTCAGCCGTGCGTCTCCCCGGTGTGGGACACGGGGCTCGCGTGCCTGGCGCTGCAGACGGTCGGGGACAGCGAGAGTCTCGCGGCTGCGCGGCGCGCACTGGAGTGGCTGCGTCCCCGGCAGGTGCTCGATACGCTGGGCGACTGGTGCGCGCGCCGGCCGGGGCTTGCTCCGGGCGGCTGGCCGTTCCAGTACGGCAATGCGCACTATCCGGACCTCGATGACACCGCGGTGGTCGCCTGGTCGATGCATCAGGCCGGTGCGCAGCATTTCGCCGAGGCCATCGAGCGCTCGCTCAGGTGGCTGGTCGGCATGCAGAGCGAGAATGGGGGCTTCGCGGCTTTCGACGCCGACAACACCCACTACAACCTCAACCTCATTCCCTTCGCCGATCACGGCGCACTGCTCGATCCGCCGACGAGCGACGTCACTGCGCGCGTGATCACGATACTCGCGCGCGCCGCTCGCCCCGAGCACCGCACCGTCCTCGCGCGTGCGATCGAGTTTCTGCGCCGCGAGCAGGAGGCGGACGGCTCGTGGTTCGGCCGCTGGGGTACCAACTACATCTACGGCACCTGGTCCGTGCTGGTCGCGCTCGAGGCGGCGGGCGTGAGTGCCTCGGACCCGATGGTGCGCCGCGCGGTCGAGTGGTTCCGCGCTCGCCAGAACAGCGATGGCGGCTGGGGCGAGAGCAACGACAGCTATGACCGCGCACGCCACGGCGATCAGCCCTTCCCGAGCACCCCGTACCAGAGCGCCTGGGCGGTGCTCGGGCTCATTGCCGCTGGGGAGCGTGATCATCCGGCCGTGCGTCGTGGCGTGCAGTTCCTGCTCGACACCCAGGAGCGCGGTCTGTGGAGCCATCCGAGCTTCACCGCGCCGGGCTTCCCGCGGGTGTTCTATCTGAAGTACCACGGCTACACGGCGTTCTTTCCGCTCTGGGCGCTTGCTGCGTACCGTCACGGGAGGGCGCGCGCGCCTTGAACCGCGTGGGTATCGTCGCGGCGCTCGCATCCGAGGCTCGCGCGCTTGCCCCGGGGGATCTGTCCGTCGCCGCCGGCGGGGTGCTCGAACTCGATGACGAGGCGTTGCTCACCGTGAGCGGCATGGGCTGGGATGCGGCGCACGCCGGGGCCCTGCGTCTAGCGCAGGCGGGCGCCACTGCGCTCGCGAGCTTCGGCACCGCGGGCGGCCTGGATCCGGCGCTCGAGTGTGGCGCAGTGCTCGTGCCGCGCGAAGTGCGCGTGCTCGATGGCCCGTCGCTGCCGACCAGCACCCGCTGGCGCGAGGCACTGCAGGCGGCGCTGCCGCGGGACTGTCAGGCGAGCGACGGCGCGCTGCTCACCAGCCGGGTGCCGGTCGGCTCGCGGCTCGACAAGGCGATTGCCTGGCGCGAGAGCGCTTGTGTCGCGGTCGACATGGAAAGCGCCGCAGTGGCCCGCTTTGCGCAGGATGCGGCCGTGCCGTTCGTGGTGCTGCGGGTGCTCGTCGACACCGCCGCCGAGGAGTTGCCCGAGGCGGTGCTCGCGGCGAGCAACGGCGGGGAGGTGGCGGT
>JAKAYU010000050.1 GCA_021809525.1 Pseudomonadota bacterium | reverse complement strand
GTTCGCGATCGCTGTTGCAGGCCGCGCCTAGACCCTCAGACGAAGCGCTGCTGTGCAGGCCAGTCTCACGATGGGAGCATCCGCGGGGACGCTCTCCTCGTCCGGGTCGCCAGCCTCCGCTTGGACGCACCCTCGCGCCTCCCCGTCATCGCAATATTGGGTCCCATCGTTGAGTCTCGGGGGCCGCGCCGTGAGGGTCCCCATGCCGTCGCTCGGCTGCACAGCGGCTCCCCTGCGCGCCAGAGGCACGCTGATGCCCCATGAATCCCGGCGGGGGATCGCTTGAGGGTACGGGCCATTCGGCGGACCGGCAGAGTGAGAGATCCTCCGCTTCTTGTGGACCTGCGGCCGTACTGTCGAGTGCCTCGGCGGCTGCGGCATTTGCGGGCCGTCATCGCAACGCTTCGAATGAGCGTAGAGTGGAAGGCGGCTGCCTGCAAGGGGGATGTCGCCGGACGCGCGATGAGGACCGGAGTCTGGTTCGCCTGCGCAGCAGGCTTATTGAGCGGCGTCGCGTGGGCGCAGAAGCCGCCTGCGCCCGAGCCGTGGCCCAATCCGGCAAGCCGCTTGTTTGCGGTCCCGACGCGACGGGATCACATTGGGCAGGTCATCGCACCGGTCAGGATCGATGGAAAAGGGCCGTTCCGCTTTCTCGTGGACACGGGGGCTGACGGATCGGTGGTCTCACCGCGGCTTGTGCGAGCGCTCGGATTGGTGTCTGAGCAGTCCACGAACGAGCGAGTCGAAGGGACGACCGGGACGCAGCGTCTGCCGTGGGTGCTGATCGAGAGACTCCAAATCGGGAACATCGAGAAGCGCAACCTGCGCGTGCCCGTCAGCAGCAGTCCGCTGCTTCGCGGCTTGGATGGCATCCTCGGCATGGCAGGGTTTGGCGCGGTGCGAGTCGTGATCGACTTCCAGCACAACCGCGTCATCATCGACCGCTCAACCGCCGGCTCGCTGCAACGCTTCGGCTATCTTGACATTCCCGCCCGGCGCACGCCGGGCGGGTTGTTGATGATTCCGGGGCGCGTGGCAAATATCCGGGTCACCGCGGTGATCGATACGGGCTCCGAGGGAACTCTCGGCAATGAGGCGCTACGGCGAGCGCTGCTGCGTGCGGCAACCCAACGCGCCAAGAAGGCGGAAATATACGGGGTCACCCGGCAGATTTCCCCAGGAGGCGTTGCCGCCTCGCCGACGCTCTATCTCGGACCCGTGGGGGTGCGCAACTTCCCGATCGTGTATGCGGACATCCCGATCTTTCATGATTGGCACCTCGACTCACGGCCGGCGTTGATCGTCGGCATGAACGTTCTGGGTACGGTCAGCACTCTGGTGCTCGACTATCCGCGCGCGCAGGTCTACCTTTTGCCGGCATCCTCGCCGAGGATCTCGGTCGGGACGTGCGAGATACACATCGGCAGCCCACTCATGGACAGCGGGTCGGACTGCGCGGCGGGAGAATGAATATTGCGGGCTGCTGCGGCACGCGCGATGGTGGTGGGTGCGCTCGCTTGCGCCGCACGGGTCGCCGGCAAGGCGCAACAGCGCGCCCGAGAACCTGGAGGCAGGCGCCGCAAGGAGGGCTGTGCGGCACGGGATGGCCTGCACGGATCAGGGCGTAAACTGCAGGCGATTCGTGCACAAGCCAAGCCGCCCTCTGCTGAAGCGGCCTCATCAACGGTGCGCCCGTGGAGGCGCTGAGTGCGATCAGAGGTGGCCAGGCGCGCAAGCTCGTACCTGGCGGTCGGGACGCGCCTGCGCCGCAGCAGGCCTGCGAACTGAGCCCGCGCGGGCGGCCCGCCCCGCTATACTCGCCGGTGCCGCTTGCCGCGTGGGCATACCGCGATGTTCCTGCAAATCGAAGAATTCCTGACGGCCGCCGAGGTGAACTCGGTGCGGGAATCGGCGCGGCTTGCGCGTTTCATCGATGGCCGCAGCTCCAATCCCCACAATCACACCAAGCTGAGCCTGATTCCCGATCCGACCGATCCCCATGCCCAGCGCGCCGGACAGATCGCGCTCGGGGCCTTCCAGCGCAGCGAGCTGGCACGCCGTTTCGTCCTGCCGCGGCGCATCGCCCTGCCGCAGGTGGTGCGCTACGGGCAGGGCATGGGTTACGGGGCGCACGTCGATGCCGCGTTCATGGCCGTCGGACAGCAGCCGCTGCGCTCGGATGTCTCCTGCACGGTGTTCATCGGCGATCCGGCCGGTTACGCAGGCGGCGAACTCGTCATCTATCTCGGTTGCGAGGAGGTGCGGATCAAGGGCAAGCCGGGCGAGGCGGTGTTGTATCCCTCGACGACCTTGCACGAGGTCGCGCCGGTGACCTGCGGGGAGCGCCTGGTGATGATCACCTTCATCGAGAGCCAGATTGCCGCGGCCGACGAGCGGGAGTTGCTGTTCAGCTTGAACGAGGTGCGCGCGCTCGAGGCAGACAAGATGGACCCGGTGAACCGCCTGCGCCTGCAATGCGCGGCCGAAAATCTGCTGCGCATGTGGGCGCGCCCGTGAGCGGCGAGCGGGAAGCGCTGCGCGAGCTGCTGCTCGCCATCCAGCGCAGCGCGCAGGGCGGGGAGGTGGCCCGCGCGGCGCAGCTGGCCGAAGCGGCCCTCGCCGAGGGCCTCGAACATCCGCTCATCTTCAACGTGCTGGCGCTGCGCCGGGAACTCGCCGGCGATCTGAGCGAGGCGGAACGGCTGTTGCGCCGCGCCGTGGCGCTCTCGCCCACAGACAAGCCCGCACGCAACGCGCTCGGGCTGTGTCTGCTGCGGCTCGCGCGTCACGAGGAGGCGCTCGAGCAGTTCGACGCGCTGGCCGCGGCCGATCCGGCCTTGCCGTTCGTGCATGCGAGCCGGGGCAATGCCTTGTTCGCTTTGACGAGGGTCCAGGAGGCCGAAGCGGCGTTTCTGCGCGCAGTCGATCTCGACCCGCGGCAGGCGGTGGCGCTGGCCGGTCTGGCGCGCATCGCCAGCTATCGTGGTGCCTACGAGCAGGCGCGTGCCTGGGCGCAGCGCGCCCTCGATAGCGTGCCCGACCACCCGGATGCGCAGTTGAGTCTCGCCTCGGCCGAGCTCGGCGAGCGGCAGCCGGCTGTCGCGGAGACGCGCCTGCGCAACATGCTCGCGCGAGTTGACCTATCGGCCGAGCAGCGTGCACTCGCCAGCGGGCTGCTCGCGGATGCGCTCGACGCGCAGGGCCGCACGTCCGAGGCGTTTGTTGCCTACAGCGAGAGCAATGCGTTGCAGCGCCAAGCGAGCGCGGCGCAGTTCGCCGCCCGCACGCCGAGCGCGCTCGAGTACGCGCACTCGCTGCGGGAGTATCTGCGCGGCACCGAGGAGGCGCGCTGGCGCGCTGCGCCGCCGGTGTCCGCGCCCGGGCCGGTCGCAGGGCACGTCTTCGTGCTCGGCTTTCTGCGCTCGGGCACCTCGCTCCTGGAGGCGATCCTCGAAGGACATCCACAGGTGGCGAGCCTCGAGGAGAGTGAGTCCCTGATCGATGGCGTGCTGCAGTTCATGCGGCGGCCTGAGGATCTCGAGGCGCTCCTCGAGGCCCCGCCGGCGACCTATGAAACGCTGCGCGGCGCCTACTGGCGCCGCGTCGCGCAGACCGGCGTCGCGGTCGCCGGCAAGATCTTCGTCGACAAGAATCCGCTCAACACCCTGAAGCTCCCGTTGATCGCGCGCCTGTTCCCACGGGCGAAGATCTTGGTTGCCTGCCGTGATCCGCGCGATGTCGTGCTCAGCTGCTTCCGTCACCGCTTCCGCATGAGTGCGCCGATCTACGAAATGCTCACGCTCGAGGGCGCGGCCCGCTACTACGATGCCGTCATGCGCGTGCTGATGGAGTGCACGCGATTGCTGCCGCTCGATTTCTCTCTGGTGCGCCACGAGGACGTGGTGAGTGGTTTTGCCCGCGAGATGCGCCGCGTGTGTGATTTTCTCGGGCTGCAGTGGGATGCCGCCATGGGGGACTTCGCGGCGCGCTCGCATGCGCGCGCCGCGCTCACGCCGAGCACCGCACAGCTCGCAGAGGGGCTCAACGCGCAGGGCCTCGGCCGCTGGCGGCGTTACCGCGAGCAGCTTGCGCCGGTCCTGCCGATCCTGGCTCCCTGGGTCGGGCAGTTCTACGACGAGCAACCGGGGGCGGGGCAGGCTCCGCCGCGCGAGGCGGCGCTCCATCGCGCATCGTGGCCCGCCGGCGGCGGGAACTGAAGGGTCGTCCGGAGCCGCAAATCGCAACAGCTCGCGGCCGGCGCCTATTGCGGCGCGATGCTCAGCAACTTTCGCCGTTGGTCCCGCACCCTGGCGCGGCGGTCGTCCCCGAGAGGGCCTGCCGCTGCCGCTCGCGCATCTGCAGGATCACCCGTACCTCGTGCGGCGTGAAGCAGCGGATGTGAGGGATGCGCGAGCCGAGGCTGGGGGCGTGTTCGCAGTACAGCATCGTGCCGTTGCGCGATTGCGGCGAGAAGCCCGCCTGTTCCGCCTGCAAAGCGAGGTTGGCCTGGGCGAGGACATGCCGGGGCGCACTCGGCGTCTCGCTCACCGGCGCGCCCGCGGCGGCCGCTGCGGGGCTCTGCTGCGGGGGCTCCCCGGCACACGCGGCGAGTGCGGCGGCGCTCGTGAGCACGAGAAGGCGCATCACTCTGGTCATGTCGGTCTCCGTTGACTCCGGGAGCTACTGTAGCGCGGTTTATACTCCGGCGCATGTCACACCCGAAATCAAACCCCATGGACCGGGATCCGGCGGCTGATCAGGCGCGCCTCAGCGCCATCCTGGCCGAGGCGCGGGCCGCTCATCATGAGCAGGCCATCGCGCAGGCGCGCGCCGCGCTGGCCGAGGGCCTCGAACACCCGCTGCTGCTGAATCTCGCGGCGCTCGGTCTGGAGCGCGAGGGTCGCACCGCCGAGGCCGAACCTCTGCTGCGCCGCGCGGTGCAGATCGCGCCACGGGATCTCGGCTGCCGCAACGCCCTCGGACTGTGTCTGCTCGCCCTTGAGCGAGCGCCCGAGGCCCTCGAGCAGTTCGACGCGGCGATCGGCCTCGATCCGGCGCTCGGTCACCTGCATGCCAACCGGGGCAATGCGCTGCGCGCCCTTGGAGCACTCGCCGCGGCCCAGACGAGTTATGAGCGGGCGGTCGAGCTCGATGCCGCTCAGGCAATGGCGCTCGCCGGCCTTGCGAGCATTGCCTGCCGACGCGGCGCCTATGGAGAGGCCCGTTCGTGGGCGGACAGGGCGCTGGCGTTGGCGCCCGGGCTGGCGGAGGGCCTCATGAGCCTGGCGGCCGCGGAGTTCGGCGAGCGTCAGCTCGGACGGGCCGAGGCCCGCCTGCAGGAGTTGCTCGACGGCAGGGGGCTCTCGGACGTGGAGCGCGCCTATGGCCAAGGTCTGCTCGGCGATGTGCTCGATGCCGAGGGCCGGTACGAGGAGGCTTTCGCAGCGTACACGAGGTGCAACGAGGCGCTGCGGCGGCGCTACGCCGGCCGCTTCGCCAGTGCACTCGAGTATGCCGAGGCGCTGACGGGCTGGCTCGATCGGGCGGCCGCCGGTGAGCCCGCAAGGCTGGCACCCGGCGCGCAGGCCGCGCCGAGCGCCCCGGCGAAGGATCACGTCTTCATCATCGGCTTTCCGCGCTCGGGCACGCGGCTCCTCAGCGTGATTCTCGAGGGTCACCCGCAGGTCGCCACGCTCGTGGAGCGGGAGTGCCTCCTCGAGGCGGTGCTCGAGTTCATGCGCCGGCCGGAGGACGTCGGCCGGCTCTGGGCGGCTTCCCCGCAGACGCTCGAGCACTTCCGCGCGGCCTACTGGCGGCGCGTGGGCGCCGCGGGGCTCGACCCCAGCGGCAAGGTGTTCGTGGACTGCTGCGCGCTCAATACACTGAAGCTGCCGCTCATCGTGCGGCTGTTCCCGACCGCGAAGATCCTCTTCGCCTCCCGCGACCCGCGCGATATCGTGCTGAGCAGCTTCCGCAATCGCCTGGCGATGAGTGCCCCGGCCTATGAGCTGCTCACGATCGAGGGCGCCGCGCGCTATTACGCCGCGCTGATGCAGTTGCTGATCGGCTGCACCTCGCTGCTCGGCCTCGAGGCCTGTCTGGTGCGCCACGAGGATGTGGTCACGGGCTTCACGCGCGAGATGAGGCGTGTGTGCGAGTTCCTCGGGCTCGAGTGGCATCCGGCGATGCGGGACTTCGCGCTGCGGGCCCGTGAGCGCGACGAACCGGCACCGAATCTTGCGCAGTGGATCCACAACCTCGGCACCGAAGGCATCGGGCTCTGGCGCCACTACCGCAGCGTCCTCGAGCCGGTGCGCGCGCTGCTCGAGCCGTGGGTGCAGCGCTTTTACTACGATCCGGACTGACGGCCGCGTTCAGGCGGCGGGCGCATCCGGCAGCGTGAACCAGCAGTTGAAAGCGATCGTGATGCGCTCGCCCTCGCCCTCGAACGGCTTGACGTCGTGCAGTACCCAGGACGGGAAGATCACCAGCTGCCCGGGCTCCAGAGTGAAGTTCGCGACGTGGTGCCCGTACGGCAGCGGCATCCGCGCGATCCCCGCATCCATGTGCATCGCGTGCATGATCGTCGGGTTGATGAAGGAGAGCACCCCGCTCATGTTCTTGTCCGGGTCGCGCCGCCCCGGATCGACGCAATACACTCCGCTCCAGGAGGCGTTCGGGTGATTGTGCAGGCCGAAGTAGCCGCCGCGCCGCGTGATGTGGAACCAGCAGTCGTTGTAGATCTGCAGCCGCGAGAGCGTCGGCAGGTCGTAGCCGTTCAGTTTGCCGATGACCGCGAGCAGCTGGTCCCAGCAGAATCGCTTCAGCTCCTGCACCGCCGGATCGGGGTTGCGGAACAGATCGAAGTGGCTCTCGAACAGCGCCTCGTTACGGTGCGTGAGCGGGCGCGGATTGGCCTGCCCGCCGCGCTCGGCCGCGAGCACGAAGGCGCGCAGCGCCGCGTTCAGCCGGGCCGCATCCGGATGGCGGCCGATCGCGAACGGCACCGCGAACAGATTGAACAGCTCAGGAGCCATAGGCCGTCTCACGGGAGCCCGCTGGATTGCGCCCGAGGATTGTAGCTGCGCGCGCGGCCGCGGGCGCGCCTCAGGCTATACTGGCCTGATGAAGCGCAGTCCCATCTCCTGGCTCCCCCGTGGGTGCGGATCGATAGGGCGCGGCCGGTCGCTGGCATGGCGCGCGATCGCAGGCCTGCCGTGGGTTCTCCTCTGGCTCGCCTGTGTTGGCGCACCTGCCGCCTGGGCCGCGACGCGCCCGCCGCAGTGGGCGGCGGCGCTCCTCGCCTGCCGGCAGATCCCGCGCAATGCCGCGCGGCTCGCCTGCTTCGACCGCCGCTCGGCGGCGCTCGCCGGGAGGCTCGCGAAGGGGTCGATCCCGCGCAGCGCGGCTCGTCCGGCCGCGCGCGGCGCTTCAGTGACAAGCGCCCATCCGGACCTCAGCCCCCGCCGGACATTTGGCCTGGCGCCCGCGCAGATCGAGGCGCGCGAGGCGGCGGTCGTCAAGCTGCCGCGGCAGCTGACGCACATCGCCTCGCGCATCGTCGCGTTGCAGAGGCTGGCGGACGGTCGGGAGATCTTCACGCTTGCCAACCACCAGGTCTGGGCGCAAATCGATGCCGAGGGTGGGCTGTTCGCCCGGGTGGGCGATGTCGTGACGATCTCGCGCGGCTGGCTCGGGTCGTATCTGCTCAGCCTGCCGTCCCACCGATCCTGCAAGGTGACGCGGATCCGCTGAGCGGTGGGCCGGTCACTCGAGCGCGATGCCGGCGGCCTCGAGCCGCGCGCGCGCCGGAGCCAGTCCTTCGGCATAGTGCTTCCACAGATCGAGCGAGGAGCCGTACAGCGGCTGGCGCACCTGCACCGAGCTTGCCGTGATGACGGGCGCGGGATTGCGGTGGAACTCGAGGCAGGCGGTATCGAAGGGCAGCCGGGCATACTCGAGCAGCCGTCGCACCGCCGGCTCAAGGCCCGTCACGAGCGCCTCGTACGGCAGATCGAGGATTCGTCCGGGCAGCAGCCGGTGCCAATGCGTCATCAGGCGCCGGTATCCGACGTAGAACTCGGCGATCTCGGTCAGATCGTAGGCAAACGGATAGCCGCCGGTGGTGAATCGGGTGCGGTAGATCGCATGGCACGCAGCCAGCGGATGGCGCGTCACGTGCACGATGCGCGCCTGCGGAAACGCCCGCAGCAGCAGCGGACAATACAGGAAATTGATCAGCTGCTTGTCCGTCCACCGGGCCTGCGCGCTGCGCATCGGGCGCACCCGCGCCAGGTATTCCTGTGCGAGCGATGCGCCCTCGAGCGCCGCGAGTCGCTGCGCATGGCTGTGCGCGTCGGTCGGCGGCGGCCCCGCGAGGCGGTTGGCGAGGGTCAGGATTGCATCGGTCATCGCCGTCAGTTCGCCGCAGGCCTGCACCTGGGGGTGGTTGGAGAGGATCTGCTCGACCAGGGTCGATCCGCAGCGCGGCAGGCCGACGATGAAGATAGGCGACTCCTCGCCCACCCCGGGTGCTTCGGCCCGCCCGGTCGCGAAGACTTCCTCCATCGCCCGCATCAGCGCGCGATCGGCATCGGGGCTGTATTGGATGAGTGCGCGCTCGATGCGGTTCGCGGCGCTCAGGTGCCGCCAGCTCGCCGCATGCTCACCGAGGTCCTGGTAGGATTTTGCGAGCCCGAAGTGCACGATGGCGGCGTGTTCGGACTCAGGCGGCAGGCGCGAAAGCGCCTGCTGCATCTCGCCGACCCAGTTGTGCTCGCGGGTCTGGCGGCGCAGCTCGCTTAAGGCCTTCAGCGCCTTGGGCGCCACCGGGTCGATGGCGAGCACCTCACGGTAGTCACTCTCGGCCAGATCGAAATGCCCGAGGACGCGGTGCACGGCCGCCCGCCGGGCGAGGAGCGTGGCCCGCCGGACCCGGTCGCGCTGCTCCAGCGTAAGCGCCTGGTCGTAGAGGGCCACCGCGCGGGTGTGCTCGCCGGCCTGAGTGAGGAATTCACCGACGGCTTCCAAGGTTGCGGGGCTCTGTCCGGCGTGCGCGGCTGCGCTCTCGGCTGCGGCCAGGGCGGCGGCCCGCTCGTTGCGCGCCAGGAGACATTCGGCCTTCTGCAGCAGGCACTGCGCGTCATCGGGCCGGACACGCAGATATTCCTCGATGAGCGCGAGGGCCGCTTCGGGGTCCCCGCCCAGCAGTGCCGTGATGCTGCCGAGCAGCCATCCGCCGGCCGCTGCCGGCCACGCCTGGCGGCACCGTGCCGCCGCCGCAGCGGCCGCGTCCAGATCTCCCCGGGCCAGATGCTCGCTGACCTGCTTCTCGAGCGCGTTCTGAGACAGTGCCATCACGGGCCGCATCATAGCCGAGGCGTTCCTCCCGATGCCGGAACTCATTGTTGCCGTACCGCAACGCCTCGTCCGGCCTTTCTGTTGTGATATGGCATCACGTGCACCCATGCACCACTTTGGAACGTGCTGCCGGAACGCGGCACCTCGATGGCGCGAGGTGCGCAGGACCGCCCATTCCGCTACAGAACACGCGTGGTGGCGGCATCCCTCGATGCGACCAAGCGACTCGTCGGTGCGAGCGGGCGCATATCCGCCATGTTGCGCCATTAAGACAGCGTGCTATATTCGGGCCACTGGTGCAAAGGCCACAGGAGCGATAGACATCCGGGCAGCACCGCGCACAGGGAGACTGGCGCATCCGTCGATGGCGACGGAGGAATGCCCGAGCGTCGATGATTCGCCTCCTGCCCATTCTTTGTCACCAGGCGCAATCACAATTAAATAGCCACTGGGAGAGCGACCTCATGGTCAACAACAATCTTGGCAAACCCCTAGTGCGCGCCGCCGTACGCACCGTCCTCGCGGGCGGAGCGCTGGCGGCCGCCTTCGGGGTGGCCAGTGCGGCGAATGCGCACAAGACGACCCAAACGGGCCCGGCGGACCCGGCGGCGACACCCGCCACCGCGCCGGCGGCGCCGCAGCTGCAAGAGGTGGTGGTGACGGGCTCGCGTATCGCCCTCTCGCCGAACCAGACTTCCATCAGCCCGGTCACCTTCGTTTCCTCCAAAGAATTCTCACAGATGGGCGCGGTCAACGTCGATGACGTGCTGAACCGCCTGCCCCAGGTCTTCGCCGACCAGAACTCGACCAGTATCAACGGCGGCACCGGTACCGAGACGGTGAACCTGCGCGGTCTCGGTGCGAATCGCACCCTGGTGCTGATCGACGGCCTGCGCATGCCGTACGGCGATCCGCGCGGCGGCGGCGCCGACCTGAAGATGATCCCGACCGCCCTGATCGAGAACGTGCAGATCCTCACCGGCGGCGCCTCCTCGCTGTACGGCGCGGACGCCGTCGCCGGCGTGGTCAACTTCAAGCTGATGCAGCACTTCCAGGGCGTGAAGATCGTCGCCAACGGCGGCGGCTTCTTCCACAGCAACGGCAATGACCAGAACGTCATCACGGATTTGCAGAACTTCAACGCCACGACCGGCAATCACTTCGCCGAGGCCCCGGGCAGCGTGGCGACGGGCGCACAGAAGCAGCTGACCATCATCGCCGGCATGAACACGCCGGACAACAAGGGCAACTTCACCTTCTACGCGAGCTACCGCAACGTCGCGGCAGCCCTGCAGAGCCGCTATGCCTACAGTGCGTGCTCGATGGCTTCGGGCTATCTGCCGCCCAAGGGCAACGGGAATTTCAGGTGCTCCGGGTCGCTCACGTCCTATCCCGGCACCTTCCTGAAATACGCCAGCGGCACGACGGTCGACGCCAACACCGTCGGTCCGGGCGGAGTGCTGCTGCCGCTCTCGGACGAGTCGCGTTTCAACTACGGTCCGCTCAACTACATGCAGGCGCCGGACCGGGTCTGGAATGCCGGCGCATTCATGCACTACACGATCAATCCGCATGCGATCGTGTTCGGCAGCACCATGTTCATGGACGACAAGACGGTCCTGCAGATCGCCCCCTCGGGCGACTTCGCCACCGCCTCGAACGTCGATTGCGCCAACCCGTTCCTGTCGAGCTCGGAGCTGCAGGCGTGGTGCGGCGGCTCGACCAATGGGTTCGTCACCTCGGGCGGTCCGGGCAACGGACTGTACATCCTGCGCCGCAACATCGAGGGCGGCAACCGGCAGGACAGTCTCGAGCACATCGACTGGCGCGAAGTGATCGGCATCAAGGGCGCGATCGACGACAACTGGTCGTACAACGCGAGCTACCAGTACAACATGGTCAACCTGCTGGATACGTACTACAACGACATATCCACGACGAAGTTGAACTATGCGCTCGATGTCGTCAGCGTGCTCAACGGCAACGTGGTCGCGCCGAACACGGCGGGCAGCACGCCGGAGTGCGCGGTGACGGCCTCAGGCAACACCTCGGGTCTGGCGGCCGGCTGCGTGCCGTGGGACATCTTCGCGCCCGGTCAGGTCACCCCGGCGGCGGTGCAGTACCTGCAGACCCCGGGTCTGCAGCGCGGTGCGGTCGTGCAGCAGATCGTCGACACGAACTTCAACGGTGATCTCAGCCAGTACGTGCAGCTGCCGACGGCTCATTCGGGCCTGCAGGTGGCTCTCGGCACCGAATATCGGGACATCAACTCCTACACCCAGCCGGATGTGGAGTTCATGACGGGCGACCTGTCCGGACAGGGCGGCAAGACGCTGCCGGTCAGCGGGGCCATCGAGTCCTGGGACGAGTACGTCGAAGGGCGTCTGCCGC
Source organism: Pseudomonadota bacterium (assembly GCA_021809525.1). Taxonomy (GTDB): domain Bacteria; phylum Pseudomonadota; class Gammaproteobacteria; order Steroidobacterales; family Steroidobacteraceae; genus 13-2-20CM-66-19. Next base: position 7,146 of record JAKAYU010000050.1, on the reverse strand, counting down.
TGATTCAGGACAAGCCCTGGGCGAAGTCGCTGGTGACCGACGACTCGTTCCGGCACTCCGCGTATGCGCTCGGGTTTCAGACCAATACGTTCTCGCTGGGGCTGGCCTGGGCGCCCGACCGGCAGGTGCGTTTGCGCGGCACCTTCACCCGCGCCGTGCGCGCCCCGAACGTCACCGAGCTGTACTCGCCGCAGAGCGTCGGTCTCGACGGGTCGGTGGATCCGTGCGCGGGCCCGACGCCCCAGTACTCGCCCGCGCAGTGCGCCCGGACCGGCGTGCCGCTGAGTGCATACGGCAAGGTTGCGGCCAATCCCGCGGCCCAGTACAACGGCCTGCTCGGCGGCAATCCGAACCTGCGGCCGGAGACGGCGCTCACGAGCTCGTTCGGAATCGGCTTCACGCCGAGCTGGCTGCCGAACTTCTCGGCGAACATCGACTACTACGACATCAAGATCGAGAACATCATCCGTTCCATCGGTGAGAACACGATCCTGTCGGACTGCGCAAGCGCCGATCTGTTCTGCAACCTGATCCATCGCGATGCCGCCAACACTCTGTGGCTCACGCCGAACGGTTACGTGGTCGATACTCTGGCCAACGTGGGCGATCTGCAGGAGAAGGGTGTCGACGTCAATCTGACGTACTCGCGGGATCTCGGCCGCTGGGGCGCGATCACCACGAACTTCGTCGGAACGTATCTCGACTCCTACAAAGTGACGCCGATCGCCAGTCTCGGCAACGCCACTGCGTACAATTGCGCGGGCTACTACGGCCCGACCTGCAGCGGCAATACGGGCGGGCCGGTGTTCAAGTGGCGGCACGACTGGACCGCGACCTGGATCACGCCGTACCGGCCGGTGTCGGTCACGTTGGGGTGGCGCTACATGAGCGGTGTGACGCTCGAGGCGCTCAGCCCGAACCCGAACCTGGGCAACCCGGGACAGACGGTGGCGAACGGTGGGATCTCCAACACGGATGCGGAGATTCCGGCGTTCAATTACATCGACCTGTCAGCCGCCTACCGGCCGACCGACAACATCCTGTTCCGGCTGGGTGTCAACAACCTGCTGGACAAGACCCCGCCGGTGATCGGTGCCTCCGATCTGCCGTCGCCGCCGATCGGCAACGGCAACACGATGCCCGGCACCTACGACTGGGGCGGCCGCTTCGTGTTCGGCGAGATCAGCGTGCAGTTCTGAGGCGCAACTCCCCTTCAGGAGTACTCCAGCGGCGGGCTTCGGCCCGCCGCTTTTTTATTTTATGGTTCTTCACCCCATCTGCGCGCAACGCCGCCTGGCCAAGGAACGCGGCGCCCGCGGCTGAGATTCGGGGGTGATGGCCTGCAGGGGCGCTTCAGCGCGCCAGCGCGGCGTCGATGAGCGGATGGCGTCCCGCTGCGCGCGCCAGCCAGTCCATTGCCCGCCGGATCTCGTGTCTGTGTTCCCGGTCTGCTGCCTCGAGCACGCTGCGCCGCAGCGCTGCGTCGTAGGCGTGCTGCGGCGCTTTCGCATACCGGCCCATCCAGGGGCCTGCGAGCAGCGCATCTACGTCCCGCGCGGCCATCGAGACGCCGAGCGCCTGCAAAGCATCCGTCAAGCCGGCGGCAGGCGCTGACAGAAACGCCTCGAAGTCGATCCAGCGCGTCCGGGCTCGGCGCTGCGCCGCGGCCTGGCACAGCGCGGTCATCTCGCACAGCCAGCTCATGGCGATCCATTCACCTTCCGCGCTCGGCAGGCTCGGGAGGGCGGCCTCGCCGACTCGCGCCTGCAGCCGGGCGAGGCGGGAGGACGCGAGCGTCCGGGACTCCAGCCGCGAGTTGGGGCCTCCCAGGATGCAGCGCAAGTAGGCGAGTGCAGGCGTGAACACGAACAGCGCGGCGGCCTGATCGTCCGTGGCCAGGATCGGCACAGCGATTTCGCTGACGAAACTCGTGGCCTTGATGAGCGCCCGCTGCTCGGGGCGCCAGGTCCGCCCCAGCAGCGCGAGGAGAACCGTCAGCTCCGGTGTGTGACCGGCCCGCACCGGCCCGGCGGCCAGTGTGCGCAGCAGCGCGGGCTCGCGCACCGAGTGAAAACCGGGGTGCTCGCCGAGCAGTCGCGAGATCAGGGTCGAGCCGACGTGACCGATGTGGAAGATGTAATGCGCCCGCGCGGGCAGCATCCCGGCCGCCGCGCCAGCCGCTGCGATCGAGCAGGCGCCTTCGAGAGGATTTGTGGCGAGGATCCGCTCATCGAGAAAGCTTGCCTGCCGATACGCCGCCTCCTCGAGCCGCACGAGCCGCAGCAGTCCCGCTCCCGGTGCTTCCAGCGGGAACCACGCCGGCGAGCCGGCGAGTTCGGCCGCGCTGACCTCTACCGCCGCCCGGCGCCCGCCCGCAGCGCGGGGTCCGCGAGAGTCCACCTCAGCGCACCCACATGCGCAGCAGATTCGCGATCACGCTTTCCAGGCTCATGCGGTTGCGCCACTGCATGTTCAGCCCCTCGAGCGCCCGCACCTCGTTGAGTGTGTAGAGCAGCTCGCGTTGCGCCGCGTCGGGCAGCTGACTTTCGATGAAGGTGATCATCACCAGCCGCTCCCCCGAGGCGACGGGGGTGACCTCGTGCAGCGTCGTCGAGGGATAGAACACCGCGCTGCCGGCGCTGCCCTTTAACCGCACGGTCTCGGTGCCGAGGTGGATCACGAGCTCGCCGCCTGCGTAGCCGGCCGGATCGCTGAGGAAAACCGTGCAGGAGACATCCGAGCGCAGCGGCTGCGCCGCGACGTTCATGAATGCCGCATCCACGTGCGCGCCGTACGTCATGCCGGGCCCGTAGCGCAGGAACTGCGGCACTGCGATGCGCTTCGGCCAGAGGAAATCGCGCGCCTCCTCGCTGCGCTGGATCGCCGCGAGCACGATCTGCGAGGCGCGCTGGCCGAGCGGGCAGCCCGGGTCCTGGATCAGGTTGTTCTTGGTCGTGTTATGGGGATTGGACGCGCGGCCGTTGATGTAGCGGGTCCGCCCGGCCAGTTCCATGACGGACTGAACCTCCGCGCTCGTCAGTACGTTGTCGATCTGCAGAAACATGGCGCCCAGTATAATCCGGCCGCCCGCACCTGGGCGCGGTGTCGTGCCGATCGGCTATCCGCGGCAATGCGCCATGCGTGCGCGCACCGAGCCGCGACAACGCGGCGGCGGCGTGTTCGCCGATTGGTAATAGTTGTAGGTGGTGTCGATGCCGATCTCGCCGTAGCGGAAATCGATGGCGAAGGCCTTGACCGTACCGAGCACATCCATGCCGAGAATGATGGTCGGACGGCGCGTGAGCCCCCAGGCGCGGAAGATGTGGAAGTCGCCGAATACCAGGCCGACGCCGCCGATCTTGATCGCCCCCAGATCGATCGACGGGGCGAGCTGCAGTTTGCCGATGCCCATCTGCCGGGTCGCGCCGTATACATCGGCGGTGCGGTACTTGCCCTTGCCCTGCTCTTCGGCGAAGAGCGCTCTGTAAAGTGCGAGATTGCCGAGCGTGCGCTGCGAGCCGGTGTCGATGATCGCGCGCACGCGCACGTCCCCGACCCGGCCCGGCACGCTGAGCAGGCCCCCGTGCAGCCGCGTCGCCCACATGCGGGTGAATCCCCAGGGCAGCGCCTCGGTGTGCGAGCGCGTGATGATCACCTCGTCATGTTGGAAATTCACGAGCAGCCGGTCCTTGCGCAGCCCCGCGGCGCCGAGGATGCCCTCGGCGCCCGCCATGACCGGTGCCCAGATGACGGGGAAGCGGCTGTCGGCGATCACCAGATCGCCCGCCTGCAGCTGCGCGATGAACACGGAGGTCTCTTCTGCGGACCCGGTCACGCCGGTCACCTCGATCAACTGCCGTGTGGAGGGTTTCAGTCCGAGGGTTGCCGCGAGCTGCGGCGAGATCGTGGAGTGATTGGCTCCGGTGTCGACGATGAACCGGAAGGGGCCCTTGCCGTCGATCCTGACGGAGGCCACGACACGCCCGATGTGATCGAGCGTCGTCGGACAGGCGAACAACAGGTCTTCGGGGGACAGCGGTCGGGGCGGAGGGGCGCGTGCGCCCTCGGTGTTCGGGACGACCGCAGGCAGCGCCGGGGGCGTAGTGGCCAGCGGCAGTGGCGCAAGCGCCTTCCTGTGGTGCGCAAACGGCGCGACGAGAAGCGGGACTGGAGCCGGGCTTGCGGGCGTTGCGGCAGCGCTTGGCCCCGGCACCGTCGCGGCTCGGACCATTTCCGCGAGGAGCACACACTGCAGGCACATGATGCGCAGCGCGGCACGCATGCGGGGCATCTGAGCACAAACCATCCGCCTCTGCAAACATACCGCTTCTCACCCCGGCCGCTCCGGGATGCCCTCAGCGTTGCGGCAGCGGACGGGGAGCGCTTTCGTTCAGGTACGCCCGCAGCGCGTCCAACTGCCCGAGATAATGTCGCGAGCGGCCCGATGAGCTCTGGTACACGCTCTGGCGGACCTGCCAGACGCTGGCGGTCTTGACGGACCGTCCGGCCGGCGCCGGCTCGAGGCAGCGCTCGTCCCACTCCAACCCGAGAAATCCCAGGAGCCGTTCGATGACCGCCCGCGGCTCGCGGACCAACGTATCGTAGTGCACCTCGAGGATGTCCCCGGGAAACAGCCTCTTCCAGTGCGCCATCAGGCGCGTGGATTGACGATAGTAGTGACCGATGTCCAGCAGGTCGAGCGCATAGCTCATGCTCTGGTCGAGGTGGAGGAAGAATACGGACAGGCAGTTGTCGAGCGGATCGCGCGTGGTGTGCACGATCTTGGCGGTCGGGAAGAGACGCTTGATCAGGCCGATGTAGAGGAAGTTGTCCGGCCGCTTGTCCGTGACCTGCGCTGCGCCCGGAAAGGCGGTGGCAAGATGCTCCAGGTATTGCGCTGCGAGCGCGGCGAGGCGCTCGGGTGCCGCGGCCGCCGCGGCCTGCGGGTAAGGGGCCAGCGTTTCGTGCGCGATCCGGGGTAGCCAGTCGAGTTCGCCGGCGGCGCCGATCCGCCGGTGGCGCGCGAGCAGCTGCTCAAGCAGCGTGGAGCCGGAACGGAACATGCCGCAGATGAAAACGGGCGCCGGCGGCCCGGGCGGTGCGCCCTGCGTGCTGCCCGCGGCAGCCGGGAAGGCTGCGATGATGCGCTCGATCAAGCGCTCGTGTGCCGCGCGGTCATAGGGCAAGAACCGGGCACCGGCACTTGCGCGGCTGAGGCGGTTCGCCTCGGTATAGGCGGCGAACGCCGCCGCGTAGTCGCCGCGCCCATCGAGCGCGCGCCCCAGCGCGAATCCCACGGCGGCTCGCCCCGCAGCCTGGCCACGTGGATCGCCCAGGCGGGTGCGCAGGGTCTGAAGGAGCTCATCGCTCGTCTCGGCCGCGGGCTGGATCTGGGCATAGCGTGCGAGCGCCTCCAGATTGCCCGGCTCGAGGGCGAGGATCCGCTCGTAGGTGCGCTCGGCCGCCTCGCGCCGGCCGAGGTCCTCGTGCAGCGTGGCGAGGTTGAACAGCGCCGCGACATAGGCCGGGTTCAGCCGCAGCGCCGCTTCGAGCTCCCGCTCGGCTTGCAGGGGGCGGTGCAGATCATCGGAGAGGATGACGCCGCGATTGAGATGGGCTTCCTCGGGTGACTCGACGCCCGCATCGAGCGCCCGCTGATAGGAGGCGAGCGCCGCCTCGTACTGGCGCGCCTGGCGCTGCAGCCGCGCGAGGTTGTACCAGGTATTGGGCGCATCCGGGCGCATCGCGAGCAGCCGCTGATAGGCGTCGATTGCCTCGCGTATCAGGCCGGCATTGCGATAGCGGTGCGCTGCCCGCAGGAGCGACTGATAGCTGCCGTCAGTGTCCGCCATGGATCCCGGTTCGTTGCGCACGTGCGCGAACCGGCATCGTACCCTCGGGCGGACGCGGGAGGGAAACTGTCCCTTGAGAGGCTAGAGGAATGTCCAGACGACGCCCACCGAGACCAGATCGGGATGCTCACCGAGCGCCGTGAAGCGCTCGTATTCAGCCCGTATGCCCCAGTTGCCGAACTGCCATTGCGCTCCGGCGCCGAGCGCGAGCCCCGTGGTGGTGGCGTGCAGCGCCAGGTGCTCGGCCGGAACGCGGCAGCTGCCGATGGGACAGTAAATCACCGGCGTGAACTGGGCGCCCAGGTCCGAGGTGATCCGGTCCACGCCCGCCTTCAGGTAAATGTCGACGATCGGCACGGGCAGGTACAGCATCGCGAAGGCCGCTTCGCCCTTCTGCGACAGCGTCGCGCCCGAGACGGTTCCGGGGGAAGTGCCTGCAGGCATGTATGCGCCCGAGGCGCTCCCGCTGCCCAGATCGAAGTAGTCGACTTCCGCGCCGAGCAGTTCGAGTCCGCGTACGCCGAGGCTGAACTGGTAGCCCGCGTCTGAGCGGTTGAAGGCGCTGAGCGGCCCGCCGCCGTTGAACGGCGCGGGGTTGCTGTCCTTGGCGCGCAGGTTCGAGCGCGCGTAGGCTGCCCCGGCATAGACGTTGAACAGGTTGGTCGCGGCGTGCGCTTGCGGCAGGCCGCCCACGGCGGCTGCGGCGAGGAGCGCCAGGGTGGCCTGCAGGGGGACAGGGCGGAAAAACGAATGGCCTGACATGGTGCGGTGCTCCTGTATTCCTTCGTGCGTCACTGTCCGCCGAGTCTCAGTCCTCGCGCAGGCTCCGGAACGCACCGGGCCACGGCGCGTCCGTCCACGGTCATTATCCAAGCCAAACGCCCTGCACGGCCCGGAGTTGACCGGGACACCATCGGGTGCGCTTGCGCTGCGCGGCAGTCTGTGTCGGCTCTTGACGACGCGACCTGACCGTTGAGGGTCGTCGTCGCGGCGCGATTCTACACGAAAGCGACAGGCCCACTGGCCCGTGCCGCGACCCGCACGCGGGCGGAAACGCGATCGTTGCGCACCCCGTGGCCTTCACCGTGTCGTGTGCGGCGCCAGGCGTCACTCAAGGCCAGGCGCTCAAACAGCCGTCGTTGCTGCAGCGCTCAAGGTAGCGTCATCCATGTTCGCCGGTGCGTAGTTGGAATGCGACCTGGCGATGATTGCCCTCTGAAAAAGGCCAGGGTATCGCGTCTGAAAAAATGCGCTCAGCACGTCTCTGCGCACAGGGCGCGCCGGGCAGTCCGTG
>JAKAYU010000277.1 GCA_021809525.1 Pseudomonadota bacterium | reverse complement strand
CGCGCTGCGCAGCGCGCTCGAAAGTTACGCGGGGGTCGAGCCTGAGGTGCGCGGGCCGCGTTCGCGCGGCGCTGTGGGGCCTGAACGGAGTGTGTCGGTGCGGATAGCCTCATTTGCCGAAGGCAGAATGCGCCACCGGGTGGCGCGGCTCGGCGCGCTGCTGCTGCTCTGCAACGCCGCGGCGTGGCTTTGGGCCCTGCTCGCCTTCCGGCACGATCCTCTGCTGCTCGGCACGGCGCTGCTCGCCTATGGATTTGGCCTGCGCCACGCGGTCGATGCCGATCACATTGCCGCCATCGACAACGTGACGCGCAAGCTCATGCGTGCCGAGCGCCCGCCGCTCACCGTCGGCCTGTACTTCTCGCTCGGGCATTCCACGATAGTGGTGGCGCTCACCGCGGCCGTGGCAATCGCCGCCGGGAGCTTGCAGCGGCATGTCGGACACCTCCGGCTGCTCGGCGGACTGATTGGCACAGCCGTCTCGGCGTTCTTTCTGCTCGTGATCGCGATGGCCAATCTGGCCATCCTGACGGACACGTGGCGCAGCTTCCGTGCCGCCCGAGCAGGCGCGCTGGAGGCACGGGAGCCGCTCGCGGCACCCGGGGGGCTGCTGATGCGCCTGTGGAGGCGAACGTTTCGCCTCATCGAGCGCCCGCGGCAGATGTACGGGGTCGGGCTGCTGTTCGGGCTTGGCTTCGATACGGCCACGGAAATCGGGTTGCTCGGGATCTCGGCAGCGAGCGCCGCTAAGGGGCTCTCGCCGTGGGCGATTATGGCGCTGCCGGCGTTGTTTTCAGCGGGCATGGCCCTGATCGACACCGCCGATAGCATCGTGATGGCGGGCGCCTACGGCTGGGCGTTCGTCAAGCCCGTCCGCAAGCTGTACTACAACCTGACTCTGACTTCGCTATCGGTGATGGTCGCGCTGCTCGTGGGCGGCATCGAGACGCTCGGTCTGCTCGGGGCCTATCTGCGCACGCACGGGGTATTCTGGCGATCGATTGCCGCGGTCAACGACCATTTCGACGCACTGGGATACGGTATCGTTGGGCTGTTCGTGCTCGGCTGGCTCGTTTCCCTCGCGATCTACAAACTCGCACGGTACGAGACGGCCTGACACGCCGAACATCGGCGATTGGGCAGGAGGGAACCCGGAGAATTGTATGGGTCCAGGACACGGACCCCGCATGGCGTGCGGCAGGGGTCGGAAATGCGCCGCTTACGCCCCCCGGGGCCGCGGCGGTGCGGCACCGCAGCGGCCCCGGGCTCGAGGAGAGGCTCAGCTACGCGCGTTGAACGAAGCGCACCAGCCGTCGGCGTTGACCGAGTAGCCGGCGTAGATCTGGCATCCAGCGTAGCCGGATTTTTGGCCCGGCGTGCCTAGGAAGAACCGGCACACGCCACAGCGATCACCCGGCTTGAAGTTCGGGTACTTGGCGCGGTCGACCTTGGCGGCATGTGCCACGTAGCCGAGCGATTTGGCGAGCGGGTCGCTCTCGGACAGGTGCGGGAGCTTCTCGCCGGCCGCCGATGCGGTGCGCGGGCGCAGGCCTACGACGGCGGCGGACGCAGCTACGGCGGCCGTCGCAAGGAACGCGCGGCGGGACGGATCGGTACGATTCTTCGAGTCAGACACAGCACACCTCCATATCGACGGGTGGCACAAGTATCGGTCAAGCACTGCCGTGGTGGCAACCGCCAAGTGTCGCGACATATACCTATCCCCGGGGTGCCGTGGCGTGGCCCTGTGCGGCTGCCTCTCCGGCAGCAAGCCGTTCAGCGGGCGTTTATCTTCGGCAGCCCGGCTCGCCGCAGAGTCAGGTTGATGCGCTGCGGCCCGAGCTTCGGGTGCTGCCCGTCGGCCACGGGCGCGACCCCGTGATAGGCGAGCCGTGCCGGTCCGCCCCAGACGACGACATCGCCGTGGGCGAGGGGCAGGCGCAACGGCCGATCACGCCGCGTCAGCCCGCCGAACAGAAAGACCGCCGGCAGTCCGAGAGAGACCGAGACGATGGGCGCCGCCCGATCGTGCTCGTCGCGATCCTGATGCAGCGACATGCGCGCCCCGGGCGTGTAGCGGTTGATGAGGCAGGCATCGGGCTCGAAGCCCGCGTAACCGGCTTCGCCTGCGGCCGCGATGGCGAGTTCCCGGATCACGGCAGGCAGGGCAGGCCACGGCTTGCCACTCTCGGGGTCGCGCTGTGCGTAGCGGTATCCGCGTCGATCGGAAATCCAGCCGAGCGCGCCGCAATTGGTCATCGCGACCGACATCATCCGGCCTCCCGGCGTCACCATGTGGCGGAACGGTGCCGCAGCGCTGATGCGTGCCAGCCGCTCGAGCAGCGCCTCTTCCCATGCGAGGGCGAACCCCGCCAGATACGCCACCCCTGCAGGCAAGGGCAGGGGTGCCGCAGCACTCGTAAACAGCTCGTGTTCCATGAAGGGGGTTGCGTCGGCCCAGTCCGCAGCGGAATGCCTCTGCGCCTCGAAACACTCCCCGAGCGGAGTGTGTCGGGTACGCTGTCTGCAGACTCGAGGGTACCGGCTTTCGCGCAGAACGGGAACTGGAATTACACCATTATCGCCGACCGTGTACTCTGAAGAACCGTCGAACCGCCCCGGGTATTGCGGAGAGCTCCGGGTCCGGGTCAGGCCGCGATGACCAGACCGGATTGCTGACGATAGGACTCCGCTTCGCACTCCGCGCGTGGCACGTGACCCGCGTGGCACGTGACCGATGGGTTCGAGCAGCCGGCGATTATTGCACCAATCAACCCATTCGAGCGTGGCGTATTCCACTGCGTCCAGAGAGCGCCACAAGCCGCGAGCGTGGATCCGTTGTGTCTTGACTAGACCGATGAGGGTCTCGGCCACGGCGTTGTTATAAGAGTCCCCCGTGGTGCCCACAGAGGCTTGCACGCCCGAGTCTTTGAGCCCTCGCTGTATCGAATGGACAGATATTGCACGTCCCTGTCGCTGTGATGAATGAGCCCTTCGCCGACCTGACGGGCGTGCAGCGCGTGCTCCAGAGCATCCAACAGCAAGCGGGAAGGTCGTGTGCTTCTTGCGCGCACGAACCACCCCGCACAGGCCGTCTCGGCGCATCAGCCGCTCGACCGTGCAGCGAGCGACAGGAATACCTTCTCGATGCAACTGCCGCCAGACCTTGCGCGTACCGTACACCCGGAAGTTCTCCTCCCAGAGGCGATGGATCGAACCGGTGAGCTCGCCATCGCGCTGCGCGCGAGGCGGCAGGTGCGCCGGATCGACCTGCCACCGTTTGTGTTCGTAATACGTCGACGGAGTGATCGGCAATTGCGCGCAGATCGGCTCGATCCCGTACTCGCTTCGATGCGCCTCGATGAACGCGATCAATACTTCCCGCGGCGGTCGAGCTGCACCTGGGCAAGAAACGCCGATGCCTTGCGCAGGATCTCGTTGGCGCGCTTCAGCTCGGCGTTCTTCCGTTCCAGCTGCTTCAGCCGCTCTCGATCCGCCAGGGCGGCATTGCGCCTCGGATCCGCCTGAGCCTCGGCCCGCTGGACCCACGAGCGCAGCGTCTCGGCCACGCAGCCGATCTTCTCGGCGATCGACTGCATCGCAGCCCATCGCGATGGGTACTCGTGCACGTGCTCCCGGAACAGCCGTACCGCGCTCTGGTGTAGTGCTTCATTCTGTTTGGAACTTAAGCGGCTATTTGCACGAATGATCTTTTGCAAGGGCACCTCGAAAAATTGGCACTGTTGTCTGCAGTCACGGAATCGCTGGAGTCATAATGCGGCATGAAGATTCAATTCCACTGCTGTCCAAATTGGCCGAAATTCGGCGAAGTACCCGCTGTTTTCCACGGGTAATTTGACAGGTTTTGGCTCGGGTTCAAGTTCAGGCCCCCTGATGCTGTCCAAG
>JAKAYU010000276.1 GCA_021809525.1 Pseudomonadota bacterium | reverse complement strand
CGCGGATCCACGGTCCGCGGCAGATTACGGACGTGTATCTGCTCGGTCTGGCCGTTCGAAATGGCGGAAGATTCGTAACATTCGATGGCAGGATCGCGCTTCAGGCTGTCCGGCGGGCCACCGAGAAAAACCTCGTGGTGCTGCAATCCTGACGCCCGGCTCCGCGAGGCGAGTTCGTGACGGTCGAGCGGCCGGTTGACGTGGGTGCGGATGTCGTGGCTTGCGATGTTCACAATATTCCGCAGGGCAAAAAGGGTGGTGGGGTCCGCGTGTGACGTTGTTTGCCGCGAATTCCGCGGAACAAAGTAATGCCAAACCGAGCAATTGCAAAGTGGTAGCGGAGGCAGGATTCGGCACTTACTTGCACGGTTGCCGCGGCGCACAAGCGACCGGGCCGTGCCGGCAGCGTGACGCCGGATAGGATTGGTGGGCTCCAGCACAGGGTGTAGGAGGGCGCCGCAGGTTCCGCCGTGCCTGAGGGAGACGCGGTGATTCTCCAGGGAACCTGATTGCCCCCAAGCCCCAAGTCCGGCACCGTTCGGGTGTAATCGGGCCCCGGAATGGGCCTGGCTAAATGGGTGTAAATGGGCGTATATTGGGGCATGACCCCGAAGCGTCTCATCACAGACACGCTGACGATTACCCCGGAAATTCTCGGCCTCATCGCCGGGATCGATGAGTTCAAGGGGGCTTGGCACGCGCTTGGGGCGATCGCGCCGGAGCGGCTCCTGGCCCTGCGCAAGGTGGCCACGATCGAGAGCATCGGCTCCTCGACCCGCATCGAGGGTGCGAAGTTCTCCGACCGCGAGGTCGAGCGCCTGCTGTCCAAGCTGGAGATCAAGTCCTTCACTACCCGCGACGAACAGGAGGTCGCGGGCTATGCCGAAGTCATGGATCTCGTGTTTCAGTCCTATTCCGAGATCCCAGTCACCGAAAACCACATCCGACAACTGCACCGCGATCTCTTGCGCTACAGCACGAAGGACGATCGGCATCGCGGCAGCTACAAGACCATGCCCAACCACGTCGGCGCGTTCGACGAGCAGGGCAACCAAATCGGTGTGGTGTTCGAGACGGCAAGCCCGTTCGAGACGCCGGGTCGGATGGCCGAACTCATCGCCTGGGTTCAAGGGGCGCAAGCTGACAAGCGGCTGCATCCGCTCCTGATCGTCGCGATCTTTGTCGTAATATTTCTCGAAATCCATCCCTTCCAGGATGGCAACGGGCGGCTCTCGCGAATCCTAACCACTCTCATGTTGCTCCGGGCCGGCTATGCCTACGTGCCGTATGCCTCGCTCGAAAGTGTGATCGAACAGAGCAAAGAGAGCTATTACCTCGCGCTGCGTCGAAGCCAGACGACGATCCACAGCAAGCAACCGGATTGGCAGCCATGGCTCCTGTTCTTCCTCCATGCGCTCGAGCGGCAGAAGAACCACCTCGCCGCCAAGATCGAGCGCGAGAAGATCATCGTCGCGCAACTGCCGGAGCTGTCGGTGCGCATTCTCGATTTCGCGCGCGAGCACGGGCGGGTGAGCACTGGCGACATCGTGCGGATTGCGGGCGCCAGCCGTAATACGCTGAAGCAGCAATTCCGTCAGCTCGTCGAGCGCGGCTATCTGGCCCGCCACGGCGGCGGCCGTACGACGTGGTACACATTGCGGTAAATAGCGAACCGCCCAGTGACGGATCCGGCCGGCCTGGGGCGGGCTGCGTCGTCGCTCATCTCGAGGAGATGCTTGCGGGTGGTGACGCGGCGCGCGGCAAGTGCGAGATCACAACGCAGTTCGGGACGATGAGGGATGGCTCGAACGAGAACGAAGCCAGCCTCCGCAGGGAGCGGGCATCGTTTGTCGTGCCATTGCTGAAGGCGGCTGAGGTAGCCCAAGCAAGTATGGTTGGTAGCGGGGGCCCGCGTGTGACGTTGTTTGCCGCGAATTCCGCGGGACAAAGTAATGCCAGACCGACACGACCGTCGGCTCTGATGAGATACTCGGATTTGTGCAGGATGTACTTATCGCGCAAGTGCTGCTTGGCGAGCCATGCGCTGAAGGTGCGCAGGTCGATCGGCGTGCTTTGAGCCAGGGTCGCGGACGACCCGAGACTCATGACGGCAAGGAACGCTATGACGCCAAGTCTCATCGCACCCTTCCTCGATCCCCTCGCCGCCGGGTCCGCTGGGTGGTCTGCGCACGATGGCCGCGCAAGCAAACGCGCAGTGTGAACTCTGACAGCGATGACAGACCTTTGTCGAGGGATGGGGCGCGCGTCGCGGATCAGATTGCAGAGATCCGCCTCGATGGCGCGGAGGCGAAGCCGGTGCACGCCGACGTTAGAACGTCCCCGGGGGCTGCTCAAGCGTGGAATGACCGAGCGTCCACTGTGCGGGAACGATCACGCTGGCGTGTCAGGCGTCCACGCCCGGATCTAAGAGGCATTGCCGCTAAGTTAACTTTGGAGGAGTTTTTTGGCACCGGGAATCAAGTTGTATGATGTCGCTCGAGCGCGACCGGCGCAGAAGCGCCGTTTCTTCCGTTCCTCCTTGCGCTTCTCCAACAGATGATCTCTGATTCGAATTCTCAACCAGGATGGATCGAGCAGCGCCTCCGGGCGAGTGATGCGGGGATGCTCTGCGTGCACATGCTCCCACGTGATCTCGGAGCCCAGGGCGACGCAGGTCCCCTGGATGTAGTGGTCGATCAAGGTGGGGAAGAGTTTGTCGACCGACAAGATCTCCGGCGCCACCCCGGCGGTGGCGGCGATTTGCGCCTGCGAGGTCCGCAAGGTGTTGTACAGAATGGCCGTGGCGTAGACCTGCTGGCCGACGGCAGCGGGCGAGCAGTTGTACAGGTGATTGAGCTCGAGAACCTCTTTCATCGCCAGATACATGCGCTCCACGCTCCAGCGGCGCCGATACGCGGCCATCAACTGCTCGGGCGTCAAGCGCTCAGGCTCGAGCACGTTGGTAATGAGAATCCGATCGAATCCTGGGCCCCAGATCCGTACCCAGCGAAGCTGTACTGGGGAGGTGCCCGCCTGGCTGCCGCCCATCTCGACCAACCAGTCGTCGTAGGACAGGGCGGAGCTGCGAAACTGCGCGTTCACCGCCACACGGCGCTTCTTCACCGTGCGGTTGTGGCGGCTGATCATCCACACCCCCTGCGCGGCGACTTGCTGCCAGATCTTCGGCTTCGCGTAGTAGCGGTCGTTGAGGATCAGGGCGCCGCGCGGGATCGAGGGCAGCACCTTCTCGAACATCGTGATCTCTGCGACGCAGCCATCCGGGTCGAAGTGCAACTCGTGCAGCAGTCCGCGCCGCAGGTCGTAGACCGCCTCCAGGCTGCCCGGAATGATGGCCTTGGTGGTCTTGCGCGCCACTTTCAGCATGCGCGCCACCTTCTCCAGCCGCGAGCCATCCACGGCATACACCTCGGGAAAGATCTTCGGATCAAGCGGCAGCTCCCGCTCGAACGTCGCGGGCGCCTCGGCTTTCAGCCGCGCGGTATAGGCACGGAAAACGTTCTGGAAGAACGCCGGGCGGACGTTCTGAACCTTCTGAAAGAAGGCTTCCGGGCTGGCATCGACCGGCGGGAACAGCGCCGAGCCCGCCCGTGCCTCCAGCAGCGCACGCGTCTGGCTGCCATAGCGGCTCTGCAGCAGCGCAATCCAAAACCACACCAGCGCATAGAGCGTCCACTTCCGTTGTCGCTCGCGCTCTCGTGTGGCCGCAAACACCTCCTGACACAGCGACTCGGTCAGGTACTTCCATACGATCGACAAATATTTCGCCGACGGTACCTCCTCGACCGCCAGCTCCAGCTTGCGTCGACTCAAAGAGGAGTTCCTGTTGTCTTGAAAACAAGATGTTACACCTCTTTGATCATGTTGTACATGAAATTAACTTAGCGGCAATGCGCCTGAGATCATGAGCGCAAGACCC
>JAKAYU010000275.1 GCA_021809525.1 Pseudomonadota bacterium | reverse complement strand
ACGGAATTCACGCCGGCGGCCGCCGGCGTGATGAACACAGCACCTATCAGGATTTCGGTCTACCTCCCGAGTGATCCTGACTTGTTATATTTCTGGCGATGCAATCGACCACCCACCGCCGGCTCACCGGGGAGAACCGTCCCGGTATCTGAGGCGGCACGGCAGGCAGGACCCGATCACATCGTTGTCTGCCCCTTAAGTGACAGCCGCCCCCGAAACATCACGCGCGCACACCGCCGTCGGGCAACGGACGGCGCACGAAACGTTTGGCGCGCCGCGGACTGTGTAAAACAGGCCGACATGCCGAACTGGCGCAGGCGCTGGCGCATCGAGCGGTTTTCTATACGCAGACAACCACGCCTTTGGGAGTGTGCGTCGCGGCCGAAATATCACCATGGAGAATCAAAGCGCTGTACCCAGCGCTCACTTCACCCCGTACCGTCCCGGAACGTAGAGCGCACGCAGGCGGCTCGCCGGCGATCCTGCGATGCCTGACGCAGACGGGTGACGGGCTCGGCAAGCTCGGCGTATGCGCCCAGCGGGCGCGCCGGCCCGTGTGCCGGAGCGGCCGGCCCGAGGCGCACACCCACGCGCCGGCGAGCGCACTAGGGTGGCTCAGGGTGGCGCGATTTCGAGGCGGTAGCGATCCGTTGCGGGCCGCCCGTGCTCGAGCGAACGGACCATCAGCTGATATTCCCCGGGCACGAAGCGCCGGCGGGGCAGGATGAACTGCACGAACGAGGTCGCGCCGAGGTGATGGATGGCCAAGCGCTCAACGCGCAGCACGCTCGCCTCATGACGAAGGATGACCTCGGCGCGCCCGACCGCATGGCGCAGGACGATCTGCACCCGCACTTGCTGCGCTGTAATCGGAATGTGCAGCACGCGCACGCCGCTCGCACTGCGCAGCCGGGCCGGGCGCAGCAGTACCGTGAAGGTCGCCGGGGCGCTCGAGCGCACCGTCTGCCCTTGCGTGTGCCACCCGGGGCTGTAGCGCCACAGCCCGAGCGCGAGCAGTGCGCAGGCCGCAAGCGGCAGCGCCCAGCGCAGCGGTGCCGCGAAGCGGATCCCTGATCGCCTCCCAGGCGGCGCAAAGCGCGTCAGCGCGTGGGGCAGCGCGCGCGCGAACCGGACGGACTCGTCCTGGGGTCCGCTCAGATTCAATGCCTGCGCGATCCGCTCCCGCCGCCGCTCGGTGCACGCGCCCAGCGCGTACTGCTCGAGCAGCTCCAGGCGCGCCGCCTCAAGCGCGGCGGCGAAGTCCTCCTCGCGCAGCCAGCGGGCATCGAAGGCCGCCAATTCATCCGCCGGCAGTTCCCCGAGCAGATACGCGAGCAGCCGCTCTTGGGTCTGTTCACCCCCCGCGCCCGGCATTCAGGGATCCTCCTCTTCCATTGTGAGCTCCGCGCCCGGCTCATCACGCTCGGCCGTACCGAGTCGCACCCGCACCGCCTGTTCAAGCCGGCGGCGCAGGCGCAACACCCGGTTACGCAGGGTATTGGCGCTCAAGCCGAGTTCCTGCGCGATCGCCTCCCGGGCGCGCGTGCGCTCGCGGCCGCGCCCGAGGTAGTACCGGGCCATCAGCCCCCGCGCCGCCTCGGGCAGTTCGGCCAGCGCCGACTCCAGGGCCGGCAGCAGCGGATCGTCCTCGACGGGGGATTCCGGAATCACCAGGCGTATCAGCATCTGCTGCTCGCGCCGCGCCTTGTGCCGCGCCTCGAGCATCACGAGGCGCGCGATCCCGGCCAGGTACGCCTCGAGGTTCACCAGCCGCTCGCCCTCGCTCAATCGCTTGGCGAGCCGGTTCAGGGCCTCATCGCTCGCCTCGAGCGGATGCGCGACGCCATGCAGCGCGAAGTAGCGCTGCAGTTTCGCGCGCAGCCGTTCGTACTCCCGCGCCGCCTGCTGCGGATCGCCCGCCAGGGCGCGCAGCAGTGCCGCAAACGCCGGCGCATCCAGCTGCCAGCGGCGCCCATCGCGCTTGGAGTGCACCTCGCTCACGAGACCGGCGCCCCGAGGCCCTCGAGGGAAAATCCAGCCCAATAGTACGGTGCGCCGTAGCGCTTGGAGTGCAGCAGCGCAAGCTGCGCGGCCCGCAGCGCCTTGCCCGGCGGCCAATGCCGCTCAAGGAGATTCGCATAGAACAGCCGCATCAGTCGCGCCGTCGGACGATCCTGCACGCGCCAGAGCGTGCCGAGCACCGCATGCGCACCGGCGAGCAGAAATGCCCGAAACAGCCCGACCAGGCCCTCCCCGGGCACGGCACGCCCCCGCAACGTGCGACAGCTGCTCAGCACCACCAGATCGACCGGCATGTGCAGCGCCTCGATGTCGCGCAGCCACAGCACCCCACGCGCAGCACTGCCATTGCGGTGATAGAGCGAGAGCACCAGGCCGGAGAGGCGGGGGTGATCGGCATCGAGCAGCGTGTGCACGGCGAAGTGCGCCACGGCAATTCCCCGCCAAGCGGTGTGCTGCACGGCAGCGACCGAGGCGGCAAAGCCCAGGTGCACCACCGCACGTGCCCCTGCCAATTGCGCAATGGCGAGCGCTTCAGTCCGTGTGGCGGGCAGCCGTCGCAGGTGCGCGAGCGCCGCCTGCGCCGCCCAGTGCATCCGGTCCGCTGCGGGCCTCACCGGTCGCCGCGTACTGCGAGCCTTCAACCGCGGATCATCACGCTGATAGACCGGATCGGCGAACACCTCGATCCGCCCGCGCGAGCGGCCGGTTCGCTGCCCGGCCAACCAGCCGAGCACCGAGGCGGAGGGCTCCACCAGCACGGCGGTCGATTCGATCAAGGGCCCGTTCGCCCCCGCCGGCTGCAGGCCCGCGATCGGCACGCCAAAGAGAGGACCATCGAGTACGACGTACAGTCGCTTCAGTCCCCGCAATGCGGCGACGGGCGGCAACAGCTGCGCCCCGAGGGAACGCTCGAGGGCCTGAGCCTGCGCATCGGCGGCGGCGATGCGAGCCATTCGCTCACGCAGACTCTCACCAGGCACCGTGCGCGCGCGCGCCGTCAGCGCTTGGCGCAGCGCGCGCACCTGTACGGCGAGGCGGCGCGCGCCGGGCACCGCAATGACGCGCACCCGGTGCCGTCGGATGAGCCAGGCGTAGCCTCGATGCCGGCCGATCCAGTACTCCAGCAGCCCCCGATGCGGGGCGAGCACGCGCCCCTGCACCGCAGGCAATGGCACCGGGTGCGCATCCGCCAGCGCCGCATAGCGGCCGCTGCGCCGCCCGGCCAGGGACTGCAGCGTCGCGGCCCGTTGACGCAACCGCGCAATCTCGCGCCGCAACGTGGCGAAGCGCGCCGCACTCGCACTCGGATCTTGCAACACGTCGCGCCAGTCGGCATAGGCCACATCCAGCTCGCCCGCGGTACGGCGCATCTGCACTCGCAGGTCCGCCGGCAACAAGGCGCGATCGATGCGACCGGTGCCCTCGAGCGCATCGAGCAGCGAGCGGGCTCGGGCCCGCTCGACCAGCTGCAGCGCCGCGCGCCCGTAGCCCCGACCCGGGGCGCGCGCGCGCATCGCCATCAGGATCGAAACGCCAAGATCATAGTAGCCATGCTCGGAGGAAAAATACTCCGTACGGAGCCGCCGCGTCGTGAGCGTCGATCTCACCGAGTCGATCAAGCGCAGCGCGCGCTCGATCCGGCGCCGCGCGCGTCGCAACGCACCCTGACGCCAGTCGAGCCGCGCCAGACTGCCCTCGGCGCTTGCCTCGGTGAGCGGACTGTAGAGCGTGTGACCGAGCGCGAGCGCGGCCAGATAGTCGCTGCGTGCCGGCACCGACTCGCCACGGGCGAGTGCCTCATCGCCGAGGACGAGCCACGCACTCGCCTCGATCTGCCGCTGATGCAACCGGCGGGCGAGCGCGATGGCGCGGCGCAAGGCCGCCGCTGCCTGTGCCGGCTCGCCGAGCGCACCATAGTCGCGCCCCAGATCGAGCA
>JAKAYU010000274.1 GCA_021809525.1 Pseudomonadota bacterium | reverse complement strand
CCGGCGCCGACGCAGCTGCATCAGCGCGTTGTTGGTGGCAACCTTGAAGAGCATCGCGCGCGGGAACAGCACCTCCTCCGGCCGGTACGTACGGTGCAGCTGCTCGTACGTGTCCTGGGCGACCTCACGGGCCAGGTCCACGCGGCCGAGCATTTGGGTGAGATAGGCGAGCAGCTGCGCCTCGTGTGCCCGGCACAGTTGCTCGAAGAAGGCGTCCGTCCCCCCCAGTCTGGGAAAGCGCCTGATCTCGCCCGAACGTTTATCCATTCCCTATTCCTTGACTCCTATAGATGCGGCAGGAGCCGGTCCCCCCCCTGCCGATACGAAAAATTGGCATGCGGTGCGCCCCGCGCTAACATTGGACATAATCCACCCGGGCAGTCCCCCGGGTACGATAGCGGCTTGCGATCCATCGTCGGTGCACTCAGATAAGGAGTCACGGCATGAACACCCCGACCTCAGGTGAACCTTGCGCGAGCGAGTCGGCCGAAGTGCAGGCGCCCGCCGATCCCCCGAGCGAACTCGTCGAGCTCGGGACGATCAGCGCGACCGAGGGCGGCATCCTCGGCCTCAAATATGATACGGGCGTCGGCTGGCAGTACTATTAGCCCCTGCCCGTCGGCGGGCCCTCGCCCCTCACCAGCGCTGGTCGAGTTCGAGACTGACGACGCGGCCGAGCGCCTGTACGTTGTAGATGTCATAACCGAACTGGTTGTCGACGAACGGCGGGTCGTGATTGAGCGCGTTCATCGCATTCAATGAGACGGTGGTCTGCCCGCGGCGCCCCGGGCTCAGCCGATAGCGCAGGTATACATCGAGCGTGGTCCAGGCCGGCACGACCGGCACGAGCGTACTACCGGGGTTGCGGTATGCGCCGGTGAAGTTGATCGACAGTGCGCCAGCCCAGCCCGGCCGCCGTGCCCCGCGGTCGCTCCAGCTGAGCGTGCCGCGCAGGCGCAGCGACAGCGGATTGCCCACGGTATCGAGAATGCTCACCGCCGGGGAGGCCGGCGTGACCGCCTGCGTGAAGGCAAACACGTCGGTGCCGCGCAACTCGAACGCGAAATGCCCCCAGCGGTTCGCCAGATGATCGCGCGCTTCGAAGTCGATGCCGCGGGTGTGGGTGGTCGCGAGGTTCGCCAGACGCAGATCCACGATCGCCGCCGGCCTGCTCGCCAGACACGTCGAGACCGGCCCGATGTACTGCTGGCTCGTGCAGATCGCGGCAATCTCAGCCGCCGTCGGATTGCGGTTGATGACCGCGGCCCATTCACTCTGATGCTGCAGGATGCCGAGCGGGTCGTCGGAGGCCGGCTGCTCGATCCGGTTCCAGTAATCGATTTCGTAATAGGTCAGCGACACCTGTGCGCCGCGCCACGGCGCGATGTCGAGACCGGCCGTCCACGTACTCGCAGTTTCCTGGCGCAGATTGGGGTTCGAGCCCTGCTCGGCCAGCACGAGCGCCCGGCCGGTCGGGGAGCTTGGATCGGACAGCACCACAAGACCGGACAGGTTCTGCGCGGTGTCGTACAGATCGTCGAGCTTGGGCGCGCGGTAGGAGCGGCCCCAGCTGGCGCGCAGCTTCAGCCACTGGGTCGCCGTCCACTGCAGGCGGGCCGTCGGATCGAAGGTGCCGCCGAAATCGCTGTAATGGTCGTAACGGCCTGCCAGATCGAGCGTCACCCTCGGTGAGGCGCGCCGGTTGACCGGGCTGCCGATGAGCGGCACATGCAGCTGCGAGTACGCCGAGATCACCTGACGGCTAAAGTGCTGAGGCACGGGGGCGGACAGCGGGTTGAACGGATCCGGCACATCGATTTCGAGCGACTCGGTGCGTCGCTCGAACCCGACTGCGAGCTTCGCCGCCCCGGCCGGCAGCCGCAGCAGCGATCCGTTCGCCACCACATCGGTCGAGTGCATGCCCGAGACCGAATGCAGTTGGTACCCGCGGCTGATCGCGCTCAGCGTCGCCGGGGCAACGGCTGCGCTCGCGGCGAAAGGATCGAAGGCCGTGGCCGGATTCGGATCGGCGAGCGCCGCGGCGAGCGCCACCGGGTCGGTCACGCCGTACTCGGTACTGCGCAGAAACTGCTTGCCGCTCGATTCGCTCACCGTCATCTGCCAGTGAGCCCCGAGGCGGATCGTGGCCCCCGCCGTGCCCGCAAACACGCGCGTACTGCTCGCAAAGCGCGTCGGACCGAGCAGCGGCAGAAAGTTGTATGCGACGAGGGTATAGGGGACCTGCGGATAGGGATTGATGTAAAACGGGTTGCTCGGGGGAACCTGCAGCACCGTGCTGTCGGGCAGCGCGCTGCGCGCGGTCCTGCGCTCGGCGTAGCGGCCCTGCACAAACAGGTCCACGAGTGTGCCGATATGCTGGCTCGCCGAACCGTAGAACTCGTGCGCCATGCGATCGGGGAAGATCTGCAGCGCGCTGAAGGAGTTCTGCAGGTTGATGGTGGGACTCAGCCTCGCCGCCGTCAGCGTGCCGGTGTATCCGGCGGGAATGCCGTACGCCGGCTGCAGGGTGAAGGGGTTGAGGATGTTTCCGGGATTGGTGTAATAGGTGTCGTAGTTGCCGCCGCCGTAGGGTGTCTTGTTGCTGTCGGCAGCGTATGGACGGGCAGCCGCATCGAGCGGCGTCGCATCCGAGTACTCGTAATCAAACATCGCATGTCCGCTACGCCAGCGCGTGCCGAGCAGCTGCGAAAACATCCATTCGGCCCGTCCGTCAGGTGCGCTCCCGTAGCGCACTTCGGACTGCGCTCCGGTGAAATCATCGCGCATGATGATGTTGACGACACCGGCCACGGCATCCGCGCCGTACAGCGCCGAAGCCCCATCGGGCAGCACCTCGATCCGCCGTACCGCGCTCCAGGGAATGGTCGATACGTCAACGAAACCCCCGGTGAGTCCGCCAAAGGGCTGGCGGCGGCCGTTGACCAGCACCAACGTGGCGCCGACGCCGAGCCCGCGCAGATTGATGCCCGCTCCGTACTGATCGTTGTCGTCGATACCGAGATCCTCGCGTGGTCCGTTCAGCGAGACCAGTGGCAGCGCGTACAGAGCCTGCTGCACGTTCGGATAGGCGGCCTGCTTCAGCTGCGCGCGCCGGATGTACACGAGCGGCGCAATTGCCGAGCGCACCCCGCGAATGAGGCTACCGGTGACTTCGACCGGCCGAAGCGCCACGGGGGTTACATCCGCTGCCGGATGTGGTCGCGCGGGTGCAGGCGAAGCGATGGGCGCGCGCGGGGCCACCCGCGCCGACGGCTTCGGCACCGGCCGGATGATGACCGAGTGCGGGGAATCGAACGTGAACGTGAGCCCCGTGCCCTCGAGCATCCGCGCGAGCGCCACCGAGCTCTCGAGCCGACCGGACACCGCGCGCGTCCTGAGTTTGCGCACCTCGGGCGTCGCGGCATAAATGGCCTGCACACCGGACTGATGGTAGAAATCGAGAATGGCCTGCGGCAGCGCTTCGGCCGGCAGATCGAACTGCACCACCGGACCGTCGGCCCAGGCCGCTGGCATCATGCACAGCGATGCCAGCGCTATCCATGCCGCCGGGCCCGCGCACCGCCTCACCCGACGCTCCAGAGTCCCGTTTCTGGATGCTTGCTTTGTTTGATCCATGATCCCTGCCGCTTATGCGACAGTGTGCCACATGTTGGGCTGCCGTGACGAGTCCGGTCCTCGCCAACACCTCAGCCATGCCTCGATAGATGCGTACTCGAGCAACTCTCCAGACTGAGTCTTGATTTCGGCCCGGCCCGCAAGCGCCTGCTCGAGCGCCGCACGCGCAAGCAGGCCGCAGCGCACGAGCTCCCCATCGAGCAGCAGCTCGCGCAGCAGCGGCCGGTTGCGCTCGACAGTCAGACGGGAATGGGCCTCGATGCCGCCTTTGTTGCGCCGGTTGCGGATCTGAGCCGGCAGCGCCTCACCGAAGGCGCGCCGCGCGATCGCG
>JAKAYU010000273.1 GCA_021809525.1 Pseudomonadota bacterium | reverse complement strand
TCCGATCTAAGTATGGGTCCGGTCTGATTGCCCTGCACGGCCAGAGCGGCGACATCATGCTGCAGGGCTGCAGCAGCCGCAATGTTCAGCCCTGTTTCGACGAGATGAACGAGCTGGGCTACGACCTGGGAGGCGCCGGACCGGCCGTGCGCACATCGATGTCCTGCGTGGGGCATGCGCGTTGCGAGCAATCCTGCTACGACGAGATACGGGCCCATACGCAAATCATCAATGCATTTCTCGATGACATGCATCGGCCGGCTTTGCCGTACAAATTCAAGTTCAAGTTCTCCGGCTGTCCCAACGACTGCATGAACGCGATTCAGCGTGCTGACATGGCGGTGATCGGCACGTGGCGGGACGACATCCGGGTGGACCAGAACGAGGCGCGCAAATACGTGGCGGAGCGGGGCCGGCAGTCGGTCATCGACAACGTCGTTACCCGCTGTCCCACCCGTTGCGTATCGCTGCAGGATGACGACACGCTCGCCATCGACAACCGCAACTGCGTACGCTGCATGCACTGCATCAACGTAATGCCGAAGGCGCTGCGGCCCGGCAAGGACCGCGGCGTCACCATCCTGCTCGGCGGCAAGCGCACGCTGAAGATCGGGGATCTGTTCGGCACCGTGATCGTGCCCTTCATGAAGCTCGAATCGGACGAGGATTTCGACCGACTGCAGGCGCTGGCGCAGAACATTATCGACTTCTTCGCCGAGAACGCACTCGAGCACGAGCGCACCGGAGAGATGATCGAGCGCATCGGCTTTGCAAATTTCCTCAAGGCTGTCGGCCTGCAGCCCGATCCGAGCATGGTGCTGCATCCGCGCACCAACCCCTATGTGCGCACCGACGGGTGGACGGAAGAAGTCGGGCGGTGGAACGCGCGCCAAGGCGCGCCGGATGCGGAGGGCCTCTGATGAGCACTCCCGTCAAGCCGCGTATGCCGGTCGAGAGCGGCGTGCCGGATGCCTTCCAGTTCATGCATCCGGTCCTGAAGAGGAACTACGGCAAGTGGAAATGGCATGAGCGGCCGCGTCCGGGCGTGCTGCACCACGTTGCCGAGAGCGGCGATCAAATATGGACCGTACGCGCCGGAACACAACGGCAGATGGATGTCTTCGCGGTTCGCAAGCTCTGCGACATAGCCGACGAGTACGCCGACGGCTACGTGCGTTTCACGATCCGCAGCAATATCGAGTTCATGGTGGCCGAGGAAGCAAAGGTCGCGCCGCTGATCAGGGCGCTCGCCACCGAGGGGTTTCCGGTCGGGGGCACCGGCAATTCCGTGCGTACCATCTCGCACACGCAGGGCTGGCTGCATTGCGATATCCCGGGCACGGACGCATCGGGAGTGGTCAAGGCGCTCATGGACGAGCTGCACGAGGAGTTCGCGAACGAGCGTATGCCGCACCGCGTGGGGATCACCACCTCCTGCTGTGAGATCAACTGCGGCGGCCAGGGCGACATAGCGGTCAATATTCAGCACACCAAGCCGCCGAAGATCAACCACGACCTGGTGGCAAACATCTGTGAGCGGCCGGCCGTCGTGGCGCGCTGCCCGGTCGCTGCGATTCGTCCGGCCGTGGTCAACGGCAAGCCGACCCTGGAGGTCGACGAAACCAAGTGCGTCTGCTGCGGCGCCTGCTTCCCGCCGTGTCCGCCGATGCAAATCAATGATCCGGAGCATACGAAGATCGCCATCTGGGTGGGCGGAAAGCACGCCAACGCCCGCAGCCGGCCGATGTTCCACAAGCTGGCGGTGGCGGGACTGCCGAACAACCCGCCGCGCTGGCCGGAGGTGGCGGCCGTAGTCAAGAAGATTCTGCGCACCTATCAGCAGGACGCCCGGGAGTGGGAGCGCATCGGGGAGTGGATTGAGCGCATCGGCTGGCCGCGCTTCTTCGAGCTGACCGGGCTGCCGTTCACGCCGTATCACATTGACAACTGGCGCGGCGGGCGCGCGAGCCTGAACGCCTCGGCGCACATTCGCCAATCGGCCGGCACCGGGGGCGGGCGATGAAGTTCGGCATACTCGTCAACGAAGGACCGTACCAGCATCAGGCGTCCGATTCCGCGTATCAGTTCGCCGTGGCGGCTCTCGCCAGAGGGCATCAGATCTATCGGGTGTTCTTCTATAACGATGGCGTCAACAACGCAAACAAGCTGACCGAGCCGCCGCAAGATGACCGCAACATCACGCGACAGTGGTCGGCGCTTGCGGCCGAGCACGACATCGACATGGTGGTGTGCGTGGCGGCCGGGATGCGCAGAGGGATAAAGGACGAGCTGCTCGCACCCGGCTTTCATATTTCCGGACTCGGACAACTGATCCAGGCCGGGATCGAGGCCGATCGGCTAGTGGTCTTCGGTGATTGAGGGCGAGACGACAATGAGCGATACACAAGAAACCGAAGGCAAGCAGCGCAATGTGAAGCGCTTCATGTTCCTGAACCGCAAGGCGCCGTACGGCACGATTTACGCGCTCGAGTCTCTCGAGGTCGTATTGATCGGCGCGGCGTTCGATCAGGATGTGAGCCTGGTGTTCGTGGATGACGGGGTCTATCAGCTTAAGAAAGGGCAGCAGAGCAAGGGCATCGGCCAGAAGAATTTTTCCCCTACTTATCGGGCGCTGGAGGACTACGACGTGGAGAAGCTCTACGTCGAGCGCGAGTCTCTCGAGGCGCGCGGTCTCACTGCGGAGGATCTTCTCGTGCCGGCGCGGGTGCTCGGCGCTGCCGAGCTCGGCGCGCTGATGGAGGCGCAGGACGTCGTTCTGAGCTTCTGACGGGGGACCATGATGTCTGTGCTGCATACCACGAATAAATCCCCGCTGCGCACGCGCGACCTGGAATCGTGTCTGCGCCTCTCGCGGGCCGGATGCGGGATTCTCCTTCTGGAGGATGCGGTCTACGGAGCGCTGAAGGCGACCTCGGCGGGCGCCAAGATCGAGGAGGCCGCCAAGGACAGGCGCATTTACGTGCTCGGGCCGGACCTGGCGGCACGCGGCTTTACGCCGGAGCAGCTCGTCGCGGGCGTAGCGGTTGTCGATTACGGCGGGTTCGTCGATCTTGCCGCCGAATACCATCATGTGCAGGCGTGGTTGTGACGTGTCAATGAGAATGCGGCCGGGTCCGTGCCGGCCGATTGCTCGCTAGGAGTGTATGAAATGACAGCAGCAGTGGCGGTAAAGGACAAAGAGGTGCCCGTTGACGAGGAGGGCTATCTGGTCAACCTCGCCGACTGGAACGAGGACGTGGCGAACGCGATGGCTGCGGACGACAGCATCGTGCTCACCGACAACCATTGGGAAGTGATCAACTTCCTGCGCGAGTACTACGCGGAATATCAGGTAGCGCCGGCGATCCGTGTGCTCACCAAGGCGATCGGCAAGAAGTTGGGACCGGAGAAGGGCAACAGCAAGTATCTGTACGAGCTGTTTCCGTACGGGCCGGCCAAGCAGGCCTGCCGCTACGCCGGTCTGCCGAAGCCGACCGGCTGCATCTGATCGCCCCGGGGCCCGCGCCGGGCAGCGCGCTCGAGGCGGACTGCGGCGCGGGGGCATGGGCGAAGGCTGCCGATTGTGCCGGCGAGGCAGTGATTGATGTCGACCATTACCGTTACATACGCGCTTCTGCTCTATGCGGCGGCCACCGTATTCCTGGTTGGCGTGAGCTATAGAGTCCTCATTTATGTGCGCACGCCGGCTCCGTTGCGCATCCCCACGATGCCTGCGCCGCTGACCCGCACGGGTGCGGCGCTGCGCGTGGCGCGGGAGGTGACGCTGTTCGAGAGCCTGTTCAAATCGAGCAAGTGGACGTGGATATTCGCGGTGATGTTCCATCTCGGCCTGCTGCTCGAAGTTCTGCGTCATCTGCGCTATTTCCTCCAGCCCATCTGGTACTGGGTGGTGCTCGTGCAACCCTTCGGAGTCTATGGCGGCATGCTGATGGTGGCGGGGCTCACAGGGCTT
>JAKAYU010000272.1 GCA_021809525.1 Pseudomonadota bacterium | reverse complement strand
CTGGACTTCAAAGCGTTCGCTCGGGCGCATCCGAGGCGGATGAAAGAGCCCGATACCGACTCAAGCGCCCCAGAATAGCCGGGCGAGTGCGGCTACGACCAAGGATCCACCGCGGTGGCGGCAACTGTCACCCGCGTGAGCGCCGTAGTCGCTTTCCGGCGTCGAACGGGATGACGTTGTCCGGCGGCTTACCCTCCTTCCACACCCAGCGGATGTCGAAATTGCGGCTGCCACACTGGCGGCAATACTTGTGGCGCGCGCGGGCCCATCGCTCACCAGGAACCTGGCCCTGGTGGCCGCAGCGACGGCACTGCACGTGCACGATCTGGTAACCGATCGCATCGGACATACTGCATAGCTTGGGGTGTTCGCGCGGTTCTGTCCATTTGGGAGGCGTTCAGGCCCGGTGATCGCGCCTCGAGGCGGCCACCGCGCCCGACGCCGAAACCCTCGGGTTCTTTTCAGCGCCCCTTGCGCGAATTGCCGAGAGAACGGCACGACGCGATGGGAGGCTCTCGTGTTACCCGGGGGAATTCCGAAGCGCGTTCGAGTTTCTCCCCGGCGGCGCTCGTAGGGCGCGGATAAAATAAAATCATGGACGATCAAAACACGCGCCGTAGACAGGCTCGGTTGACTCGCCCACAGGTCACTAAAAACACAACGGGTGAGTCATGAGTCTGAACCGCGTCAAATGGAATTCGTTCGTCGTTGCGCTGCTCGCGGCGGCATTGGTCAGCGTGAGCGCCGTGGCGCATGCCGCGGTTGCAAAGCCGGTCAAGCACACCTCGTTTCACTGGCACATGAGCGTCGGGGGCAGCTTCCTCGGCGGCTCGGCCACCTCGTATCTGCGCAGCGGCTGGGCCGCCGGAGGCGGGTTCACCTGGCGGCCGCGCAGCGAGCGCTGGTTTGCCGTCCGCACCGGCTTTTCCTACGATCACTTCGACATCTCCGATGCGCTCGTCGCGGCGACCAAGGGCGGCACGTTCGGCCCTGATACGGGTTCGGGCGGACTCACCCAAGCCAACGTCGACGGCGAGTTCAGAGTGCCGTTCGGCGCCAGCGCTACGGGGTATCTGCTCGCCGGCGTCGGCGTGGCGCACCTCAGCATCTCCCTCGTGCAGCCCGGGGGCATCCAGACCTACAAGTGTGCGCAAAGCCCATTCAAGGTGTGCAGCCGCACGGTGGCCGCGACGCCCTTGCTGATGGGTGAGAGCTCGACGACGACCTTCTCGTGGAACGTCGGGGCCGGGGTGGACTTTCGCATCGATGGGGGCCCGGTGATGTTCATCGAGGTCCGCTACGTGCGCTTCAACGCGTTCGTGCCGGTCACGGTCATTCCGGTGCAGATCGGGCTGCGTTTCTAGGAGATTTGAGCTGCGGCGCGCAGCGCGGGATAGCGTCGGCATGGCGGCCAATAAATCGGGGCGGTGACGTTGCGCAATATCTGGTTGCCGAGGCATTCAATCGTTGTGCGCTGCCGCCGATATGGCTAGTGGTGATGATGTGCAAGGCGATCATCCAGGGGGTCTAGTGATGGGTCAGATCGAGAATACAGTCGAGTACACAAGAAAGCTCGAGGCGCTGCTGGTCGAGGAACTTGGCGCCGAGGGTCGGGGATTGCACGAGAAGGTGTCTTCTGTCGAGCGCGAACTCCCTGGTGCACTCGTGAAGAAGGTGCGCTACATCGCGTCGGTGCGCAACAAGATGATGCATGATGATTATCAGCTGCAGGAGCCGGAGGACTTCTACGCGGTCTGCGAGCAGGCGCTGCGGGAGCTCAGCGAGCGCATCGAGAGGTTGAAATCCGTCCCGGCGGCGGGGCCGTCTGGTGCCCTCACGCCGCAAGCTCCGATGAAGTGGACGTCCTTGGCGGTAGGTGCGCTCATCGTAGTGTTGTTCGGGGTGATCGCGGCTTTGTGGCGCAAGGTTGATACTCTCCAAGCCGCCTCCGCCGGGGTTCACGCGCCACGTATCGTCGCCCAGACTGAGTCTAGGCCGCGGCGCACGGCAACGGCGGGCCACGTTGTGGCTCAAACTACGCCAGCTCGGCCGGTGCCAATGATCACGGTTAACGCCGCGCCGAAGCGGCCGGAAGGGCACTCGGTGGTCACCCTTGAGCCCAATCGGTTGGTTGAGTTCTCGCGAGGGTATGTACAGCGGAGCCATAACTTCTTTACGGGTGGTGCTCTTGCAATTCACGGCGTTGTGTCAAACACGGGCCGGCACGGTCTTACTTACCTCGAGACAGTTGCTGATGTCTATATTCCGCGAATGCATAGGTGGATAAAGGGTGTTCACCAAATGATCCTGTTCCCAGGCAACGGGCTTGCCCCGGGGCACAGCGAGGCCATCAGCGTGAAGCTCGGTGGCAGCTTCGGCAGCAACTCGCTTTCCGTGCCAGATGTGATGAATGCGCGAGATCTGAAGGTTCTCCTGCGAGTCACAAGCGGGACTGATCGGATGGGGGACACACTCTCCCCGAGCGGGGCCGTGACCGCGCGTAACGGCGAGTGACTGGTATCGGCAGGCGCGCGGGGAGGCCCGTCGCGCTCCTGTACCTGGTTTGATCGCCGCCGGGGTACGGGCCCGGCGGGCGGGTATCCCCTAGGGCCTCAGGGCCCAGCGCTCGAGCGCTGCCCGTGCCTTCCTGCGTTTTCTGTCCCTGGTGCCTATAGGCCACATAGGTCACTAATGCGCCGGTTCGGCGCGGGGGTTTCGATGGGATTTAACGCAGTGGAGCGTACAGGAGCGCATGCGCACGCAACCGGCGCGCTGGATGCTGGACTTAGCGCCTCGCAGGTCATGGAGCTACGCCGCGAGCTCGCCGGTCGCAAGATCGTGCTCTGTTTCGGCGGCGGGGTCGATTCCACCGCGCTCATCGTGGTGCTGCGCGCCGCGGGGATCCGGCCGGAGGCGGTGACGTTCGCCGTCACGGGGAGTGAGAAGCCCGAGACGATCGAGCACGTCACGCGCATGAGCGAGCTGCTCGTCACCTGGGGCTGGCCGCCGGTGAGCGTGTGCCGTAAACGGACGAAGCCGGAGACCGGCTACAGCGATCTCGAGGGCAACTGCCTCTCGAACGAAACGCTGCCCTCGCTTGCCTTCGGGATGAAGAGCTGCAGCCTGAAGTGGAAACAGGGCCCGCAGGATCAGTTCCTCATGGGGGCGAAGAGCGGACCGAATGTCTGTGAACCCCACCCGGTCTGGGTGGCTACGCAGGCCTCGGGGGAGCGGATCCTGAAGCTGATCGGGTATGACGCGGGAAAGGCCGACGTGCGCCGCTCGAAGAACCTTTCTCGAGCGGATGAGCACTTCGACTATGCCTATCCCCTGCAGACGATCGGATTCCAGCGCCAGGACTGCGTCAGGGCGATCGCCACTGCGCTCGGTGCAGAGTACGTGCCGATCAAATCGGCGTGCTTCTTCTGCCCGGCGAGCAAGCACTGGGAGCTCTTCTGGCTCGCAGCGCATCATCCAGAGCTCTTCGAGCGGGCACTCGTGATCGAGCGGGCGGCCCTCACCGGGCGGCACAGCCGGTTCGATGCGGTGGAGTTCGGTGCGGACCTGGGAGGAACCGGTGCGCAACGCGGAGCGCCTCCCGAGCTCGAACACGACGGTCGGGCTCGTTCGCCCGGAACCACTGGGAGAGGGTGAACGGTGTCGTCGACGGGGATTTCAAGGTGCGCCGGGAGTTATCGGAGCAATTCGCCGCACGAGCCGCTGCGCTCCTCGGGGAAGACAACGCGCTCGATGCCCGCTGGGCTGGCGCGGACGCGGACGGCGATCGGCAGCGCGCGCGCCTGCGGCTGCAGGGGGCGCAAGAAGACCAGCTTGGGCGAGTCGGACGTACTGGTATATCCGCCTTGACGGCGGCGATATCCGCGGGTGCAGCCGATCTCGATCCAGTTGGTGGCGCGGTAGAGCGTGCCACGATGGCACCGCGGGTCGACGAAGGTCTCGAGCAAAAGAATCGGATGC
>JAKAYU010000271.1 GCA_021809525.1 Pseudomonadota bacterium | reverse complement strand
CGCCTGCTCATCGAGGCGCTGCATCACCGGCTGAACGCGATCGACCGGCGGCGCGACAGCGGCGACGGCGAGCGCTTCGAGCTCGTCGGTGAACTGCTCGCGGCAGCGCGCGGCGCCGTCAGCCGCTTCGAGAGCGATTTCGACGAGTGGTCGGCGCTGCGCCGCCGCACCCTGCGCGCGCTTCGCCGCCATACCCGCGCGGACAACATCCGCTTTGACGCCTATGCGCGCGTGTCGCATGTCACGGATGCAACCGACTGGCGCGTGGAGTATCCGTTCGTCGTGCTCACGCCGGACTCGGAAGCGGAACTGCCCTCCCTCGTGCGCGCATGCATCGAGCTCGGACTCACCCTCATCCCGCGCGGCGGCGGCACCGGCTACACCGGCGGGGCGGTGCCGCTCACCCCGCTGTCGGCGGTCATCAATACGGAAAAGCTCGAGCGGCTCGGCCCGATCGAAGAGCTGACGCTGCCGGGGCTCGATACGCCCGTGCCGACGATTCTCACCGAAGCCGGCGTCGTGACCCGCCGCGTGGCGAACGCCGCCGCGCAGGGCGGCCTGGTATTCGCAGTCGACCCGACCTCGGCCGATGCCTCCTGCATCGGCGGCAACATCGCCATGAACGCCGGCGGCAAGAAGGCGGTGCTCTGGGGCACGGCGGTGGACAACCTCGCCTGGTGGCGGATGGTGGACTGCGAGGGCAACTGGCTCGAAGTGACCCGCATCGCGCACAACCGCGGCAAGATCCACGATGTCGAGGCCGTCGAGTTCGACCTCCTCTGGAAGGACGGGGGGCACCGGCCGGAGCAGGCCCCCGAGCTGCGGCGCGAGCGGCTGGTCATTCCCGGGCGCAGGTTCCGCAAGGTCGGTCTCGGCAAGGACGTCACCGACAAGTTCCTCGGCGGCCTGCCCGGCGTTCAGAAGGAAGGTTGCGACGGCATCATCACCTGCGCGCGCTGGGTGCTGCACCGCAGCCCGACCTTTACGCGCACCGTGTGCCTGGAGTTCTTCGGCCAGCCCCGCGAGGCCGTGCCGGCCATCGTCGAGATCAAGCGGCACCTGGACAGCCTGATCCCGCGCGGCGTGCACCTGGCGGGACTCGAGCACCTCGATGAGCGCTATCTGCGCGCGGTCGGCTACACCACCAAATCCAAGCGCGGCTCGCTGCCGAAGATGGCGCTGTTCGGTGATATCGTCGGGGACGAGGAGGCCGAGGTCGCCGCGGCCGCCTCCGCGGTCGTGCGCATCGCCAACGCCCGCAGCGGCGAGGGCTTCATTGCCGTCGGCGAGGACGCCCGGCGCAAGTTCTGGCTGGACCGCGCCCGCACTGCGGCCATCGCCCGGCACACCAACGCCTTCAAAATCAACGAGGACGTGGTGCTGCCGCTCGCGCGCATGGGCGAGTACACCGACGAGATCGAGCGCATCAATATCGAGTTTTCGATCGCCAACAAGCTCAAGCTGATCGAGGAGCTGCAGCGACTGTTCGCCGCGCCGCTGCCGCTTGCGCGCGCCGATGATCCGGAACTGACGCACCTGCCTTACGAGGAAGTGATCGGCGAGCGCATCGAGCAGGCGAGCCAGCTGCTGGACAGATCGAGCGCGCGCTGGCGCTGGCTCGCAGCGAACATGGACGTCACGCTCCCCGAGGGGGTGGACGAGCTCGTGCGCCTCGGCACCGAAGTAGCCCCCGAACAGCTGCGGGCACGAGCCGCCGAGGCTCCGCAGACGCGCATCTTCGAGCTGCTGCAGGACCGCACCATCCGCATCTCCTGGAAGCGCGAGCTGCGCGCACCCCTGCGGCAGATCTTCGGCGGCAGCGTGTTCGCACCGATTCTCACCGCCTGCGAGCAGGTGCACAAGCGGGTGCTGCGCGGCCGCCTGTTCGTGGCTCTGCACATGCACGCCGGCGACGGCAACGTGCACACCAACATCCCGGTCAATTCCGACGACTACGAGATGCTGCACTCGGCCAGCGCCGCGGTGGCGCGCATCATGGACATCGCGCGCCGGCTGGATGGCGTCATCTCCGGTGAGCACGGCATCGGCATCACCAAGCTCGAGTTCCTCCGCGAGGAGGAGACCCGGGAGTTTCGCGCCTACAAGATGCGCATCGATCCGCAGGGCCGCTTCAATCGCGGCAAGCTCCTGCCGGGGGCGGACCTGTCGAACGCGTACACCCCGAGCTTCAACCTGCTCGGGCACGAGTCGCTGATCATGCAGCAGTCGGCGATCGGCACGATCGCCGATTCGGTCAAGGACTGTCTGCGCTGCGGCAAATGCAAACCGGTATGCGCCACGCACGTGCCGCGCGCCAATCTGCTCTACAGCCCGCGCAACAAGATTCTCGCCACCTCGCTGCTGATCGAGGCGTTCCTCTACGAGGAGCAGACCCGGCGCGGCGTCAGCATCCGGCACTGGGACGAGTTCGCCGACGTCGGCGAGCATTGCACGGTATGCCACAAGTGCCTCGCGCCCTGCCCGGTCGACATCGACTTCGGCGACGTGTCCATGGCCATGCGCGATCTGCTGCGGCGCATGGGCAAGCGGCGCTTCAACCCGGGCACGGCCGCCTCGATGTTCTTCCTCAACGCCACCTCGCCGGAGACCATCCGCCTGACCCGCAAGGTGATGATCGAGTGGGGCTACAAGGCGCAGCGCGCCGGCAACCGGCTGCTGAAGGGCCTGGCGCGTGCGCAGACCCAGCGCCCGCCGGCGAGCACCGGCCGGCCCGCGGTGCGCGAGCAGGTGGTGCATTTCGTCAACAAGAAGATGCCGGGCGGACTACCGAAGAAAACCGCGCGCGCGCTGCTCGACATCGAGAACGCCGCGTACGTGCCCGTCATCCGCGATCCGGTGACGACCACCGGGGACACCGAGGCAGTCTTCTATTTCCCGGGCTGCGGCTCGGAGCGGCTGTTCTCGCAGGTCGGGCTCGCCACGCAGGCGATGCTCTGGCACGTCGGCGTGCAGACCGTGCTGCCGCCGGGCTACCTGTGCTGCGGCTACCCGCAGCGCGGCGCCGGCCAGTTCGACCGCGCAGAGAAGATCACCACGGACAACCGGGTGCTGTTTCACCGTGTGGCGAACACGCTCAACTATCTCGATATCCGCACCGTGGTGGTCAGCTGCGGCACCTGCTACGACCAGCTGCAGAGCTACAAGTTCGAGGAAATCTTCCCCGGCTCGCGCATCATCGACATCCACGAGTATCTGATGGAAAAGGGCGTGCGGCTCGAAGGGGTGACGGGCACGCGCTACATGTACCACGATCCGTGCCATTCTCCGATCAAGCGTCACGATCCGCTGAAGGTGGTCAATACGCTCATGAACGACGCCCGCAACGGCCGCATCGAGAAGAACGACCGCTGCTGCGGAGAATCCGGCACGCTCGCACTCACGCGACCCGACGTGTCGACGCAAGTGCGCTTCCGCAAGGAGGAAGAGGTCCGCATCGGCGCGCAGAAGCTGCGCGCAGCGGGCGCTCAGCAGGTGAAGATCCTCACCTCCTGCCCCTCGTGCCTGCAGGGCCTGAAGCGCTACAACGAGGATGCGGATCTCGACGCCGATTACATCGTCGTGGAGATCGCCCGCCACATCCTGGGCGAGAACTGGATGGCCGAGTACGTCGCGCGCGCCAACGACGGCGGAATCGAGCGCGTACTGGTCTGAGGCGCCGGGGTGGGCTCAGCCGGCAGGCGGCTGGATGCTCACCGGGACGTCGTAGCGCGAATAGCGCAGCACCTCGGTCCCTTGGGCGCCGCGGATAACCGCGCGCACCGGCAGGTCGTGCGCGCCGACGTACCAGGTTTCGGTCTCGCCGTTGGCCACGTAGCGATAGACGTGCAGGGGCTTGCCGTCGAGAGTCTGCGCGCCAAGATCACGCACGCTGCGGCGCACCTGCGTCAGGGTCGCGACATCGAACATCTGGATACGCACGGTCCTGGCGATCTTCGCGCCCTAGGCCGCCGGCAGCTGCATGA
>JAKAYU010000270.1 GCA_021809525.1 Pseudomonadota bacterium | reverse complement strand
TCATCGGAGCGCCATCAGCGTGCCGGCGGAAAGCTCATGCGTGATGGCGCCGAAATACTGCCAGATCGTCTCCGGCCACCAGAGACCAAACACCAGCAACGGCACGAAAGCCAGGCACATCGGCGCCACGCACCACGCGCTCACCGGGCGCATCGGCGCTGCCTCACTGTCCGGCGGGGTGAAATACATCATCCGGAAATGGTTCAGGAAGGCGATGAAGATCACGATCAGCAGCAAGGCCATGACCATCGCCGCCCACACATGGGCGCCGCGCAGCCCGGCGCGCAGAATGGTGAACTCGCTCGCGAACAACCCGAATGGCGGCGCGCCGGTGATCGCGACCGCGCCCGCCAGCCACAGCGTGCCGATCACCGGAAAGCGCCGGCCGACATCGCGGATGGCGCCGATATCCTTGGTCTCGTAACTCCGCATCATGCTGCCGGCGCCGAAGAACATCAGCGACTTGTTCAGGCTGTGGTTGATCATGTGATAGAGCGCGCCGGCGACGCCGAGCGGGCCGCCGAAGCCGAAGCCAAGGGCCATGATCCCCATGTGCTCGACGCTCGAATAGGCCATCAGTCGCTTGATCCCGCGCTGGCGGACGATGAACATCGCCGCCACGAACAGCGAGAAGGCACCCAGCACGACCAGCGCCGCGCGCGGCAGCGGCCCGGGATGCGCCGCCTCGATGATGGCGAGATAGCGGACGATCCCAACCATCGCGGTGTTGAGCAGCGCCCCCGACAGCAGCGCCGAAACCGGCGCCGGGCCTTCGCTGTGCGCGTCCGGCAGCCAGGTGTGCATCGGCGCCAACCCGACCTTGGTGCCGTAGCCGATCAGGACCAGCAGAAACGCGAGCAGCAGCAGAGCCGGGTTCATCTGCGGCGCGGCGCCGCGCAGTGCCGCCCAGGTCATGTCGTAGCTCGGTCCCAGCACGAAGCTGCCGGCCCAATAGAACAACACCGTGCCAAGCAGGGCGAGGCTGATCCCGCCGGAGACCACGATGATGTATTTCCACGCCGCCTCGATCGCTTCCGGGGCCCGTTCGAAGGCCACCAGGAAGGTGCTGACCAGGGTGGTGAGTTCAATGGCGATCCAATAGAGGCCAGCCGAGTTCATCATCGGCCCGATCAGCGTGGTCAGCCCGAAACCGGCGAACAGGGCATAGAAGCGGGGCAGCCGCTCCTCCTCGTCCAGCAGGCGCATGTAGCCGACGGCATAGATCGAGGCGAGCAGATAGACGATCGCCGCGCAGAGGATCACCCAGGCGCCGAACGGATCGAGAATGACATAGCGGTTCCAATAGACGTGGCGCCCCGACAGGCTGAGCGCCGGCAGCGGCAGGGCGGCGAGGAAGGCGATCGCGCTGGCCGTCAGATTGAGCCCCTCCGCCCATCGCGGCCGGCGGGTCAGCAGGATCAGCACGATGGCGGCCGAGGGCGCCAGGACGATTGCGAGCAGGAGCGCGGCGACCATGGCTCAGCCCACCAGCCGGCGGAGATGAAGGCTGCTGGTGGTGCCGACATGGCTCAGCAGGTACTGCACCAGAAGCCCGAAGCAGGCGACGACGATCAGCAGATCGAACAGGATCACGATCTCCAGCAGCAGCGGCATGCCGGGCACCAGGATCTGCGAGCCGAGGAAGATCCCGTTTTCCAGCACCAGCAGTCCGAGGATCTGGCTGATCGCCTCATGCCGCACGGTGAGCATCAGAAAGCCGATCAGCTTCATCGACAGCATCACGGTGAGCGCGAGCACCACCACCGTCCCGGCGAGACCGAGTCCGGCGCTGATATGCGTTGCGACGGTGAGCGCGAACACCACCGCGAAGGCACCGATCACCAGGCTGGAACTGGCCTGGACGACCACGTGCAACTCGCGCGCGACCTTCAGCCGACGGACGATGCGCAGCAGCAGGTACGGCAGCAGGCAGCCGCGGAACAATGCGGTGAGAATGGCGATCAGATAGAGTTCAGGGTATTGCCCATAATAGCCGACCGCCGCCGACAGTGCCGCGATCAGCCACGACTCCAACGCGAAGGCATAGAGGTAGTGGCGCAACCAGCGCGAGCCCAGCATGACGAAAGCGAGCAGCAGGCTCGCGATCGCGATCAGGCTGAACAGTGAGGCGGCGAGCGGGGAGAGGTGCGCGACCAGCATCGGATCAGCTCAATTGCGTGCTGATGATGGCGAGGATCGCGAGCAGGAACGAGGCCGCCAGGGGCTCCTGATAGCGGTAGAAGCGTAGCCGCGATTGCGTGGTTTCCACCACCACGACGGCGCAGCCGACGAGGGTGAATTTCAGCATCAGGGCCGCCGCCGCGCCCAGCGCCCCGAGCGCGGTGCCCTCGATCGACAGCGCCCAGGGCAGCAGCAGCACGTTGCAGAAGATCGTATAAAGGATGAACTGCTTCATCATCGAGCCCCAGCGCAAAAGCGCGAGCAGCGGCCCCGAGTATTCCAGGATGCGGCCCTCCTCGATCATATAGACCTCGACATGGGTCGGGGAATGGATCGGCAGCCGGTCGGTTTCCACCAGCAGCAGGACGAAGAACGCCGCCACCAGGAAGAGGTGCGCGGGACTCCAATAGACGGCCGGCTGAGCCACCAGGAGGTGGTTCACCACGAAGGGCAGCATCGCCTTGGCGAGCAGGGTGATGCCGACGAAGACCAGGATCAGTGTCGGCTCGGCGAGGACTGTTATCATCACCGCGCGCGAGGAGCCGATGCCGCCATAGGCGCTGCCGGTATCGAGCCCGGCCAGGGTAATCATGAATCCGCCGAGCGTCAGAATAAGCCCGCCGCCCAGAATATCGCCCATGTCGGAGAGCGGCAGGGGAAAATTGGTCAGGACCGGGATCAGGATCGGCACCGTCATCATGGCGGTGAAGGCGACGATCGGCGCGACCCAGAACAACCAGGAGGCGGTCTCTGGCAACACGATCTGCTTATGAAACAGCTTCCACAGATCGCGATACGGTTGGAAGATGCCGGGCCCCTGCGCACGCTGGACCCGTTCCTCGAACTGCAAGATGATCCCCTGCAGCAGGGGGGCCAGCAGCAGGACCGCCAGAACCTGGGCGATCTGCAACATGATGTCGCGGGTCATGGTGAATGACCTCGCCTTGCGCGAACATGTCGGCTTTGTCGGGCTGAGTTGGAAGCTTTAGTCCGCATACACCCCTCCTGCCGTACGAGTCGGAACCAGGAGGAGTCATCATCCCAGAGGGCGGTTATGGGATCCCTGAGGGCGGTTAAGGGCGGACTCCATCGCCACAATCCGCGTCATGGGTAATGACCGAAGCCACGGGAGTCAAGGCCGTTTTTGCTCGCCCGCCGCAACCGCGCGACAGGCGTCGCCCAGCCGACGTGGCCGCACGGGTCTGACTGACGCGGTTGCGGCGCGGCGTCTGCCTCCTCACCCCGCGCCTTCGCGGGCGAGCGGAGCAGCGGCGCCGGCCAGATGGTCGGTGCCGTTGAGCAGCGCGATCCGGAACTCCGCCCCCGCTTCGATCACGTTCACGCAACCAGGATCCTGCCGCAATCGCCAGTATTGCGCCAATGGCAGGCCGAGGATCTCGCACAGCAGAACACGGTTCACGCTGTCATGCGCGACCACGGCGATCGCGGCGTCGGCGTGCGCGACATCAAGACAGGCGGCGAGCGCCCGGCTTGCCCGTGCTGCGAGATCGAGCAGGGCCTCGCCGTTGGGGATACGGACCCGATGCGGCGCAGCGAACCAGCGATCGACCAGCCCGGGCCAACGCGCCGCAGCTTCGGCGCGCGTGAGGCCCTGCCAGGCGCCATAGTCGAGGTCGGCCAGGCCCTCCATCGTCTGCACCCCGCGGCCGAGCACCGCGGCAATCGCGGCCGCCGTGTCCTGGCACCGGGAAAGCGGGCTTGCGTACACAGCCCACGTCCCCGGCCAGCGCCGCCGCACATAGGCAGCAACCGCGAGCGCTTGGCTGCGGCCGAGCGCGGTCAGCTTTAAATCCCACCGGC
>JAKAYU010000269.1 GCA_021809525.1 Pseudomonadota bacterium | reverse complement strand
CGATCTCGGTGTCCGAGAAGTAGATTCCCGAGTAATTATTGACTGCGTGCAGCAGTGTTCCGAGGACCACCGGAGCGCTCGACACAGTGTCGCGCGAGGATCCCGCCTGCTGATTGTACTGGCTGTAGTTCGTCCACGCCGGATCGTAGCTCGCGCCCAGGATGAGTGTGTTGCGGTGCCCTAGGATGAGGCTGTGGCCCGAGAGCTGCATCGCCCCGCCCGGCCGGTACTGATCGATCCCCTCAATGGCATTGCCCATCGGCTCGTTGCCGGGCCCCACCGGCAGCGTCGGATCGAAATTTCCGTTGACATTGCTGTTGAAGACATCCGTGCTGACCCAGCGGAAGTAGGCCTTGCCGGTCAGCATCCAGTGCGGCGTGAACCGGTGCCGCGCATCCAGTATCAGAAAGACCATCTGGTTCGTCTGAATGTCCGGCCAGGTGTAGCTCTGATAGGGATCGGACAGCATCGAGAGCGGCAGCGTCTGGTTGCCAAGCAGACGGTTGTCCGCGTAGGTCATATTGAGCGAGATGTCGTTCTCGTTGTCGCGATAACCGATCTCGCCGTACCCCTGGCGCACCCGGCTCGGATTCTGGTCGCCCCACCCGTGCTCATCGAACAGTGTTCCGCCGAGATAGTAGTCGAAGTGCCGATCGTGCCAGCCGGTGCCCGCCTGCTCGACATGCCGTCCGAACGAGCCCCCATAGACTTCCACCTGAGTGCCGGGACTGGTGAAGCCTCGCTTGGTGGTGATAGCCACCGCGCCCCCGAGGGTATTGAAGCCGAAGACGGGGTTGGCACCGGGAATCACCTCGAGGCTCGAGATCGCATCCTGGGGTATGAGGTCCCAGTTGACCACGTCGCCGAACGCCTCGTTCACCCGCACGCCATCGACGTACACCGAGACGCCCTCCGGAGTGCCCAGCACCGGCGAGGCCGTGAACCCGCGGAAATTCAGGTCCTCCTGGAAGGGATTGCCCTGTGTATCGTTGAGGTTGACCCCGCCGGCCAGCTGATTGAGCGATCCGGCGAGGGAGGGCGAGCCGAGCCGGCGGATCGCGCTCACCGATATCTCCTGAATATTGCCCGGCACCTCATTGAGGGGAATCTGACTGCCGCCGAGCGGTGCGGTGATGACCACTTGCCGCAGCGGGGCCGAAATCCTCTGGGCGCCGGCCATGGCTTGCGCAGCTGGGGCTGGAGACGGGGACGCCGCCTCGGCAGGCATCATCAGCAGCGGTGCGAGCGCCGCAATGCTCAACGCCGCGAGCGCCCGCGATGTGCGGCACCAGAGGCGGGTCGACATGCTTCGATGGACTCCTCGGCATTGAGTGGTCTTGCACAGCCCCGTGCGACTGTTTCACGGCCGCGCGCACTCGCACAAGGGAGTTCTTCCCGGTCCCCGCTCGGTCCCCGCACGTCGTGCGCAATGCGCCGCTTTTGGAACAGTCGGTGCGGCGCGAGGCCTGCGCGAGACCGGCGCCCGCGCTAGACTCTTGCACAGCGATTGATTCGCACCGAGCCATGCAAGCCGCGTCGATGCCAGAGCCAGCGCAAGCGTCGATTCCGCAGACGACGACCCAGGGGGCCCTCGACCCGCAGTTCGCTGTACATGCGACCAGCGCCGATGAGACCCCGCTCGCTTACGCCGATCCGCGGACGCAGGAGCATAACCGACGGATCCACCGCCGCGATGCAGTTGCGGTCGGCGTCGTCACGATCCTCTCCTGGGTACTGTGCGGCGTTTTCAACGTAACGGAAATGCTGCGCCGTCTGACCGCGCCCTACGAGCGGTACCAGCTCGATGAACTGCCCACCGTACTGCTCGTCCTCGGCCTCGGACTGACCTGGTTCGCCATGCGCCGCTACGCAGAGGCGCGCGAGGAGATCGCGCGCCGCAACGCCGCCGAGGCTCGACTCACGGCAGCCCTCGCAGACAACCGGGCTCTGGCGCAGCAGTATGTCGCGCTCCAGGAAGCCGAGCGCAAGAGTCTTGCACGCGAGCTGCACGATGAGTTCGGGCAGTATCTGAACGTCATCAAGCTCGATGCCGTGGGCATCCGCGATGACCGCCGGACCGACCTCGCGGCTCTGCGGGTCCGCGCGGGCGCCATCGTGGATCACTGCAATCATATCCACCGCACCGTGGCGAGCCTGATCCGTGAACTGCGGCCGGCCGGACTCGACGAACTCGGACTCTCGGCCGCCGTAGAGCACTGTCTGCAGACATGGCGCTCGCGCATGCCGGAGGTGGCACTGCGCCTGACCGTCACCGGCAATCTCACCGCGCTGCCGGAGGACCTCGCGCTCACTGCATACCGGCTCGTTCAGGAAGCGCTCACCAATATCGCCAAGCACGCCTGCGCACACGCTGTAGAGATCCGCCTCGAGCGCCTCGGCGCAGCCGGCCAAGCCGATGATACCGTGTGCGTCGAGATCGAGGACGACGGCCTCGGCAGCGAATCACAGCAACGCAGCGGAGGCCTCGGACTGATCGGCATGCGTGAGCGGGTCAAGGCGCTGCAGGGCCGCCTGGTGGTCGCCAGCACGCCGGGGCGCGGGTTCCGGCTGACCGCGCACATCCCGGTGCCCGGCCCCACCGATACGCCCCGCGCATGACGCTCATCAAAGTACTGCTGGTCGATGACCATGCCATCGTTCGCGAGGGCTACCGACGGCTGCTGGCCAACGAGCCAGACGTCGAAGTCGTCGGCGAGGCGGCCAATGCGCTTGAAGCCTGTGAGCGCGCGCTCGCACTGCGCCCCGAGGTGGTCGTGATGGATATCGCTCTGCCCGGAGTCAGCGGCATCGAGGCGACACGTCGCATGCTCAAGGACCAGTCGCGGCTGCGTATATTGATGTTCAGCATGCACGATGACGCGATCTACGCCACGCGCGCGCTCGAGGCCGGCGCCCTCGGCTACCTCAGCAAAGCGAGCGCGCCGGAAGTGCTCATGCAGGCCATCCAGGCCGTTTCCCGAGGTGCACGCTACGTGAGCGAGGATGTCGCAGCAAATCTGGCACGCTTGACGGAACAACCCAGGAAATCGGAGCTCGAGGCGTTGACGCCGCGCGAGTTCGAGGTTCTGCGTCTGCTGCTGCGGGGCGAGACCGTTCGCCGCATCGGCGAGAGGCTTGGCCTGTCGGAAAAGACTGTCGCCAACCATCAGACCGCCATTCGCGAGAAGCTCGGCACCCGCAACAATGTGCAGCTCTCCCGGCTCGCAGAGCAACATGGGCTTTGCCCATGAGCCCATCCTCCTGGGTGAGGGACGACTCGAGGGAAATGTTCGGAAACTCAAGGCGCCCAAGAGTTATCCGCTTCGCCCACTGTGTACACGGCCACCTGCGGTCTCTTTCGCAACCTCGCACCGCAAACCTCCACACGCCGCACTACCCGTAGCGCACCATGTTGGCGCAGAGGCTGACCGCAACAGGTGCCTGTCCTGT
The DNA here is from genome assembly GCA_021809525.1 of Pseudomonadota bacterium. Taxonomy (GTDB): domain Bacteria; phylum Pseudomonadota; class Gammaproteobacteria; order Steroidobacterales; family Steroidobacteraceae; genus 13-2-20CM-66-19. The sequence continues at coordinate 560 of JAKAYU010000269.1, read as the reverse complement.
CAGATTGAGAACTCTCTCGCTCCACTGCTGTCCAAGTTGGCCGAGATTCGGCGAAGTGCCCGCTGTTTTCCCCGGGTAATTTGACGGGTTTTGGATCCGATTCAAGTCCAGGCCCCCTGATGCTGTCCAAGTCAAAATGCCATGATCACTTGCTCGGGTCCGGGCGGATCGGGCGGATCGGGCGGCACGGCGAAGGGATTGTCGAGCCACGCCCACAGCTCCCGGTGCGTGAACAGGTTCATGCGCAGCAGCGCCACGAGATTCGACATTGACCAGCCCAAGCGCGACTTCAGCTGCATCAAGCACAGCATCAGCATTGTGATCAGGGCGGTCCACACCTGGGTCTTCACCGCCGTCGGGGAGGTGCCCACTAAAGTCTTGATCTTCAGATTCTGCTTCAGTGCCTTGAAAAAGAACTCGACCGCCCAGCGGTCCTTATAGATCGCGGCGATGGTCTTGGCGGCGAGCCGGAAGTTGTTCGTCAGGAACTGAAACTCCCTCTTCTGCTCCTCATCGTAGAAGCTCACCAGCCGAAGCTCATTGGGGCATCTTTTCTTTGC
>JAKAYU010000268.1 GCA_021809525.1 Pseudomonadota bacterium | reverse complement strand
CGATCTCCCGCAATGCCGCAACGCGCGCCTCGGCGTCCGCAATGCGGTCGCGCTGCGCGCCGAAGTTGAAGATCGGCATGCGCAGACCGAGAAACACCTCCCACCCGAGGTCGCCGACCCGGGGGGTCGGCGCCGTGTCGACCCCGTAATCGACGCCGGCGGTGACGGTCGGCAGGCGCGTGGCGCGCAGCGTACCGGCCTGAGAATTGCCGACGGCGATCTGCCGCGCCGCGATACGCAGCAGCGGCTGCGCGCGCCGGGCCTTCTCGATCCACAGCGGCTCGGCCGGCAGCGGGCGTGTTGCCGGGCGAAGCGCCGGCAACACGATGGGCGCCGACGGGATGCGCCCGAGCAGCACGTCGAGGACACGTTGCGCCGCGCGCCGCTGCGCGCGCGCCTGCTGCAAGCCGCTCTCAGCGGTGTGCCGCAGCAGCTTCGTCTGCTCGAGATCCAGGACCGCGGCCGCACCGACCGCGTACTTCTGCTGCGTCCCCCGATACAGGATGTCGACCGATCGCAGCGTACTCTTCCAGATCCGAACGCGGGCGCGCAGGAGTGCAAGCTGATACCACCCGTCGGCCACCTGTGCGGCCACGCCGAGACGCGCCTGCGCCTGCTCGCTGCGCGCGAGCGCTGCTCTGTCGCGGGCCAGTCGCGCCAGTGCGCGCAGTTGCGGGGAATACAGCGGCAAGGACAGCTGCAGCAGGCCGAACGTCTCCTGCGGGCCACTGGCCGAGACGTAGAGCGGCCGCCCATCGCGGGTCTGCGCCCAGTAACGTCCCGCGCCCACGGACAGCCGCGGCAACAGGGATGCACGGCCGGCGCCTGCGCCATACCGACCCGCCGTGCGCAGATCCTGCGCCTGTCGTACCCGCGGCGAGACTCGCAGCGCGGTCGCGATCGCGGCAGGAAGCGGCAGTATGAGTCTGCCGCTGTCCGCTGCGCCCGCCCGCACGAGCACCGCGCGCAGCGGCACGAGGCACAAGAGCGCGACCACGATCAGCCGGTGCCATGGTGCGCGCCGCGCGACTTTGCTCCCGGCCGGACCGGGCCGCTCCTCGAGCCGCCGCGTTCCGCCTACGCACCCGAGGTGCGCGCGGCACACTTGGCGCGTCACCGTCCGCTCGAGCCCGCCATGCGAATCCGCTGCCGGCGAACCGAGCACGTTTCCAGAGGCACATGGACGCATCCGGGCTATTCCATTTACGACTGCGTCGTACGCGCGCAGGCTACGACCATTACCCCCGCAATTCCAAGGATCTGCCGCACACACGCAAGGGAACGTCAAAGTCGTCGTGCCCTTCCGGTATCACCTCAAGAACCTAGGGCTCACTTTGCCGGAGCCCTGCACGGGAGCGGGAGCGTTCCCGGGGTGAGCAATTACCGACGGCCGAAAGCTTGTAGCCGACACCCCACACGGTCTGCAGGAGCTTCGGCCTCGACCGGTCGCGATCGATCTTGGCGCGCAGCCGGTTCATGTGGCACTCCACCGCGTGTTCGTAGGTGTCGTGACTGTCGCCCCAAACCGCCTCGAGCAGCTCGACGCGGCTGTAAACGCGTCCCGGATTGCGGACAAACAGCAGCAGCAGCAGCTCGTACTCCTTATGTGTCAGTACGACCGGTTTGCCACGCACCGTGACTTCGCGAGATTCCGGATCTATCGCCAGTGCGTCGCCAACGCGCAGCATCCTGCAGCCTTTTCCCACCTGCTCGCACAGTGCATCCACGCACCGGAAAAGCGACCTCACACGAGCCACCAGCTCGGCCGCGCTGTATGGCTTGGGCATGTAGTCCTCGCCGTCCATCTCCAGACCGCACACTCTGTCGATATCGCTCGTCCGTGCCGAGACCATGAGCACTGGCGTATACGCCCTCCGCCCTCTGACACGTCGGCACACCTCCAGTCCGTCCGAGCCCGAACGCATGATGTCCAGAATTATCAGGTCGAACGCTCTCTCTTGCGCCAGACTCACGCCGACATCGCCGGACAAGGCCACTTCGACGTGGCAGCAAAGCGCTTCTATCTGACGCTTGAGCGCACTGGCGACATCCGCTGCCTCTTCCACGATCAGAACGTTGCACCTCGTACTCATACTGCCACCCTTCCATCGCTCGACTCCGACGTGCGGCGCTCAGACCCGGATGACGCCCGCCGTCCACGACGAACGTAGGGGCGACGAACGCACGACGCGCGCGCGACAGAACTCACAGCCCCCCTCAAGTCTCCACCTGATGCGTCGCCCCGGCCGCCCTGCGCCGCATCGCCGGTACGCAATGCAACGCGTGCCGGCCAGACACTTTTCACCACCGGATCCGGGCGGCCCCGACCCCGACCGCCACGTCCTCGCACTCCGCAGCGTCGCACTGTTCGTCTTCGCTGGTGAGCACCGAAACGATGTCCCGGTACTCCCGTTGCTTGAATGACGCGCATGTGGTCTTCACCGCGACCCCAGCACATCAGGAAACGCCATGCCGCTGACCGACTGCGACAGTCACATCCCGCGCATGGGGCCTCACCCAGATGTCCCACAGACTCAGCAGCATCATGGCCGTCACGCTCAAGACGAATGTGCCGCCGCCAAGGATCACCAGGTAGACCCATCCGTAATCCAGCTTGGTCAGAAACCACCCCGAGACGTCCACGACGAAGGCCGCAAACGGCAACACGGCTAGCGTCGCTTTCCATCGCGGCGGATAACTGGAATGCACGAATATGTACCCCACGATGAAAAACACGACCGAGAGACCCATCATGTGGATGTGCGCAAGCGACAACAGCGTCACATAGCCGACGCCGGGGCCGTAGTATGTTGCGGCGATATCGTGGACGCTGAGCAACGGGCTGCCGTTGCTGCCGATGTGACTGAAATCGAGGTACGCCAATGCTATCAATATACCAATCCCGAGAAATATCAACGTCGCCGTTAACAGTGCTTTCATTTCCACAGTAAGATCGGACAGCGGTTTCACTATAGACTCTCCTGGCTCCAATGACAGATACGGCGGCTTAACCCAAATCGTCGCCTTCCGTTATTTCCTCGCGTTGCTCCTGCCGACGCTTACCGGCACCGTCGCATAGTAGGCCGCCACGTTTCGCAGTTGCGCCAGCGACATCGGCCGGACCATTTCGTTCATTACCCCACTTCTTCGCGTCCCTTCCTTGAAAGCGATGAGCTGCTCTATGAGGTATTCGTAGTGTTGGCCAGCAAGGTTCGGTACGTCCGTCGCCGCGGACATACCGTCGGCTCCATGGCAGGTTGCGCACATGACGGACTCGACCTTTCCCGCCGCAGGGTCCGGCTGGGCCACACCGGCCGACGCCGCTGCAAATACAACGATGATGCCGAGGACCACAAGGATCGCGGCGAACACTGCGAACTTCCTGCGCATGCTTATTTACGCTCCTCTGTCTGCGGAGCCGCGCTGGACCCCGCACACTCTTGATTTGCCTCGCGCTCTGCCCCGTGGCGCCCTGTCGCGCACCCGCCGGTCAATTGTCGCGCGCTCCCTGGTCAATCCACCTGGCGATCATGTCCACCTGCGACGCGGGCAGCATCCTCGCGTGCGCGGATGCGACTGCGCACTTGCCATCGGCCGTCGCCAGGCCCTCACACCTCTTTGGCATGCTCATCGCCGGGGACGCCCGGTGTCTGAGCAACCATATGAGGTCGCTCTGCTGACTCGATCCCGGGATCACGAGCGGTCCGAATTTGCTCCCCTTCATGAGGGTGGCATAGCTTTGCACGCTGAATCCGGTCATTTCATAGCCGATGCCACCAGGGCTATGGCACACCGCGCAGTTGTGCTCGAGGACAGGACGGACATCCTGCTTAAAGCTCACTCGCTCGGAATGACAGCCGCCGAGAAGAGCCGCGGCGGATAGGGTCACTAAGGCAATCGCTTTGGGTATGAACATGATAGTGCCTTCCTCTATAAGCAATCCGGCGATAGCCGGACCTCCCGGAGACCCATGTGCATGAACGCCAGGGCTGCGGCGCTTTGGTGTTCACGCCC
>JAKAYU010000267.1 GCA_021809525.1 Pseudomonadota bacterium | reverse complement strand
GGCGGTAATTCTGATCCTCGCGCTCGGCATTGGCGCGAACACCGCAACGCTGAATCTGCTCTACGGCTACCTGCTGGCGCCCCTGCCGTACCCGCACGCCGGCCGACTGGTGAATGTCTATTTCACCGCCAGGCAAATGCCGGGCAACCTCGGGATGTCTTATCCGACGTACTTCGATCTTCGCGCCGGCACAACCGCCATGCGCGATGCCGGCATGATCAAGACCCGCAGCCTCAACCTCGCCTCGGGCACCAGCCTGGTGCACGTGCGCGGCGCGGCGATCTCCGCTTCCCTCTTCAGCACCCTGGGGGTGAAGGCAGCGCTCGGCCGCGTGTTCGGGGCCGGTGCCAATGAACCGGGTGCCGCGCCCGAGGTGGTGCTGAGTGAGAGGCTCTGGTCGCAGCTGTTCAATCGCAATCCCAGCGCGCTCGGGCGGACGGTCAACCTCAATGGGCGCGCTTACACGGTGATCGGCGTCATGCCGCGCAGCTTCCGGTTTCCCACTGCGCAGACCGAGTTGTGGCTACCAAAGGTCATCAGGCCGTTCGATCGCCAGCCGTACAACCTGACCGCTTGGCACGACACGATGATCGCTCGTCTCGCCTCCGGTGTGAATCCGCATCAGCTGGCGGTGCAGACCCGGGCTGTGTTGCAGCGGCAGATCGAGCATTTCCCCGATCCTTCTGCCATTCCACTGTTCAAGACGATGGGAATGCGTATTGCCGTCAAGCCGTTGCGGACGGCTCTGCTCGGAAACCTTCATGCCCGCCTGGTGCTCGCCCAGATCGCCACCGGACTGCTGCTGCTGCTGGTGTGGTTCAACCTGGCGAATCTGTTCATTGCCCGGGCTCTGGCGCGGCGGGGCGAGTTGATCGTGCGGCGAGTGATTGGCGCTGACACACAGATCTTGTTCCGGCAGCTCTTTGGGGAGAGTCTGACCCTGTCCCTGGCGGGAAGCCTTGCTGGAATGCTCCTCGGAGAGGGGCTGCTGAGGGTGCTGTTGCATGCAGGGTTCGCGAACACTGCGGTTGCGTTTCCGCTTCACGAGTGGACCGTCGCCGCCGCCATTGCCGTGGCGCTCGCGCTACTGTCCGCACTGGTGTTCTCGTTCGCCGGGCTGCACTTCATACGCCGCCAGGATCTATCGCAGGCACTGCGGGACGCCGATGCGCGCAGCACCGGCGGCCGCGGTGAGCATCGGCTGCGCGGTGCTCTGGTCGTCACGCAGCTCGCACTCGCCTTCACATTGAGCGGCGTCGGTGTGATGCTGGTGCACGGCCTGATGAAGCTGGATGCGGTGAGCCTCGGCTTCCAGCCGCGGCACGTGATCACCTTCCAGGTCCACGTGCCCGTGGCGAACACGCCCGGCCAGAGGACCCGCCTGCGGGCGCAGCTGGCGCGATTGCGCGCCGGCCTGGGCCGAGTGCCGGGAGTTCTGGCCGCGACGATTGCCAGCGATGTGCCCTTCGATGGTCAGAGCATGGGCTATGCCGCCTATCCGAACCCATACGACGGGAAACACAGGCCTCAAGTCTTTGCGATCGTCACCGATCCGGGCTATTTGCGGACCATGGGCGTTCAATTGCTCTCGGGGCGGATGTTCCGGGCGCAGGATGCGGCCTCGAATGCAGGCGATGCGGTGATTGACGCAACGGCTGCACGAGCGCTGTTCGGAAAGACGAATGTCGTGGGTCGCCAGTTCAATTTCGACGCCCCAAACGACTCTCGAGCAGGCCTGTTGTTTCGGGTCATCGGCGTCGTCGGAGATACCCGGCAGGCGCACATCGGCTCGCGCACGTCCGCGGGGATTGTCTACATCGACCGTGCCGAGGTTCTGCGGATGAAGGGGTCGGTCTTCTCGTGGGCCATTCCCACCTGGTACGTCGCCGTCCGCACCCGGCTCAGCACCGCCGGGATTCTGCCGGCATTGAGCAGGACCGTCGCCTCGGTTCTGCCCGGCGTGCCCATCTACGGTGTGCGCAGCATGCACCAGCGGCTATCGGGAACCCTCGCGCCGCGGCGCGCGGTAACGGTGCTCGTGCTGATGTTCGCGCTCGGGGCACTGTCGGTGGCCGCGGTAGGTCTTTACTCCGTGCAGAGCTACCTCGTCGGTCAGCGCAAGCCGGAATTCGGTCTGCGTGCCGCCCTCGGTGCGGATCGCGCCAGACTGCGCGGGCTGGTGCTGCGGGAAGCGGGCTGGCTGCTGCTGCTCGGCTCCGTGCTCGGGATCTGCGGCGTCGTGGTGCTGGGTCGGGTGTTCTCGGCAACGTTCTACGGCGTTCAGGCCGCCGATCCGCTCTCGCTGCTGCTCGTCGTGACGATCCTCGGTCTGATCACGCTTCTTGCGGGCTGGCTGCCGGCCTTGCGTGCCAGTCAGGTCCCGCCCATGGAAGCGCTGCGGGACCGGTAGCTGCTGCGGCCATGAGTCGGGCAAGGTCAAACCGATGAGTCTGGCCGCAGATGAGGATCCCGAGAGTGACGGGGCGTGCTCGCAGCGGCTGCGGGCCTGCGGCTGCGAAGTCGGGATGGGGGCCGGTCCGGCAGAGGCACTGAGTTCATTGCGGCAGATGCCCCCCGAGCTACCGGCGCAGGACATGAACCGCCACGGCGCTGTTCCCCGGGTTACGGTCGACATGGTTGATACACATTCGGCAGGCGGTTTACCCGGTTCGGGGGTGAACGCGCCGCCGGGTCGAGGTCCATGGTGCTGAGACGCATCGCGCAGGTCATGATGGAGCTCATTGCGCGGCTGTTTCGCCGGCCGGGATTTGCCGTCGCGGTGATTCTCGCGCTGGCGTTAGGAATCGGCGCCAATACTGCGACACTTGGCCTTCTGTACGGCTATCTGCTCGCGCCCCTTCCCTATCCCGGAGCCGAACGGCTGATGGACGTATTTGTCACGAGCAAAGCGTTCCCAGGGCATACGTTCGGGATGGCGTACGACACTTACGCCGCGCTGAGGGCGGACGCGGGTGCCATAGCGGCCGCAGGTGTGTCGGAGACGAGAAGCTTCAACCTCGACTCGGATGCGCTTGAAGAACACGTGACGGGAGCGGTGGTCTCCGCGTCCCTGTTCACGACTCTGGGTGTCCGGCCTGTGCTGGGCCGGGTATTCGGTGTGAGCGCGGAACGCCGCGGGGTTCCCGGCCAAGTGGTATTGAGCTACAGCCTGTGGAAGAGCATGTTCGGCGGTTCCCCGGACGCGCTTGGTCGACTCGTGCGCCTCAATGGGAGAGCGTACACGGTGGTCGGCGTGATGCCGGCGCGATTCGACTTTCCGCAAAGCGACACCATGCTGTGGATACCCGTCATCCCTCCACGGCCCGATGGCGCAATGGCCGGCTTCTACTTCGGGCAGATCGGAATGATCGCACGCGTGGCTCCGGGCATCACCCCGGCGCTGCTGCGCACTCAGGCACGCTCGATACTGGCGCGGCAAATCACCCACTTTCCGCCCGCCCTGAAGGGTCAGGTCAGATGGTTCGGACCGGACATCGGGGTGCGGCCGTTGCGCACTGCGCTCGTGCGCCAACTGGGATACCGACTCAACCTCGCTCAATGGGTCACGGGTCTGCTGCTGGCGCTGGTCTGGTTCAACCTCGCCAATCTTTTCATTGCCCGCGCGCTGGCGCGGCGCAACGAGCTGCTCATGCGGCAGGTGCTGGGCGCGGATACGTGGGTGCTGCTACGCGAGCTGCTGTTCGAAAGCCTTCCGTTATGTGTCATCGGTGGGACGCTGGGGTTCGTCGTCGGTCATGCACTCCTGACCATGTTGCTCAGAACGGGATTCGGGAGTACGCGGATTGCCGTCCCGGCGAATATCTGGCAGGCCGCCGCACTCATTGCCCTCAGTCTCTCGGTGCTCTCATCACTGGTGTTTTCGGTAACGGCCCTCTCCTTCATTCGACGCGATGTGGCCGGGGCACTCAAGGAGGCGGACGCGCATAGCACCGGGGGGCGCGGCGAGCTGCGTGTCCGTACTGCTCTGGTGACCGCGCAGCTCGCGTTGGCCGCGGTATTG
>JAKAYU010000266.1 GCA_021809525.1 Pseudomonadota bacterium | reverse complement strand
GCCCCACCGTAAAGCACCCCGAGCACGAGGACCGCGCCGAGCAACGGGATCCACAGCGCCACACTGGCCGGCATACCCCATACGCGGCGCCCCTGCGCATCCACAGCCCGCGGTAGCGGCGCGAGCAGCCGGGCAATTCTGCGGCGCAGGGTCTGCCCATCGCCGATCAGGCGCGCGTGCGCCAGCTGCGTGCCGTTCAGCGCCGTGCGCTCGCGCGGGGTCAGCGCGCCGAGGTAGCGCACCGAGGCCAACACCGCCGCAGCCAGATCCGAGCCCTCAACGCCCTGCCGGCGGGCCTCATCGTCCCGCGCCCATTCGAGCGCCTCGAGCCACGCTTCGAAACGGCGCCGCGCGCGCGGCCACGGCCACTGCAGGTCGGTGATGAGCTGCGCCAACCAGATGCGCAGCGGGTCGCGGTGCCGGCCGTGCGCGCGCTCGTGCGCCAGGGCCGCCTGGATTACCGGCTCATCGAGCTGGCGGGCAAGGAAGGGGGAGAACAACACGAGCGGCGTCATGAAACCGATGGTCGACACGCCGCATTCGGGCGGCTCGCGCACGAGTGCCCACACGGCCCGCAGCGCCGCCCGCAGGAAGAGCAGGCCGAAGGGCAGCCACAGAGCAACCACCACGAACGGATCGAGCCGCTCGCGCACCGGATCGGGCTGCGTCAGCGCCCAGCCGCCGAGCCACGCGCCGATGAGCAGCATCGGGAGCGCCGGCAGGCATACCCTGAGCCACGCCGCCTGCTCGAGCGCGCCGGCGTCCGTCACGGCGGGCAACGTTCCGGGCCACGCCGCCAGCGCCTGCAGCGCGCAGCCGCCGAAGATCATCAGCAGCATCGTCGTCAGCGTCTCACGTTCCATGCCTTGCCCTCCGCCGGGCCGCCACCGCCTGCTCCAGTTCGGCGAGCAGCGCCGGATCGAGATCCTCGACCGCCTCGACCAGCGCGGCGGCGGCGCTGCGCGGGGTGGTCCCGAGCAGGCGCCGCAGCGCACTGCGCGCCCGGGCGCGCTCGACCGTCTCGCGCGCCACTCTCGGCCGGTACTGAAACGCCGCTCCCCGGCGCTGGCGCTGGATCAGCCCCTTCTCGCGCAGGCGATCGACCACCTTGGCGATGGTCGTGTACACCAGGCCGTGGGGCACGCCGAGCCGCTCGTGCAGCTCGCGCACCGAGGCGGTGCCGAGATCCCACAGCGCCGCGAGCACGGTGTACTCCAGATCATCGGCGGGGAGGCGGAAGTTGTTCACGGCCCGAGTCTACGACCGGCGTCGTAAGGCAGCAAGTCGCACGGCCGTGAGCCGCGCCCGCCGCCTTGACGGCGGCGGGCGCGATCAGTCCAATGGCGCACTGGCCACAGCGGACCGTCCGTGCCCATTCTTCACGCGAGCCTCGCGAACGACATCACCTGGCTGATCGCGGCGATCGCGGTGAGCGGCATGCTGCTGCGCCCCTGGGGCATCTCGGAAGCGCTCTGGGCGGTCGCCGGCGCGGCGCTGCTGGTGGTGGGCTCGCTGGTCTCGTGGCGCGAGGCCTGGATCGCCGTGGGCCGGGGCACCGACGTGTATCTGTTCCTCGCCGGCATGATGCTGCTCGCCGAACTGGCCCGGGCCGAGGGTCTGTTCGATTGGGTTGCGGCGCACGCGGTGCGCGCGGCACGCGGCGCGCCGCACCGGCTGTTCGTGCTCATCTACCTGGTCGGGATCGGGGTGACGGCGCTGCTGTCGAACGACGCCACGGCGGTGGTCCTGACGCCCGCGGTCTACGCCGCGACGCGCCACGCGCGCACCGAGCCGCTGCCGTACCTGCTGATCTGCGCGTTCATCGCCAACGCCGCCAGCTTTCTGCTGCCGATCGCCAATCCGGCCAACCTGGTCGTCTACGCGAGCCACCTGCCGCCGCTCGGCCCGTGGCTCGCGCAATTCCTGCTTCCCTCGGCTCTGGCCATCGGCGCGACCTTCGTGGTGCTGCGTTTGACGCAGCGTGATGCTTTGCGGGGCGCATTTACCCACGACGTGCCGGTGCCCCGCCTGAGCCGGGCCGCTCGACTGGCTGCCGCCGGCATCGGCCTCACCGTGCTGGCGCTGCTCGCGGCATCCGCCACCGGACGGGAACTGGGCGCCCCGACCTGCATCGCCGCCGTGTTAACCCTGGGGCTGGTTCTTGCCACCGAGCGGCGCAGTCCCTGGCCGCTGCTGAGAGAGGTGTCCTGGAGCGTGCTGCCGCTCGTGGCCGGACTGTTCGTGCTGGTGGCGGGGCTTGCCCGCACCGGTCTGCTCGCCACACTCGGCGGGCTCATCGGACAGCTGGCGCTGCATTCCGGCCGGCTCGCGCTGTTCGCGGCCGGAGGGGGCGTGGCGGCGGCGAGCAATGTCATGAACAATCTTCCCGTGGCGCTGATGGCCGCCTCGCTCGGTGCGGCGCACGGCTTCTCGAGCCTGCGCGCGAGCCTGCTGATCGGCGTCGATCTCGGCCCGAATCTCTCGGCCACCGGCTCGCTCGCGACCATCCTGTGGCTGATCGCGCTCAGGCGCGAGCGGGTGCACATCGACGCTACGGCCTTTCTCAAACTCGGCATGCTCGTGATGCCCCCGGCCCTGCTCGCCGCGTTGGCGGCGGTGGCGTTCGCGCACGTGTTCTGAGGCAAGTTCCGCCCCGGGGTGAGCGGCGGGAGCGGCACGCAGCGTGAATTTATTCCCCCGACCCTCTACCGGCCGGCGCGGAAATCCCTAAAATCCCCGGATGAGGATCAAATACTCGCTTCGCCACGTACGGCTGCTCGGCATCGCGCTGCTGCTCGGTTGCCTCTCGCCCCTGGTGCACGCCGCGCAAGCGGCGCCGGCTGCGGCCCAGAGCACGGCGCTTCCCGCCCCATTGCCCTCCCCGAGCGCGATCCATTACCGCAAGAAGCGCACCGGGCTGAAGATGCTCTTCTTCCGCTCCCTTAAGGACATGAAGGCGTATTACACCGATCCGCTGCACTGGAAGCGGCGCAACTGGGAGTACTTCGGCGGGGCGATTGCGGCGGTCGCGATCGCGCACCACTACGACACGCAGGTGCGCAACCATTTCGATGCCGGCTCGAGCCGCCCGCTTGGCGGCAAGCCGCCCTCGAGTGCCACGCTCACCGACGCCATGCCGGGCTTCGCGGCCTTCGCCCTGACTTGGGCGTACGCCACCGTCACGCACAGCAGCGAGGGGCAGTCCGAGTCGTGGAACATGCTCGAATCAGCGGGCCTGGCCTCCCTCACCGGCTTCGCGATGAAGTACGCCTTCGGGCGCCAGCGGCCCTACCAGACCACCAACCCCAACAAGTGGTTCGCCGGCGGCAGCTCCTTTCCGTCGCTGCACGTGACGGCCGCATTCGCCATCGGCACCGTGCTCGCCGAGTCCGGCAATCCGCGCATCCGTTGGCTGCGCCGCGTGCTCGGCTACGGCATCGGTCTTGGCACTGCCTACTTGCGCATGAAGCACAACGCCCACTGGTTCTCCGACACCGTGGCGGCGGCGGCACTCGGCATCGCCACCGCGCACTTCGTGATGGACCGCAGGGCGCGCCAGGCGATGGGCAACTCGATGGTCAGCGTGGTGCCGGTGCGCGGCGGGGCGATGCTCGCCTACGCGCACGATTTCAACTGAGCCCACAGTCAGTACGAGAAGTCCGGATCGGAGCGGCCATCCCGCCCCGCATCCTGCGCGGCACCGGAGGAATACTCTGTCTGCTTGCGCGCTTCGGGCCCTTCCTGCGCCGCCGCCCGGCGCTCGCGCCACGCCTCGAGCGCCTCGCGCCGCAGCGTCTCGCTCGATGATGACTCGCTGCGGCCGACTTCGCCGCCCACGGCGCGCCCCTGCGCCTCGCGGTACGCGCGCCACTCTCGCACCGCCTGCTGCCGGCGCTGCTGAGAGCCGCTCGGCGCTGCGGCCGGCGCGCAGGACAGCGGCTCGGGAGCCGCCACTGCGCTGCGCGCCGCAGGCGGCGCAGCCGCGCGCTCGGCCCGTGCCGCCACACGGGCGCGATACCGTGCCCGGATCCGTTCC
>JAKAYU010000265.1 GCA_021809525.1 Pseudomonadota bacterium | reverse complement strand
AATGCCGTTCGACCAGGCCGGGCCGCCCGCTGTTAGGCGGAAATCCGCTTCATGGTACAGGGGAGGGTTGCTGCGCACCTCAGATGGCGCCCGGGGCACTCTCTACGTCAATTGACGTCGCCGTAGAGGATGACGTTTGACCGTGCCACCCTGAATCTGGTCCGGCGACCCAGGTGGCACTTGTGTAGGAAACAGCCAAGGTCAGGGCAAACAGCGCTCGAGATGGCTCTGGCGGGCTATCGGGTGGGCCCCGTGTCCCAGGGGACGAGGAGTCGAGGCCCCGCCCATCGCAAAACTCCTTGGACACTTGGGGTTCCAGTGTGAACGATATAGGGGCAGGGGACTACGCCGCCGCCCCTCGCGCCTTCGCAAGGGCCGCTTGGTCCTCCGCAACGATTCTGGCGAGATCGGCGGGACCGGCGTAGATGTCGTGCAGCGCGTGCGTCTCGATAGCCGCCCGTCCAGGGGTCATTCATCCAGGTCTCCATCAGGGGAGCTAGACGCTGAGAGCGCCGCCATTCGGTCAGGAAGCAGGCGGGGGCGCCTGGGAGGGAGGCGTTTGGCCGCGCCACACTGATTTTGCCGCCTCGGTCCCGGTTACAGTTATGCATGAGTCTGCCAAGGCCGCCGCAGACGCGGCGGCGGAGTCCTCGGCGCGGATGAGGACCCAGCGGCGAGTGCGGGTCGTCACACAGACGCCGTGAGCGTCGAGGTGAACGCCGACCGTCCGACGGTGGCGGAGGGTCAGGGTGGCGCGCTGCCCGTGCGCCGCAGCCTGCTGCTGGCGGGCTGGGTCCGGGTCGGGGTATTCACGCTCCTCGTCCGTCGCCCATATCCGCGCGCCGGTGCGCTCGGCCTCCTCGTGAAATTCCCGGAATTTGCCGGCCCGCGCGGGCTGCGCGAGTGAGCGGAGCTCGGCGGGGGCATCGTCCGGTAATCTGCGGCGGCACTCTCGCCATACGCCGAGCCGACCTTTGATGCCAAATAGCTGCCAGCCCCGGATGCCCCACGTCGAGCGCCATGCGTCAACACCGGTGAGCTCATCGCCGGTGACGTGCTGCCCAATCTTGCCGTCGCGACAGGCGGCCGTCTTCGCTGAGTACGCCATGCAATACTTGGCCGCACCTTCGGCACTGTGCGCGCGCTCGATGCGCACAGCGGGGCCGAGGTCGCCGAACACGGCGGTCAGGATGGCAATGACCCGCTGCACCTCGTCGTCGCGGAGAAACTGTATCTGGTGCCAGTGAACGCAGCCATCGCTATGAGGTTCGACGAACCGGCCGCCTACGAGATCGATACCGGCCTTTTTGGCACGCGCCCGGGCAAGTGCCCAACGGCGGCGCAACTCACGCTGCCCAGCCACAGGCAGACTGCCATCCCACTTGACACGCCCGAATTTCGGGGAGGGGTGCCAAGTCGCCGGCAACGTCAATGTGATGAAGTATGGCCAGCGGCCCTGCGCAACCTCATAGTCAATCATGCCGCGGGTCACCACGTGAAGCTCGGCGCGGCGTTGTCGGGGCTGGCGCGCCACCTTCGCCAGCGGGATGGCCTCGCCAGTTTCGGTATCGACCACCAGCGTTTCATCCATCCACTTCGACTGTTGCTCGAGCTGCTCGGCGCGGCGCCACCGCGCGTTGCAAGATGCATATTGCGACTGCCGTCCCCGACTGCCAACGTGACCGGCGAGAAGCGCGGCGGCCTCCTCGGCGCGGCGCACGCAGCATCGCATGTTGCGCCGCTCGCCGCGCAGGGCGGCGGTAGGATCCAGCCGCATCAACGTCGTGGGCGTGACGCCATACCTGGCCTTGTAGGAGGACGCCCACAGCGAGCGGCCGGCGCGCCACAGGGTGGCGATCCGATGTTTGGCTTCGTCGCGGATGTCGCGTTCCGTCCAGCCCTTGTGCCGCCAGCCCCAGGCGGTGACTCCGCACTCCATGACGCGGGCGAGGCGCTCATCCGACCAGCACGCCTCGCGCAGGATTGCATCGGCAGAGAGCGCCCCCTGACCCTGGTCATCAGGGGAGAGCGCGGCGTATTGGTCCCGCGCCGAAGCTGATAGAGCACCTACGACGTGCGTACGCAGCGGCCTGGCGGCAGGTTCCATTCCTTGCCGCCCGGCCGTACTCTTTCGCGCCAACCCGGCGCGCACGCCGCCGTTCCCGCCTACGAGGCGGGTCGCGGGTCTAACTCAATGTCAATGAGTGCGAACACAGCGACCTCTGTGCCGCGTGCTCGCACACGCGGCGATAGAGGTGGTGTTCACAGAGGGTGGTATTGCCGCTTGATCGAGTCAAGCCGCGCAACCCGGGTTGTGCCCTGTGGGGTCCTCCCCACGTCGTTTACGCCCCGCTCATGGATCACTGCTCTCGCGCGCCAACCACCATCTCAAAACAGTCGGCGTTGTGACCCACTACCCCGCGTTACTAGGCTAGTTGCGGGTTGGAATTCGGGCAGCTCTGTTTGCTGATCGTCCCGAGTCGCTCGGCAGCACTGTGCAGCGTGTCCACCCTTGCTGCTCTTCGGCGGGGGCATACTAGCTAGCCGACGCCTGTGTCCTTCTGGCCCGTCCATGGGAGCCGAGCGTTGAGCACATTTCACGTCGACTGGCCGTGGCGTGTCAAGCCTACGACAGTGCCTTAATGCTCACGGGTTCGATGATTGGCCGTAGCGATCAGGAATTACGCACTGGCTACGCACAAGAGCGCATGTGAAACAGAAAAATACGCCATTTGTGGCGGTCACCCTCTCCGCCAGTTCAGTGTTTCCGGGTGTCGCGCGCTGAAGCGAAATCGAGTAAAAACAAGTACTTCGGAACGTCCTGCGACATAGTGCGACATCCGGCGCTATTGGTGAATGGCTCATTGTGACGGTATGATCGGCGGTGACGGTAGCGCCCTGTGACGGTATGCGGGGTCTGCCCCTTGGCCTCCCGCAACGGCCCCGCAGGAGCCCCGCCATGCCCGCCGAGAAGCTCACCGATCGCGCGATCCGCGCGCTCAAACCCGGCCCGAAGCCCTATAAGCGCTTCGACGGCCGGGGCCTGTACCTCGAGGTCATGCCCGCCGGCAGCAAGCTCTGGCGGCTGCAATACCGCGCGGTGCGCTTAAGCGACGGGAAGCGGGTGCAGCAGGTGCTGGCCCTGGGTCGGTACGGGAGTCTCGCGGACGAGGTGGGGGTGGAGCGCGCCCGGGAGCTCGCCGCCGAAGCCCGCGCGCAGCTCAAGGTAGGCCGCGACCCGATGGGCGATCGGCGCCGGGGCGGGGGCGGGCAGGCGAGTTCGCTCCGTGCGCTGGCCGAGGAGTGGGCCGACAAGCAGCCCTGGGAGCCGCGCACGGCGCGGCGGGAGCGGCAGATTCTGGCGCACTGGCTGCCTGCGCTCGGGAGCCTTGCCGCCTCGAGCGTACTGCCCGCGGATATTCGGCCGGTGCTCCTTGCGATCGAGGCGAGCGGGCGGGGCGACACCGCACATCGGGTGCGAGCGCAGATGGGGCGTGTGCTGCGTTACGGGGTCGTGCGCGGGGTCTGCGAGCGCGACGTGGCGGCGGACCTGCGTGGGCTGCTCGCGCCGGTGCACGCCGAGCAGTACGCGACGCTGACCAAGCCCGAAGAGATCGGCGAGCTGATGCGGGCCATCGATGCATACAGCGGCGATCCGTCCACGGAGTATGCGCTGAAGATCCTGCCGCTGGTGTTCGTTCGCCCTGGGGAGTTGCGTAACGCCCGGTGGAGTGAGTTTGATCTCAACGGTCGCGTTGATGCGGGGGTGAGCGGGTCGCAGGGATTGGCGCCGACCGCAGGGCCGCTGTGGCGCGTTCCGGGTGAGCGCATGAAGATGCGCCGCAAGAACCCCGGCGAGCACCTCGTGCCGTTATCCCGGCAGGCCGTGATGCTGCTCACAGATTTGCAAGCAATCACCGGCGGCGATCCCAACGGCCTGCTGTTTCCCGGGTTGGTTCGGGGCAAGCCGATCTCGGATGCGACGCTCGGTCAGGCGCTGAAGCGATTGGGATACGGACCCGATCGCATCGTGCCGCACGGTTTTCGGGCCATGGCGAGCACGCAGCTGAACGAGCAGGGTTA
>JAKAYU010000264.1 GCA_021809525.1 Pseudomonadota bacterium | reverse complement strand
GATCGGCGCGCACCGGCAGCGGCGCGGTCGAGGCGGCGAACCACGCCGGGAGGCAGCGAAAGAGTCACGCGAGTTTGTGTTGACATGGTGAGTATGATGCGGTGTGAGCGAGTCACAATAAATAAGTTTGTTTCTAACCTATCGACCTATCGGTTCGGCTGTTGGGCCGGAACCGCGGGCGGCGCGTGCTTCGTGAGCCACTCATTGAGCGCCGCGCGTGCAATGCTCGCGGGCGTGCTGCCAAGTGCCTGCGCGGCCTGCTCGAGCTGCTCGGTCAGCGCGGGCGGCAGCGGCAGCTTCGTCGACTTAGTGAGCATCGGATTACCTCGACTGATAGATCAGCGGCGCAATGACAATCTTGCCGTCTACTACTCGGCGCCCGGGTTTCACCGGAAACGGAACCAGTAACTGCTCGCTCGGCGGGACTTCCACGCACGCGCCGTCGATGAAGTGCCGCCCAGGCGCGAGCATGATCCATGAGCCGGGCGCATCAGGGCCAAGCGCCGCGGGTTTCGTCGGCGCGGTCGTAGCGTTCGGGGGCGATCTTCGGAACATGCTCATAGTTCAGACCTTCGTGCGCGGATCAGCGAAGACCTCGAGCACTCCGTCCGCGAAGGCGGCGAGCAATGCGCCGACCTGCTGCTGTTCTGTGCCCGACACTCCGAAGCCGGCGATTGCGTGTATCAGGTGATTGCGCGTCACGCCGCGGTGCGTCGTCGTCTTTTCGTGTGCGTGCCGAGAGATTCGCACCCGTCCCGCGTTCACATGACCGCTTGCCGCAAGCACGCGCTGCGATAGCGGCATCCGCACAATGTCCTGCTCGGCGCTAGCCGCGCCGATCAGCTCAACCGAGTGCGCATGCTGCACATCCTGATACAGCGTCACGCCGAGGCCTTGCGGTTCAATGGCGACGGGCGAGCCGAAGCCGGGCACCCTGATTTCCCGCCGTAGTTCACCCAGGCGCTCGGCCACTCCGGGCGCCCAGTCGCGCATCAGTTCGGGCGTGAGCGTGTCGATGTCCCAATCGAGTACCACAAGCGGGGTGCGCCCCTCGCCGTGTAGCCAGAAGCTAAAGACGACGACGGCAATATCATCGGGCGCGTCTGGATCAATGCCGGCCGCCACGAGCGCGAACAGGCCCGAGGCCATCTCAGGGAATTCAACGGGGCCGAGTCCCGCATCGGCGGCCGGTGCGAGCAGCGCCTCGGGCTTGATATAGCCGCCCGGTGGCGTCCCGAGCATGAGTTCGTGAATCGCCCAGCACAGCGCATCGAGGCGATCGGGGCTCGATGAACCGCGGGAGCCGTCGTAGCTGGTGAGCTGATCCTCGAGCGGCCCAAATACGCCAACGTGATGCACGCGGCCCTGCTCATAGAGCGCGCTCACGGGTTCGGCGCGCGTGATCTTTCCGCGGCTGGCGTGAACGCCACGGAACGGAATCGACGGGTCGACCGAGCGCAGGGTCTTCTCGACAAGATCGCCGCCCTGATTCGTCTCGGCCACGATCCGATCAGCACCATATCGCCGGTACAACTGGATAGCCTTGCGCGCCCACTCCTCGGGCGGATACCGGCCGCTCGCATCGTCGAGCACGTACCCTGCCCCGTCTGAGCCGAGGCCCGCAACGATCAAGCCGGTTTCGTCACTGTCCGGCCCAAAAGTGACTGCGGGGTCGACTGCAACGACGACGCGCTCGAGGCGCTCGGGCGCGCGTGTTACGCGCAGCTCCTCGATGCGCTCGAGGTGCCAGAGTGCACCGGGCACGTCGGTCAGCAGTTCGGCGTCGATTTCCTGCCGCCCCAGGCGGGTGCCCGCGTACTTGCTCACAATCTGAGCGAAGAACTGCGGCGCGAGGTTCTCCCGGTTGGCGTAGCTGCTCGATCGCGTGACGACGACATCCTGCCCCTCGCGCGCGAGCAGGGCCTTAAAGGGCTTGATCGGCCTCGGCGTCGTCGTCAGGAGCGCTCGCGGGTCTTTGCCCAGGCGCAGACCCATGAAGGCCATATCCAGCACGTCCTGCGCCGTGCGCATAGCGCAGAGTTCATCAATCCAAAGCGTGTCGCACTGCGGGCCGCGGAGGCGGTCGGGCTCATCAGCCGAGAACAGCAGCGCCTGAGCGCCGTTCGGCCATGTCACTTTGCGCAGACTCGGCTGGTAGATGGGTCTCGCATGACTCGGCGCAATCGTCAGGATGCCGGCCGGCCCCTCGAGCAGCACGTCTCGGCAGTCGCCCGCAGTCGGTGCGATCAGGTGGATGAATCGCGCTGCACCCGATGCGACGCGCTCGAGTATCCACTCTGCGCCGGAGCGAGTCTTGCCGGCACCTCGGCCGCCGCAGAATATCCATGTCGTCCAGTCACCATCTGGCGCGAGCTGCTCGGGCCTCGCGGTGAGGCGCCATGCCCCCGCGAGTGCCTCGGCGAACGCCGCATGAAGTCCGGCCTGTGCGCTCACTTGCCATGCTCCAAAGCCGGCCGAGCCATCGAGGGCGGACCGTCGAGACGCTGGAATTCGGCCATGACGGCGCGCGCGGCCTCGGGGTACTTCGATAGCACGCGCAACAGGTCAGACTGGAACCGGGCAAACTCGGGATTTGCGATCAGGTTTATCTGCACGTTGTTCTGCACCAGCGGACTCGAAGCCAGCTCGCCAGTAAGGCGCCCCGTGGCATTGATCGAGTCAGTCAGGCGCCCGGAGATACGATCCAGCGTCACGGCATCGCCCACCTCGGCAGCGGCTGCGTAGGCCGCCCACAGCGGCGCACGCACGGCCTTGTGCAGGTCGAGAACGCTCTCGGCCTCCTCGCCGATCTTGGCGCCGAGCGACTGCAGGGCGGCGGGGCCGGCGATCAAGGCCGCTTTGCGCTCCGCCGAGACGTGGCCATTCCAGTGACGGAAGACGGAATCCTTGCTCAGATTGAACTTGCGCGCGGTGGCGTTCTGGCCAGCGCCCGAGGCGAGCAGCAGCTCTATCCGCGCCACTTCAGGGTGCGCGCAGACCTTGCAGGGGCCTCGGCGTCCTTTAATTGCGGGCAAGCGGGATACTCCAACGGCGCGAAAGGTCGGCGCGCTCATGGCCATAATCCTATCGACCGGATCGGCGGCGATGAATCGGAACGATTCCAACCTAACTGCCACTCCCGGCCTCGGCATCGAGTGCATCGAGGTCGGCGGCGAGCCGCACGCGCGACACATGCCAGAGCACCGTCGACAACGCGAGGCGGACCCCCTGGTCGGCCAACATCGCTTGAAGCGTTTTTCCGGGCAGCGGCCGAGCCAGCGGGTTGTGCTCGGCGTGCTCGAGCATGAGCTGCCGGATCAGTTCCCGGATACGGGCACCACGCTCGGCGGCGAATTTGTTACGCGCGGTCATGTGATCTCTCGCAGATTTGAACGCCGAGCAAATCGCGCACGGCGCGCTGAGAAAGCCGCAGCGCCTCGGCAATATCGAAGGGTGTTAGGCCACGGGAACGCAGCTCGACAGCCGCAGCGCGCAATACGGCGCGCTCCTGCGGGGCATGCCACCTCGAGCGGTCAAGTGCTTCTGCGAGCTTCGCCGGCATCGAGGCGCTCATGCGGCACCCGGGAGGCAACTCACGGCAGACGGCATGGAGCGCCCGGAGTGTGAATCGTTTGCAAATTGTCCCGTAACACACTGTTTCATTGGCTCTTTTCCAATGCTTCCGGATTGGTAATCCGATGGAGGCCGCGAACGGTGCGGTGCGGCACCAACCGGGGATGGCAGCCGAGCGGGAGCACCGCGCACGTCGCGACTCGCCCAAGGGGCCGGCGCGCGGGCCGAGGGGGCGCGTCTCCCCCTGGACGTGGCTAGCATCTGCACGTGGCGCGCGCGTGAGGCTCCAGCCTCCACCTCGCAATCACCAGTTGTGCGCGAGGTTGTGCGGCGGTTGTGCATGCACAAGTTGTGCGCACAACTAGGCAAGGGGGAAGTTGTTGTGCGCGCCCTATTTATAGGGCGCACAACAACCTTGCCACGGGGGTACAGCCCGCTCATGGAGTGCAGTCCGGTTGTGCGAAGGTAATCTCGGACCCGTTCCCTCGGCCCGGGGTGGCACGCATTACGATCCGG
>JAKAYU010000263.1 GCA_021809525.1 Pseudomonadota bacterium | reverse complement strand
GCCGCACGCCCGAGCCAGACGGCTTCTCCGAATGCCCGTTCGGATTTTATCCCTTTACATCGAGCGTGATGTTTCCTAGCCTGCAGGCCCAGGTTGGTAGCAACAGATTGGAGTGAACGTGCTTAGCCTGGTTCTCATCTCAGTGGCCGTTGCCGTGGTATTGGTGATTCTGACGAAAGCGGGTACGCCCCTCTTCGCCTATCGCCGCCGCGAGCTCTTCCGCAGCCGTCCGCTGATGACAGACAACGAGATCGAGTTCTTCGCGCGGCTCGAGAAAGCGCTGCCCGACTGCAAGGTGTTCAGCCAAGTCGCCATGTCCGGCGTCCTCGACGTGACGCTCCCAAAGACCCATCAGGCGTACTGGAGGGTGCGTTCGGCCTTCGACCGCAAGCGCATGGATTATGTCGTGTGCACACGTGAAGGCGCGCACCTCATCGCCGTGGTAGAGCTCGACGACCGCACGCATGACCCGCAGAAGGACGCCAATCGGGATGCAATGCTTGCAAGCGCCGGCATCCGCACGGTGCGCTTCCCCTCCCATCCTCGCCCGAGCGCCATGGAGATCCGCGCCGAAGTGCTCGGCCGCCGGGCCGCCTGAGCCGATAGAAGAGGCCCACACATCGGGGCTGGTCCGGGCATGAAAACGGCCTCCCGGAAGGGGAGGCCGTCGAAGTCACGATGACGTTTTGTCTCGGAAAATAATCGCCGCACCGGTGATGAGTGTTACCACTGACACGTACACCAGCGTTGCGAGAATCATCCAAGCCTGCGCAGTCATGGCAAACATACTACTACTCCCATGGCAGGGAGTCGAGCACGGCTGCCAAAACCTGCGTGATCGCCCACGCAAGGCCGCCCAGGCAAGCTCCCAGCACACTGTGGTGCAAG
This sequence comes from Pseudomonadota bacterium, assembly GCA_021809525.1. Classification (GTDB taxonomy): domain Bacteria; phylum Pseudomonadota; class Gammaproteobacteria; order Steroidobacterales; family Steroidobacteraceae; genus 13-2-20CM-66-19. The sequence continues at coordinate 3,215 of JAKAYU010000263.1, read as the reverse complement.
CGGATACCCAGAGCGAACACTGCCGAAGCTGCGATCCAAGAGGCCTTCCTCAATTCCCGAGACAACCCCGTCATGGCCTTCTTGGAGAGCTTCTTCATGTTGCTCCCTCCTTTCGTAGTGACCTACATCTCCTCTATAGCAAACGCCGACGGGGAAACTCAGGAAACACCCGGATATTTCTACGGGTGTTCGCCGGCAAGCCCTCCGAGCGCGATCGCGGACATAGGGGCGGTCCGCGCATAGCTCACGCAGTTCTATAGCAAACGGTTCGCCAAAAGAACGAGAATCCGTACGCGCATTCGGATTTCTCTCGGGCGGATTCCATCGGCTCGGGATAAGATAGAAATAGTGAGGCACCCCCAAGAGACGAAGAAATCAGGGTTTATGGAGTCACGACAAATGGCATATCGACACACAACCAAGCTGCTCGTTCACGCGCTTCTCGCCGGCGCACTGTGCGCGGTTCTCGCAGGCTGTGGTGGTGGTGGCGGGGGTACGACAGCGCCCGGAAACGGGTCGGGAGCGTCAGGCTCAGGCGGCGTCTCCACAAGCACGCCGGGCATTACCTGGAGCGGCCATGAAGGGAAGGCCCTCTCGAACGGAACGGACGAGTACCAACTCGCCATCGACGTTTCCGGCCTCAAGACCGGGCAATCCTTCACCATCGCCGTCAACGCCACGGGCGCCGAGACCTTCTCGCTCACCGGTACCGTTACCGCCAATGGCACCTACCAGGCGCCGGGAATCTTCTACGATTACACGGGCCACGAGAGTAACGGCAGCGCAGTCGGCATCCATATAGCGATGCCAGTTACCACGCAACCATCGGATGGTGCCAAGTGCCAGGTGATCGCCCAACTCGATCAACCGGACGCCTCCACGGGCATCGCTCCGGACACGCTGGCCTATACGCCACCGAGCGGGACATACACAGTCCCAGTCGTCTGCTCGACGTACCCGGCCGCAGCACCGACGTACGTCGATGAGAAACTCGTGCCCTTCCCTGGAACCACGGCCAAAGTCATCGCCTCCCCGGTGTTCGCGCCGGTGTTCTTCAGCGGCTCGACCGACGAGAACGATTACGAGGTCTTCCTGCAGCAGGTGGGGGTCTCCAAGTACTGGAACGCCCTTGCCGAGTATGGCGTCGGCAACGGCACGACCGACACGGCGATCATGGCATCCACCACGTGGCCCTCGACGGTCACCGAGAGCCAGATCGAGCAGACCATTGTCAGCAACGATGCCTGGGGTGCCCCGATTACGAGCAACACCGTGCTGGTGCTCTTCCTGCCGCAAGGAACCCTATACCTCACATCGAGCGCGGACGAGACCGTCCCCTGCCTGCTGCCGAGCACGGATACCTGCTCGATCCGCGGGCAGGTGACCCTCAACGGCACGCCCATACAGTTCATCGCAATGCAGCCCGATACCCAGAACAATGGCAATCCGCAATACAGGGCGCTCGCGGCGCATCTGATCAACGCGGTGACGAATCCGGGCGGCGGTGCTGGCGATGTTGCCGGCGATGAGGGCTACGTGGAAGCGAGCAAGAACCCGGATTGGTACGTCGAGCTGTACACCAATACCTCGCAGAATCAGCTGCAGGTTGGCAATGCCTGCACGAACTTGGCTCCGGTCGAAAGCGATCTATCTCTTACCGGGGACAATGCTGTCGTCAATGGCTTCACAGATCTTTCCGAGCCCTACTCGAACACCGCCGCGACCGCCGATACCACGTATGATTACTGCAATGGTAGACCGCCATACGGATTGGTCGCGGACTGGAGTACGGCAGCCGATGCGCAGAGCGTTACAGCCACCCGCTTCGGCCACCAGGTGAACGATGAAGCGCTGGTGATCGCACCTGGCAAGAGCGCAACGATCGAGATGGCCGCGTGGCAGACGACCACTACCCTAAGCAGTTACGGCGATCAGCCCTACTTCCCGCTGAAGATGAACGAAAACAACGACTGGTACTACCTCACCGGCACTCGCGCCCCGAGAGAGTGCCAGAACGGAAAGCCATACGCGATCTGCGCGGACGCTCCGAGCTTCAGCATCACGCCGGTGTCGACCGTGGCCCCAGCCATCCAACCGCCGGCCCCCTCCCCGTATCTCCTGACAAATGGGGACACCTACGATCTGACCGTAACAGCCTCGAGTACGTCCGAGCCGGGCATGTGGGTGATGTACATCGGCGGTCAGCCGATCGCGGTAACCAACGCGAGCACTTGGCAATAGTTGTCCAAATCCCTGGCGGCCCTCCTCATCGGCGGGCCGCCCTTCTTCCTTGAGCGTCAGCGGCTGGCGCACTGTTGCGGGCTCGGGTCAATTACGCTCGGACGGCGTTGCCCCCATCAGTAGAGAGGGCGGGCATGCCGTCGATATCTGAACCTTCCGCCCCGGCTAATGCCGGGGTTGTGAGGGGCTTGCTTCGAAGCGCTTTCCTGGTGCAGACGCTTGTGGATTGTGCATCGCGGACGCACTCTTTCGAGAGCGATCAGCGAATGGACGAGCCGGCGGTGAGCCGATTTCTCTTCACTTCACCGGCAAGGAGCTCAGCCGCGTGTTCGCCAAGATGGCGCTGTTCGCCGCCTCCACGGTCTTCTGGATGGCCTACATGCAGATGTTCGGGTCCTTCACGCTGCTTGCGTAGCGCGACACCGATCTCGACCTCTTCGGCTGGAGGATGCCGGCGGGCATCACGCAGACGATCGACCCAATCTTCATCATCGCACTGGCGCCCGCGTTCGCGGCGCTGTGGGTGCGGCACGGGCGGCGGGGGCGGGACTTGTCCTCGCCCGCGAAGTTCGCCTGGGGACTGCTGCTCATGGCGGCGAGCATGTGGTAGTAGGCCACGGCCGAGCCGTGGTACGGGCCAGCTATCTGATTCCCTCCAGCGTCGTGCCCACCGAGGCCGGCCGGCAGCTGCTGGAGCGAGCCGCTCCGGCTCTGACTGAAGTGGAGTCTGCTCTGGATGCAGTGGGCGGATTGCGCGACCAGCCGGCGGGCACACTGCGGCTCAATGTGCCGATCAGCGCCGCGCGACTCGTCCTGCCGCGGATCGTGCCACCCTTTCTCACCGCCTACCCGCGGATCAGGCTGGAGGTCGTCGCCGAGGACAGCTTCGTCAACGTGCTCGCCGCCGGTTTCGATGCCGGGATCCGGTATGACGAGCGCCTGGAGCAGGACATGATCGCGGTGCCGATCGGCCC
>JAKAYU010000049.1 GCA_021809525.1 Pseudomonadota bacterium | reverse complement strand
GGTGGAGAGGTTGGTGTTGCCCGTGGTGATCTCGTCGGCACCGATGGAAATCTCCCGAGCTGCCGTCTTCACGCGCGAGACGATCTCGGCGAGGGTGTCCGCCAGCCGGTTCACTCCGGCGCCAAGCATCGCAAAGAAGCCGCTCTTGTCCTCGAGCGCAATGCGGCGGGTAAGGTCATCGGCTGTCACCGCATCGATGACTCCCTGCATCTCCTGCTCGACTCGCACTTCCTGCGTGCGCTCCTTCATTTCCATCACGGTGCCGAGCCGCACGCCATGCTGATCGAGCACCGGGTTGGTGGTCACGCGCAAGTGCAGGGTGCCGTAGGTGCGCTCCTCGAGACGCTCGCGCGTGAGCGTGTCGAGAATTCGCCGCTCGTCGGCCGGCGAGCTCGAGAGGCTCTCGAGCCCGGAACCGATGAGCGCCCCGGCGTCGAAGCCGGGCAGGACACCGCTGAAATTGACCGCGTGTTCCAGGAAGCCCGTGCGCGCCGATTCGTTGAGATAGATGATCTTGTGGTTGGCGTCGGCCAGCAGCACCCCGGTGGAGGTCTTGTCGAGCGCCTGGCGGATGCGGGCGTTCTCGGTCGCCACGTGTCGCTCGTTCTCGATCTGTGTACGCAGCTTGTCCTGCATCGAGGCGAGCGCGCTCAGCACCTGGCCGAGCTCGTCACGCCGGTTCGCATCGATGGCACTGTCGTAGCGCCCCTCGGCGATGCGATCGAACACCGTCACGACACGGCGCAGCGGGCTGCGTATCGCGCGTTCGGTGGCCCACGTGCCGAGGTGAATCAGGACGATGGCGAGGAGCACCAGCGCCACGTTTAGCAGTCGCGCGGTGCGCAGGGACGCAACGCGGGCGCTCAGCGAGTCGGTGGCGGCGGTGGCGCTCGCGCTGAGCAGCTTGGTCAGCGCGCCGTTGGCGCCGGCACCGTCATTGTAGAGTGCCGCGGCAGGAATCTTGACATTGCTGGCATTGAGGATCTGGCTGGCGACGGTCTGGTAAAAGACGGTTGTCTGCAGGAGCGCGGTCCGTAGCGCGTAGGCGAGCGAGGTGCGATCGTCGGCCGGCACTTGCCCGAGCGCGTTCTCCATCGAGCCGACTGCCGTCTGCAGGCGGCTGGCCGCGATCTTGATCCCCATGCGGTCATCGCCCCCCAGATAGCCCTTGGCAGCGGCATCGACCGCATAACGGCGCAGAGCGGCCTCGGCAGTGATCGCCGCCGGGGCGTACTGTGTGGCGATCTGCAGCAGACTGCGGCTGCGCTGACTCGGATCGGAGCTGGCGAGGGAGCCCGCAAGCACCGCATCGCGCAGCCGCGCGAGGCGCGCGAGCAGGTTCTGATGCGCGGCGGTGATCTGCGCGGCGGTCATTTGCCTCGCCGGGTTGGCGAGGCCGCGCCACTGCGCCTCGATTGCGTGCAGGTTCTGGCGCACGCCGTAGCGCAGGCCGAGCCGGGCATCGAGTTGCGCAAGACGATGCAACGCGGCATCGGCGCGTGCGGCGGCAGCCTGAACTGCCGGCGCGCGCGATGCGTCGCCATTGGCCAGCACGAACGCCCGTCCCTCATGCGTGACCACCGCGGCCTCGAAGGTACCGAGGGCGCGCAGATAGCCGGCGCCAGCGAGCTCGGCGCGCGCCTGATCAAGCGCGTCGGTCGCGCTGCGCAGATAGAAGAACCCGACCACCGTCGCCGGCAGGCTCATCGCCACCACGAGCACTGTGAGCTTCTGCCACAGCTTCATCTGGCTGAATGAGAAGTTGCGCATGTGGCTCAACCTCCGATCGCGCGGCGCAGCGGTGCGTCGGTGGCGTACGCTGCGGTTTTGCCGCCGGTCTGTCCGCCGAGACGGTACCGGGCCATATTCTGATCGAGCGTCTCGGCGAGCGCGGACATGTTGCGGGCCGCGGTCGTAGCTTGCTCGACCAGCGTGGCATTCTGCTGAGTGAGCTCATCCATCTGCATCACGGCCCGATTGACCTGCTCGATGCCGGCGGATTGCTCGCGGGAGGCGGCGGCGATCTCGGCGACGATGTCCGACACCTTCTTGACCGAGGCGACGATTTCCTCGAGCGTCTGGCCCGATTGGGTAACCCGCGCCGAGCCGTCCTCGACCTTGCGGACGCTGTCCTGGATGAGACCCTTGATTTCCTTGGCTGCCGTGGCCGAGCGTCCGGCGAGGCTGCGCACCTCGCTCGCGACCACCGCAAAGCCCCGGCCCTGTTCGCCGGCGCGGGCGGCCTCGACGGCCGCATTCAACGCCAGCAGGTTGGTCTGGAAGGCGATCTCGTCGATCACGCCTATGATGTCGGCAATCTTCTTAGATGACTGGTTGATGTCGGACATTGCGGCGATCGCCTGATTGACGATTACCCCACCACGCTCCGCCTGATCGCGTGCCATGAGCGCCAGCTGATTCGCCTGGGCGGCGTTGTCGGCGTTCTGCTTGACGGTGGTGGTCATCTCCTCCATGGAGGAGGCGGTCTCCTCCAGCGAGGAGGACTGTTCCTCCGTCCGCTGCGAAAGGTTCTCATTGCCGGTGGAGATCTCATCCGCGGCCCGCTTGACGTCCCCGGCGGTCGACTGGATGCCCTGGACGATCGTCCCCATATTCAGAACCAAGGAGTTGACGGCCTCGCCCATCGCGCGCAGTTCGGCACTCTCGAGCCGCGTATCCACGCGCCGTGTGAGATCGCCCGCTACGGTGGCGTCGACGACTTCGCGGATCGCGCTCAGCGACTGCTGCAGCTGGGCAAGCAGCGCCTTGTGAGCCGCGTTCTCACGCGGCTGAGCCTCCTGCGCGGTCCGCAGCTGCGCCTGCTCGTGTTCGACCTTGGCGCGCGCGGCACACACACCCTTGCGCAGTGAATCGAGCGCGGCGGCGAGCGGGCCGAACGTTGCCGTGGGGGCGTCGGCAGGCTCAACGAAGCGGCCATCGGCCAACGCCTGCACCGCGGATACGGTGCGGGCGAGTGCCGCATCCGCGGAGCGTCCAGCGAGGAAGGCGAGGATGCCACCGCACAGCACCGCGGCGCATACCAGCCACAGCGCGAGCGGTCCGGATGCCCCGGCGAGCAGCGCAACGCCGAGCGCTGCGGCCGGAACGACGCCGAAGGCGAGCAGCAGCCTGGAGGAAAACGAAAAGTCGTTCAGACGGTTCATCGCGGGGCTCCCTCAGGCGGCATCCGCGGCCATCGGCTCGCCGTCTTCGCTGCCGGCGATGGCGGTGAGCTCTCGGCCGATCAACCGGTCGATGTCAAGCAGCACCACCATGCGCTCGGCGATCGAGACCAGACCGAGCAGGTAGTCCGTCGAGCCCCGGGCGCCAAGCTCGGGGGCCGGCTTGACTTCGGCAGAGTTGACATCGACCACATCCGACACCCCATCCACTACGACGCCGAAGTCGCGGCGGCCGGCGGATGTCACCACAGACATTACGATGATGACCGTGATGGCGGTGTATTCGGCCCGTTCGAGCGCAAAGCGCATGCGCAGATCAACGATCGGCACGATGGAGCCGCGCAGGTTGAGCACCCCGAGCACGTGTGGCGGGGCGTGCGGAATCTTGGTGACGGCCGACCAGCCGCGGATCTCCTGCACGCGCAGGATGTCGACCCCGTAGGTCTCGTTGCCGAGCACGAAAGTCAGCACCTGGCGCGACTCGCCGCCGTGCTGCTGCTCAACGGTTGCATTTGCCGACATTGCTATGACTCCTCGGCCCGTACGGGCCTCATGCCGCGATGCGCATCGAAGCGACGCGGATCAGGCCCGGCACATCGAGAATCAGCGCCACCGAGCCGTCGCCTAGAATGGTCGCGCCCGAGATGCCTTCGATATGCCCGTAATTGGTTTCGAGTGACTTGATGACGACCTGCTGCTGGCCGAGCAGATCGTCGACGAACAGGCCCACGCGGCGGCCATCGCCTTCGGCCACCACCACCAGACCCTCGTGCAGCGCGCGCGTGTGCGGCTCGACGCCGAACACCTCGTGCAGGCGGATGATCGGCAGGTAATCGCCGCGGAACGAGAACACCTCGGCCTGGCCGCTCAGGCGGCTGACGTTGCCGTTCTTCAGCTGCATCGACTCGACGATGGAAATGAGCGGCACGATATAGGTCTCGCTGCCGACTGCGACCGACTGGCCGTCGACGATGGCGAGAGTCAGCGGCAGGGTGATGGTGAAACGCGAGCCGCGTCCCGCTTCGCTGCTCACCTCGATCTTGCCGCCGAGTGATTTGACGTTGCGGCGCACGACGTCCATGCCGACCCCGCGTCCGGACACATCCGTGGTCTTCTCCGCGGTGGAAAAGCCCGGAAGGAAGATGAGCTCGTAGATTTCCGCGTCGGAGAGGGTGTCGTTCGCGCCGATCAGGCCGCGGGCTCGCGCCTTGGCGAGAATGCGCTCCTTGTCGAGGCCGCCGCCGTCATCGCTCACCTCGACCGCGATGTTCCCGCCGCGGTGGGTCGCGTCCAGGTGCACGGTGCCGGCGGCAGGCTTGCCGGCGGCCACCCGCTTCTCGGGAGGCTCGATGCCGTGATCAATGCAGTTGCGCACCAGGTGCACGAGCGGATCGCCGATCTTCTCCAGTACCGTCTTGTCGAGCTCGGTCTGCTCGCCGGTGAGCTTCAGTTCGATCTGCTTGCCAAGGCGGTGCGCCAGATCGCGCACCATGCGCGGGAACCGGCTGAACACGAAGCTGATCGGCAGCATGCGCACGCGCATGACGCTTTCCTGCAGCTCGCGCATGTTGCGCTCGAGCTGCGCGAGCCCCGCGCGCAACTGCTCGGCCTGCGGGCCGTCGAACTGGCCGCCGAGCTGGCTGAGCATCGCCTGGGTGATGACCAGTTCGCCGACGGTGTTCATCAGCTCATCGATCTTGTCCACGCTGACGCGGATCGAGCCGGAGTCCCCGTGCGCGCTTACCGCCGCCTCGGGCTTGCTTGCCGGCTCGGCCCGCGGCGCCGATGCGGCCGCGCCCGTGGCGGCGGGGGCTTCCGGCGGCCCTTCGGCCTGCGAGTCCGCCTGCGCCGCTACGGTCTCGGATGGCGCCGGTTCGGTTGCGGCGGGGGTCGCGGGAGCCGGCGGCTGTTCGACCTGCGGCTCGGCGGCCGCTTCGGCGGTGCGACCGATCTGCAGCTCGCAGTCGCCCTCGGCCCAGTCGAACACCTGCCGGATCGCCTCTTCGGGGACCTCGCCCGACAACTCGATCGTCCAGGCGAGGTGGCAGTCTTGCGGCTGAAGGTCGGTGAGCGCCGGCAGGCTCTGTGCATCGATCCGCACCTGCATCTCGCCGAGCTCCCCGAGCTCGCGCAACATGCGCAGCGGATCGTTGCCGCGCGCGAGCAGTTCGCGGTATGGGCGAAAGCGGACCTGCCAGCGCGCGGCGGCCGCCTGGGGCGCAGCCGCCTGGGGCGCAGCAGAGGGCGGCGGCGCCGCGTGCTTGCGCGCAATGATCACTTCCAGATCGAACTGCAGGTCCGAAACGCGCTGCGCGTCGATCGGTTGCTTGGCCTGCACAGCACGCAGCATGGCGCGCATCACATCCACCGACTTCAGCAGTACGTCCGAGACCTGATCGGTCACCGCCATGGCGCCGCTGCGCAGCTCATCGAGCAGCGTCTCGAGGCTGTGGGTGAAGGAGGCGATATCGGTGAAGCCGAATGTCGCGCTGCCTCCCTTGATGGAGTGCGCGACGCGGAAGATCGTGTTGATGAGCTCGGGATCCGGCGCGCCGATATCGAGTTTCAGCAGCGCGGCCTCCATTGCATCGAGGGCCTCGAAGCTCTCTTCGAAGAAGGCGTCGTGGAATTGGGTCAGATCGACGGTCATTGCGCCGCCTCGCTGAGCGAAAGCATCGAGCCCATGCCGAGCAGCTGCGCCGCGCTGTGCATTGCGCGCGAGACGGCACGCCACTCGACCGCGCGGCCGGCGAGGCGGCGGTCGCGAACGAAGGCCGCAAGGAGCTGCAGCGCGGCGGTGTCGATGCGATCGACCAAGGCGCCATCGAGGGTCACGGTGGCCTCGTGCGCCAGCAGAGCGCACAAGGCGCCTTTGAGTTCGGCGGCGTCTGCCAGGGTGCACTCGGGCTGCAGAACCAATGGATTGCCTCGCGCAGCCTTGCCGCGGGGAGCACGGCCAACGCGGGTCTGACGGCCACGCTTCGGCTTGCGGACCGTTTTTGAGCGGGGACGGAGCTTCATATTCAGCGTAGCTATCGGCGGGCGGGAGGTTCGCTTGAGCCGGGTGCCTAGGAAACTTGACGTAGTTCCGGTAGCGGCGGCCCATGCAGGCGCCGAACGAGTTCCGCTTCGGCTCGCGTGAGAGCGCATCCAGAAACGAGCTCATCCGCGCTCGCGCCGCTGCGCGCCAGGCGGATGGCGATCTGGTAGCCCTGAGGTCCTGCCGGCGTGCCGGTCCCGCGCGCCGCTGGCTGCTCGAGCCGTTCGGCGAGCTGCGCAACTCGTTGATCCATCGCCTCCAACCGCGTGAGGAGGTCCGTGAGACGTCCGAGCAGCTCGGCGTTCTGGGCCATCACTTCATCGGACTGCCGGCGCGTGGCGCGCCGCCATCCGGTGAACGTGACGGCGGCGAGCGCGAAGGAGAACACCAGAAACACCGCGCGCCCGAGAATCAGGAAGAATTCGATGTTCGGCAGATTCATGATGGCCATGGCCGCTGCTCCTGTGAAGTCGGTCACAAAACGCCTCTGCGCAGGCGGGCAAGCGACGGAAATCCGCCATCCCGGTGCGCATGCGTACCTGACAGGTGCAGCTTCCGTGCCAGTGACGCGTGCTACGCGCCGCTCCCGGGCAGCCAGGCTGGGTCGGCGTGCCGGCGCAGGTCGCTCGAGAGAATCACCACGACCACGCGCCGATTGGCCTCGCGGCCCGCGGCCGTGGCGTTGCTGGCGATGGGCCGCTGATCGCCGAAGCCGATCACCGCGAGACGACTGGGGGCGACGCCGTGTGCGGACAATACGTGCACCACGCTGCCGGCGCGGGCCGCGGACAGCTCCCAGTTCGAGGCGAACTGGACCGTTTTGATCGGCACGTTGTCGGTGAAGCCTTCAACCCGAATCGCGTTGGGGTAGCGCATCAGTACGGCCGCGAGGCGCGTGATGGCGGCGACCGCACTCGGGGAGAGCTGCGCGCTGCCGCTCGGGAACAGCAGATCGGTGCGGAACTGCACCTCGATCATCCCCGGCTTGCGGTGCATCAATACGACGTGCTTGCGCATCAGCGCGGCCATGGCCCGATCGACGTGGTCGGCCACCCGCGCGAGAGTCGGATCGTTCACGGCCGCCGCGGCCGGCGGCGTATCCACATAGGCGCGTGGCTGATGCTTCAGGATGTGCGTGCGCACGACGCCCGTGCCGCGCACGTTGCCAGGACCGTAGCGCTTGGGGCCGACCTGCACGGGATCGAGCGTGCGCGGCTGGCCTCGAAATGCCGCGTACAACGAGTTGGAGAGCACCCGGTATTTGCCGGCATTGACCGAAGAGATCGAATACATCACCACGAAGAAGGCGAGCAGCAGGGTGAGCAGATCGCCGTAGGGAATCGCCCAGCGCTCGTGGTTGGTATGCTCTTCGTGGCGACGTATCCTGCGCATCCGCGTCCCTAGTGCAGGTAGCCCTGCAGCTTCGTCTCGATGGCGCGCGGATTCTCACCCTGTGCGATGCCGAGCATGCCGTCGATGATCATTTCGCGGAACTGAGTCTGGCGGTGAATGATGCCTTTCAGCTTGGCCGCCACGGGCAGAAAGAACAAATTGGCGAAACTGATGCCGTACACCGTGGCGGTAAAAGCCGCGGCGATGCCGTGACCGAGGCGGGCGGGATCGGTGAGATTCTGCAGCACGGCCATCAGGCCGAGCACCGCGCCGATGATCCCGAGCGTCGGCGAATAGGTGCCCGCGCTTTCGAACACCTTGGCCGCGGTGATGTCGGCGTGCTCACGCATGTTGACATCGACGTAGAGCGCATTGCTGATGTTCTCCGGCTCGCTGCCGTCGACCACCATCTGCAGCGCCTTGCGTGTGAACTCGTCAGGCTCCTCCTCGATGATCGGCTCAAGCCCGAGCAGTCCCTGCTTGCGCGCGGTCTGGCTCCATTCGACGATCTTGTCGATCAGATGCCGTCCGTCGCGCGGCGGCGGGCGCATCACCCACGGGAAAATCCTGAGCGCCCGGCGCATGACCGGCAGAGGCGTCTGCACGCAGATCGCGGCTATGGTCCCGCCGCCAACGACTACCAGCGCCTCGAGCGAGACGAGCGCCATGACGCCGGCGCCCCGCAGAACTGCTCCGACCAGTACGGCGTTGACGGCGAGCACCAGTCCGATGATGCTCAGGATGTCCATCGCCGCACCTTACATGCCAAGACCTGACAGCAGGGCATCCACGTCGGTCTGCGCAGATGCGACCTCTCCCTTGGTGACTCCCGGTATCGCCGGCCCGAACCCGGCGCTCGAATTCTCGCCGAGCGTGGTGTGCTCGACCGTGCCTCCGGACAGAGCGGTCAGATCACCGAGCGTGCGCTCGAGCTCCTCGACCAGTTTGATGACGCTGCGGATGATCTGTCCGGTCAGATCCTGGTAGCCCTGCGCAAGCAGCACATCGGCTAGATTGCGCCGAATCTGCTCGCAGTCGGTCCGGGCCGCGGGCAGGAAGGCCTCGATGGCGCGCACCACGGGCAGGAACGCCTCGACTGAGCGCGTGACGCCCTCGAAGCCGGCCGCGGGGGTGGGCCGGTCGCGGAAGGCGTGCAGTGAATCGAGCAGCGCGTTCGCTTCGCGCGCGGTGCGCTCGGCGAGCGGTCCTGAACGTTCGACGAGATCTAGGGTGCGGTGCGCAGCTTCGTCCGTCATGTTGATCACGTGCGTGAGGCGCACGCGCGCGCCGGGGATCTCGTGCTCGGCGATGTCCGCGAGGCGAGACTCGATGCTGAAGCGCTCGAGCGCCTTCTGCAGATCGCCGGTGAGCTTACGGATCTCGCTGAGCATCTTCGGCTCGCGCATGTGCACGATGTGATCCACGGCGGTGAAGAACGCGGATTCGTCACCGCGCTGGAACGCCTCGTTCATGGCGTCCAGGCAGGCACCGTATTCGCGCTTCAGCACGGAGAAGTTCGACATGGCGGTCTCACTTTCCGCCTGCGCCCAGGATCTTGTCGAGCTTTTCCTTCAGTGTTTCGGCGGTGAAGGGCTTGATGACATAGCCGTTCACCCCCGCCTGCGCGGCCTCGATGATCTGGTCGCGCTTGGCCTCGGCGGTGAGCATGAGCACTGGCATCTTGGCGAGACGCGTGTCGGCCCGTACCGCCTTGATCAGATCGAGTCCTGGCATGCCCGGCATATTCCAGTCGGTGATCAGAAAGTCGAAATCCCCCGCCTGCAGCATCGGCAGCGCGGTCTTTCCGTCGTCGGCTTCCGTCACGTTCGAGTAACCAAGATCGTGGAGGAGATTCTTGATGATGCGCCGCATGGTCGAGAAGTCATCGACCACCAGAAATTTCAGATCTTTGCTCACTGCGTGCCTCGTCTCGCTGTTTCGGCCCTGTGCGGGTCGTCGCGCCATTCGCTCAAACGCGCCTTCAACCGGACCAGTGCCTGCCCATGCAGCTGGCAGGCGCGCGATTCGGTCACTCTCAATACCGCACCGATTTCCTTCAGATTCAGCCCCTCGCTGTAATACAGCGACATCACCAGCCGTTCCCGCTCCGGCAGTCCGTCGATGGCCTCGGCGAGGGCCTGGCGAAACTCCTCGTCGACGGTCTCGAGAAACGGGTCCGCCTCGCCCTCGATCGTCACCGCGGCATCATCGAGCGCCGCCAGGCGGCAGCTCGCGGCGTCCTGCACGATGGCGTGGTATTCCTCGAGCGTCACGCCCAACCGCTCGGCGATCTCCGCATCGCGCGCGTCGCGGCCGGTATGCCGTTCGATCTCCTGGACCGCCGCAGCCACCGCGCGCGCCTTGCGGTGCACCGATCGGGGCGCCCAGTCCAGCTTGCGCAGCGCGTCGATCATCGCGCCGCGTATGCGGATGCCGGCATAGGTCTCGAAGCTCGCGCCCCGGTTGGCGGCGTAGTTCGAAGCCGCTTCCAGCAATCCCAGCATCCCGGCCTGAATCAAATCGTCAATCTCCACCGAGGGCGGCAGGCGCCCCGCCAGGTGATAGGCGATGCGCTTGACCAGCTCCGCGTGCCGAGTCACCAAATCGGCCGCCTCGGGTGTCGCGCCCAAGTGGCGGGGCCCCCCGCCGTAAGCACTGGCCGCGTTCATGGCACCACCGCCAGTTTTGCCGGTCCGCGCTGCACCAGCCGCTCCACGAAGAACTCGATGTTCCCGCGCGGACCGGGAGGTACTGGCCATTTATCGGCCGCGTCGGCCAGTTTCTTGAATGCCCGGGCGGCGCCGCTAGCGGGATATGCGTCACAGACCGGACGCTGTTCGCGCACGGAGCGGTGCAGGTAGTCGTCTTCAGGGATCTCCCCGGCGAACTCGAGCACCACGTCGAGGAAGCGCGTGGTGACCCGCTCGAACCGCTCGAACAGCTCGCGGCCGGCACCGGGGCTGCGAACCCGATTGGCGAGCACACGGAAACGTCCCACGCCGTGGTTGCGGCTGAGCACCTTGATGAGCGCGTAGCCGTCAGTGAGCGAGGCCGGTTCGTCGCAGATCACCACCAGAACCTGCTGGGCGGCCTGCGCGAATTGCAGTACGCCCTGGGCGATGCCGGCGGCGGTGTCGATGATCAATACCTCGACCTGTGCGGCGAGCGAACTGAAGGCGCGCACGAGTCCCAAGTGCTCGGCCGCGCCCATGCAGGCGAGGTCGGCTGCGCCGGAGGCCGCCGGTACGACCTGAAAGCCCTGCGGCGCCTCGATCAGCACCTCATCGAGCGTGCGCTCGCCACTGATGACGTGCGCGAGTGTGTAGCGCGGTGACAATCCGAGAAACACATCCGCGTTAGCGAGCCCGAGGTCCCCGTCGAGCAGCACGACCCGCTTGCGCGCGGCCATTGCCGTGGCGAGATTGACCGAGACGCTGGTCTTGCCGACACCGCCCTTGCCCCCGGTCACGGCGATGACCTGTACGGGCTGCGCGAGCGCCTTGAGTTTCGCGTTGTTGATCAGGCTGAGCTCAGGTGTTGGCATGGGCAAGCTTTCCGAATCGTCGTCGCAGGAGATCTTCGTCTGCAGCGGCACCGCTCGTCTTGGCGAGCCGCACCGCCTGAGTGATGAGCTCGAGGGCGCGCGCCGGACGCAGATCCTCCGGCACGCGCTGTCCCTCGCTCACGTAAGAGACCGGCAGCCGCGCGCGGATCAGCGCCGAGAGCGCTCCGCCGAGGCTCGCCGCCTCGTCCACCTTGGTGAGCAGGCAGGAGGCGGGATGCAGCGGCGCGCAGCGCTGAATCGTCTCCTCCAGAGCCCCGGCCTGGGTGCTTGCAGCCAGCACCAGTGCCGACTCGATCAGAGGGGCGCAGGTGCCGAGCACCGCGAGCCGCGCATCGAATTGCGCGTCGCGCACGCTGGCCCCGGGAGTGTCGATCAGCACCAGCCGGTGGCGGTTAAGACCCGCGAGCAGCTTCGGCAGCGCCTCGAATCGTTCCGGCACGTGCACCGGCACGCCGAGCAGCTGTCCGAGGGCGTGCATCTGGTCCTGCGCGCCGATGCGCACCGTGTCTGAGGCGACCAGCGCCAGATCCTTCGGCCCGTGGCGCAGGATCCAGCGCACCGCCAGTTTCGCCAGCACGGTCGTCTTGCCGACGCCGGTAGCGCCGATGAACGCCACGCGTCCGCCGCTGTCGAGCCAGCGGTCGCCCGTGACCAGCAGGTACTGCGAGAGCCCAGCGACGGTAAACCGACGCCCCTGCGTCAAGTCCACGCCTGCCGGCAATTGTCCGACGAGGTGATCGGCCAGATCCCGGGCAATGCCGATCTCGGACAGCTCACGCAGCAGCTCGACGTGCACCGGATTGCGCCGCGAGCGCTCGTTCCAGGCGAGCTGCGCGAGCTGCGTCTCGAGCATCCGCCGCAGCGTCTTCAGCTCATTGCCCATCGCTTCGGCGGAGCCGTCGGCGGAGGCAGCGGAGAAGGCCGGTGCGGCGCTGAAGGACGGCGCTGCGGGGACATGCAGGTCGCTTGTCTCCGTGGTGCTGTCGAGCCGTGCGGCATCGAAGTCCACCGCCGCAGTGACTTCCACGCCCTGCGGGCCGCGCCGCGAGGAGAGAATGACCGCATCCTCGCCGAGCTGCTCGCGGATCGCGCGCAGCGCCTGGCGCATATCGGGAGCGCTGTGGCGTACGATCTTCATGGATTACCTGCCGACCGCGGTGACCACGCGGACCTTGCGGTTGTCGGGTATTTCGTTCCAGGCCAGCACGTGCAGGCTGGGCAGCGCCACGCGCAGGAATTTCGCCATCGACGGCCGCAACTGCGGTGGCACGAGCAGCACCGGGGCGCTGCCGGTCGCCTCCTGCTGCTGGGCGGCCTCGTTGACGCGCTGCTGCAGACGCTCGGCGAGCCCCGGCTCGAGTCCGGCGCTCGTGCCGCTCGCGGTGAGTGAGCCCTGCAGCAGCCGTTCGAGGTCCGGCTCGAAGGTGATGACCGGCAGCTCGCCGGAGACGCCGGCGATGTCCTGCACGATCTGCCGGCCGAGGGCGACGCGCACCAGCGGCAGCAGCACCGCCGGGTCCTGGGAGCGGGGTGCGTGTTCGGCGAGTGTTTCCATAATCGTGCGCATGTTGCGAATTGGTATGCGTTCTGTCAGGAGACCTTGCAAGACGCGTACCAGAACGGCCAGCGGCACGACACGCGGCACCAGATCCTCGACGAGCTTCGGAGCGCTCTTGGCGAGGGTGTTCAGCAGCTGCTGCACCTCCTCGTGACCGAGAATCTCCTGGGCGTGCGACTGCAGGATGAACGACAGGTGGGTGGCGATCACGGTGCTCGGGTCGACCACCGTGTAGCCGAGCGCCTGGGCGTGATCGCGGTTCGCCGGCTCGATCCATACGGCCTCCATGCCGAAGGCCGGATCCTGCGTGGCGATGCCCTGCAGTGGTCCGAAGACCCGGCCGGCATTGATCGCCAGTTCCCGATCCGGATACACGGTGCTCTCCCCGACCGGCACCCCGTGCAGATTGATGCGATAGACGTTCGGACCGAGATCGAGATTGTCGCGAATGTGCACCGCCGGCAGCAGAAAGCCGAGTTCCTGCGAGAGCTTGCGGCGCACGCCGCGCACCCGGCCGAGCAGGTCCGCTCCTTGGCCCTTGCTGTCGACCAGCGAGACCAGCCGGTAGCCGACTTCAAGGCCCACCGGATCGACCGGCCGGACGTCGTCCCAGGTCAGATCGCGCGACTCCGGCGGCGTGGCGGCGGGCTTCGGCGCCGCTGGGGCCGCCTCAGCACGCACGCGGCGCCGGCGAACCAGATAGGCGCCCCCGGCGCACACGCCCGCCATCAACAGGAAGGGGACGTTGGGCATGCCGGGAATCAGGCCGAGCGCGCCGAGCAGACCGCCGGCCACGCCGAGCGTGCGCGGATTGCCGAACAGCTGGTTCCTGAGTTCTCCGCCCATGTCCTGCGGCCGGGACATGCGGGTGACGAGAATCGCCACCGCCGTGGAGAGCAGCAGCGAGGGGATCTGCGCCACCAAGCCATCGCCGATGGTCAGCAGTGTATAGGTGTGCAGTGCGGCGCTGAGCGGCATGCCGTGCCCCAGCGTGCCGATCGCCAATCCGCCGATGATGTTGATCAGCAGGATCAGAATGCCGGCGATCGCATCGCCGCGCACGAACTTGCTCGCGCCGTCCATCGCGCCGTAGAAGTCCGCCTCGGCGCGCACTTCGGCACGGCGCGTGCGCGCCTCGTCCTGGGTGATGAGTCCGGCGCCGAGATCCGCGTCGATCGCCATCTGCTTGCCCGGCATGGCATCGAGGGTAAAGCGGGCGCTGACTTCCGAGACGCGGCCGGCGCCCTTGGTGATCACCATGAAGTTGATGATGGTGAGAATGATGAACACCACCACGCCGACGGCGAAATTGCCGCCCACCACGAACTCGCCGAACGACTCGATCACGTGTCCGGCAGCGCCCGGGCCGGCGTATCCGTGCAGCAGGACCACGCGGGCCGAGGCCACGTTCAGCGCCAGCCGAAGCAGGGTGGCGAGCAGCAGCGCGGTCGGAAAGACCCCGAACTCGATCGGCCGAGAGACGTAGAACACCCCCATCACCACCACGATCGACAGCGCGATGTTGAAGGTGAAGAGGATGTCGAGCGCGATCGGCGGCAGCGGCACGATGACCATCGCGAGCACGCCGAGCACGCCCACCGGCACGCCGACGCCGATGCGCAGCAGGTCACGCAGAGAGGGAAGTGCGGGGGACGCGGGTGAGGTGGCGGTCGCGGTGCTCATGGATCAGTGCCGGATGCTTTCGATCGAGGGGTCGATGACGGGCGGTTCGGGCGGCAGCTGGCCCGCCGCGCGCGCCGCTTTCAGTCGATAGATGTAGGTCAGTACCTGTGCCACGGCGACGTACAGCGTCGAGGGGATCTCGCCGCCGATTTCGACGTTGTGGAACAGAGCGCGGGCTAGCGGCGGCGCCTCGAAAACCGGCACCTTGTGCTCGGTGGCGATCTCGCGGATCCGCGCTGCGATGAGATCGGCGCCCTTGGCGACGACGCGCGGGGCACGCATGCGGCCTTCGTCGTAGCGCAGCGCCACCGCGAAATGCGTCGGGTTCGTAACCACGACGTCGGCCTTCGGAACCTCGTGCATCATGCGCCGGCGCAGCAGGTCGCGCTGCGCGCGGCGCACGCGCGATTTGTTTTCCGGCGAGCCGTCGGTGTCCTTGCTTTCCTCGCGGATCTCATCGCGTGTCATGCGCAGTTGCTTGTGGTGCTGCCAGAGCTGCCAGGGCACGTCCACCGCGGCGATGAGTCCGAGCGTCCCGGACATGATGAGCAGTGCGCTCGAGACCAGTCGGGCCGCATCGGCGAGTGCGGTGGCGAGCGGCTCGTTGCCGAGCGCGAGCATGTGCGCCGCCTGGCTGTGCAGCACGAGGAAGGCGGTACCTGCAACCAGCAGGAACTTGGCGAACGCCTTGGCAAGCTCCACCAGGCTGCGCAGTGTGAACAGCTTGCCGAACCCGGCGATCGGGTCGAGGCGTGCGAAGTTCAGCGACAGCGTCTGAAGGCTCAAGTTCCAGCCGCCAAGCGCGAGCGGCGCGGCGAGCGCCGCCACGATGGTCAGGCCGAACAGCGGTGCGCACGCGATGAGCGCGTGCATGATCTCGGCACCGGCGGTCGCGAGCGCCAGCTTGGGGTCGAAGTCCTGCGCGCCGGACAGCTCAAGACCGGAATGCATCTGCTGGGCAAGCGTCGCGCCCATGCTCGCGCCGAACATGCGCAGGCCCGCCCCGGCGATCAGCAGCACTGCGGCAGTGCTCAGATCGGGTGAGCGCGGGACGCGGCCCTCCTTGCGCGCGTCCTCGAGGCGCTTACCAGTAGGTTGTTCTGTTTTTTCCTGATCGGTCTCGGCCATCGCCTACGCTCCGCTCAGGTGGCGCAGCAACAGGAAAGCCTCGCCGAGCACCCGCACGAATCCGGAACCGACCACCGGGAGGCTCACGATGATCACCAGCAGGCCGAACACCAGGGAAATCGGCAGGCCGGTGGCGAACAGGTTGAGAGTCGGGGCGGCACGGCTGACGATGCCGAAGGCGAGGTTGGCGACCAGCATCGCCGTGATGCCCGGCAGCGCCACGGCGAGCGCGCCCGAAAACAGAACCGACCCCCATGTGGCCACCGTCCAGAGTCCCTTCGGACCCAGGCCGTCGACGCCCACCGGCAGGGTCCGAAAGCCGTCGACGAGAACGCGGATCAGCGTGGTATGGCCGTCGAGCAGGAGAAACAGCAGCGTGACGAGCACCGTGTAGAGCTGCCCGAGCGCCGGGGTGCTCTGGCCGTTCAGCGGATCGAGGTTGTACGACAGCTGCAGCCCCATGCTGTTGGCGATCATCTGGCCACCGAGGGACAGCGCCTGGAAGACCACCTGCAGGCAGAAGCCGAGCGCCACGCCGATGATCACCTGCTGCACGGTGATCAGCACGCCGCTGCCGGAGAGCAGCTGAACGCCCGCCGGCAGGGGCACGAGCGGCGCGATGAGCAGGGCGATCGCCCCGGCGAGCACGATACGCAGCTGCGCCGGCACCGCCGTCGCCCCGAATACCGGTGCGACCATGAAGCACGAGCCGATGCGCACGAACGGCCAGAAGACCGACGCGATGCCGTGCTCGAGCTGGGCGGTGGTGACGGTGATCATGCGTTCACGTGCCGTCAGTTGACCAGCTGCGGGATGCTCAGGATGAGTTCGCGGGTGTAATCGACCATGGTACGCAGCATCCACGGGCCGGTGAGCGCCACCACCAGCGCCAGCACCAGCAGCTTGGGGATGAACGACAGCGTCATCTCGTTGATCTGGGTAGCGGCCTGGAACGCGCCGACCACCACGCCGGTGATGAGTGCCGCGAGCAGCAAGGGCGCGGAGAGCGTCAGGGCGAGCTCCAGGGCGCCGGTGCCGAGGTTCATTACGGTAGTGGGGGTCACGCAGGCGTGCTCCGTCAGTGATAGAAGCTCGCCGCCAGCGAGCCCATGACCAGGGTCCAGCCGTTCACCAGCACGAACAGCATCAGTTTGAGAGGCAATGAGATCATCACCGGCGAGACCATCATCATGCCCATGGACATCAGAACGCTCGCCACCACCAGATCGATGATCACGAACGGGATGTACAGCAGGAAGCCGATCAGGAATGCCGTCTTCAGCTCGCTGGTCACGAACGCCGGCACGAGAACCGACAGCGGCACGTCGAGCGGCGCGGCGTAGCCCTTGCCGCCGGCGATGTGCGTGAACACCGCGATGTCGCTCTCGCGGGTCTGATGCAGCATGAATTCCTTCAGCGGCACCTCGGCGCGCTCCAGCGCAGTGCTCATGTTGATCGTACCCGCCGCATACGGCTGGTAGGCGGCCTGATTGATCTGGCGGATCACCGGCGACATGACGAAAAAAGTCAGAAAGAGCGCGAGTCCAAGCAGCACCTGGTTCGGCGGCGTCTGTCCGGCGCCGAGCGCCTGGCGCAGGATGCCCAGCACGATCACGATGCGCGTGAAGGCGGTCATCATCAGCAGGATCGCCGGCAGCAGCGACAGCGCCGTCATCAGCACCAGCACCTGCAGCGTCAGCGTGTAGGTCTGTGTGCCGGCGTGCGTCTGGACACTGAAGGCCGGGATGCCCGGCGCGGCGCACGCGAGCGCCGGCGCCAGCGCGAGCAGCAGTAAAGGCCAGCTCTTGCGCAGTCGGCTCATTTACCGAGACCCCGCTTCAGCAGCGCGCTGAACGAAGGGCGTGCTGCCGCCGCGTCGCCGGCGGGCTTGCCGAGCTCGAGCGGTTGCGCGAGCACGTGCAGCGTGTTGACCTGGCCGGGCGCCACGCCGAGGAGAATCTGTGCGTCGCCGACTTTCACCAGCACCGCGCGCTCCTTGGCACCGAGCGGCATGCTGGCGAGGATCTCGAGCGCGCCGGCCGCCCGATTGCCGAGGACGCGCAAGCGCCGCGCGAGCCACGCGAGCAGGAAGATCGCCGCGAGGATGGCGAGCAGCGCGAAAGTGACCGAGGCGAGCCCGCTGGCGCTGACCGCAGGCGCGGCGCTGCCGGCGGTGGGAGCGGCGAACAAATGACTCATTTGAGCTTGCGCAGACGCTCTGCGGGGCTGATGACGTCGGTCAGCCGGATGCCAAACCGTTCGTTGACGACGACGACCTCACCGTGCGCCACCAGCGTGCCATTGACGTAGACATCGAGCGGCTCGCCGGCAGTGCGGTCGAGTTCGACCACCGATCCCTGATTCAGCTGCAGGAAGTTGCGGATCGGGATGCGGGTGCGACCGACTTCCATCGACAGCGTCACGGGTACGTCGAGGATGACTTCGAGATTGACCTCGCGGGGAGGCTTGTCGCTCGCCTCGTCGGTCAGGTCGTGGAATTCGGCAGGTTCGGCCTGGACATTGGCATTCATGGGAAGGCTCACTTCGTGTTGGCGAGAATCGGCTCGGCGCCGGTTTTGCTGCGGCGGATGTGCTCTTCGATCTTCACCGCCTGATGGCCGCGCGAGGTGCCGAGCGTGCCGCGAAACACCGGCACCTCCTCGGCGATCATCGTGACCTTGCCGGTGAAGTCGCACGGCAGGATGTCGCCGGCCTTGAGATTCAGCAGTTCGCCGAGCGACAAGGAGGTGTGCCCGACCAGGGTGGTGATCGCGAGTTGCGCGTCCTCCATCTCCTCGCGCAGCGACTGCATCCAGCGTTCGTCCTTTTCCATGCGGTCGCTGGCTACGCCCGCATCGAGCACTTCGCGCAGCGGCTCGATCATCGCGTAGGGCATGGTGACGTAGAGGTTGCCGCCGGTGCCGTCGAGGTCGATGTGGAAAGAGGTGACTACCACGATTTCCGACGGCGAAACGATGTTGGCAAAATGCGGGTTGATCTCCGACTGCAGATACTCCAGCTGAATATCCGCTACGTGCGACCATGCCTCGTGCAGGTCGCTGAACACGCTGCGCAGCACCAGGTGGATGATGCGCTGCTCGGTGGCGGTGAACTCGCGTCCCTCTATCTTGGCGTGGCGCCCGTTGCCGCCGAAGAAGTTGTCGACCACGGCGAATACGAGCTTCGGATCGAGCACCACGAGGGCGGTGCCGCGCAGTGGATTGAAGCGCACCAGGTTCAGGCTCGTCGGCACGTGCAGGGTGTGCACGAATTCGCTGAATTTCTTGATCTGGACGGGGCCGACGGCCACCTCCGGCGCGCGGCGCAGCAGATTGTAGAGGCTGACGCGATGCAGCCGGGCGAAGCGCTCGTTGATCATCTCGAGCGTGGGCATGCGCCCGCGCACGATGCGCACCTGGTTCGCAAAGTCGTAGCCGCGCGCTTCTCCGGGCGCCGGGGCCGGCTCGGTGCTCACCGCGCCGGTATCGACGCCATGCAGCAGGGCGTCGATTTCAGCCTGATCGAGTATCTTCTCGTTGCTCATGGGATTGCGGTCGGCGCTCGGCTACTGCATCACGAAGCTGGTGAAATAGATGGCGGCGACGCGTTTGGGGTGGCCGCCGGCGTTGGCGATCACTTTGCGGATGGCGGCGAGCACTGCGGCGCGCAGCTGCTGCTTGCCGGCCTCGGTATCGAGCGTGCTCGCCTGCTGGTTGCCGAGCAGCAGCAGCAGGTTGTTGCGCACGATCGGGTTGTTCTGCTGAACCAGCTTCAGCGTCTTCGGGTCGCGCGACATCACCTGCAGGGCCACCTGCAGGTAGCGCACCTGCTGGCCGGCCTGGAAATTCACCACGAAGGGCTTCAGGGCGAGGAAATGCGGCGGCCCCGAAGGGCGTTTGACCACCTTGCCGTGCGCGCCGGGGGCGCTCTTGCCGTGCATCAGCAGAAAGCCGCCGCCCGCAGCGGCGCCGATCAGCACCACGGCGAGGGTGATCGTCAGCCACAGGGGCAGGGTGCGTTTCTTCTTCTCAGGGGCTGCTGCGGTCTCTGCTGCAGCGACTTCGGGTGCGGTGGCCATCGGGTGTCCAACTCCGGTGCGTGAGATCTCGTGCGGGCAACGAGTGCAATGCCTGTGCCACCCATGCCGCGGAGCGTGCAACCAATTGACGGAAAAGGAATTTCATTCGGAACCGGACTGTGAGACGCATCACACGCGGGCGGATGCGTCGAACTTCCGTCGCCTGCGTGGCTTGCGTCGTGCGGATCGGACGATGTGTCCGGATGTGTCGCCAAATGT
>JAKAYU010000048.1 GCA_021809525.1 Pseudomonadota bacterium | reverse complement strand
TTCCGATCTGCTTCGCGCTCGAGCTCACCTGCAAAGGCGATCTGCACGTCGACGAGCATCATACGGTCGAGGACTGCGCGCTCGCGCTCGGTGAGGCGCTGCGCAGCGCCGTCGGCAACAAGGTCGGCATCGCCCGCTACGGGTTCCTGCTGCCGATGGACGAAGCGCAGGCGCAGGTGGCGATCGACCTGTCCGGCCGCCCGTTCAGCCGCTTCGAGGGCCACTTCGGGCGCGAGCAGGTCGGCGGACTGCCCACCGAGCTCGTGCCCCACTTCTTCCGCTCCCTCGCCGAGGCCCTCGGCGCGGCGATCCACGTGAGCGTCAGCGGCGAGAACAGCCATCACATGGTCGAGGGCTGCTTCAAGGGCGTCGGCCGGGCGCTGCGCCAGGCGGTGCGCCGCGAGAGCGAGACGCTGCCAAGCACCAAGGGCACTTTGTGACCGGCACGGTCATCATCGACAGCGGCGGCGCCAATCTCGCCTCCCTGCAGTTCGCGTTCGAGCGGCTCGGTGCCGAGGCACGCGTGAGCGCCGAGGCGGAGGAAATCGCTGCGGCCGAGCGCATCGTGTTGCCCGGCGTCGGCTCGGCCTCTGAGGCGATGCGGCGGCTGCGGGCCGCAGGCCTGGCACGGCTGCTGCCCGCGCTCAGCCAGCCCGTGCTCGGCATCTGCCTCGGCATGCAGCTGCTGTTCGAGCATTCCGCCGAAGGCGAGACCGAGTGCCTCGGAATTCTTCCCGGCACGGTGCGCCGTCTCGAGCCGAGCGTCGCGCGCCCCGTGCCGCACATGGGCTGGAACCGTCTCACGACGCTCGAGTCCGATCCGCTGCTCGCCGGTCTCGATCCGCAGTCGTATTTCTATTTCGTGCACAGCTACGCCGCACCGCTCGGTGAGTTTACCCTTGCCCCGGTCGAGTACGGCGAGCGGCTCTCGGCGGTCGTGCGGCGCGGCAACTTCTGCGGCGTGCAATTTCACCCCGAGCGCTCGGCCGCGGCCGGCGCGCGCGTGCTCGCGAACTTTCTGAGCCTGTAGAGCCATGTTGCTGATCCCCGCAATCGACCTGCGCGCCGGCCGCTGCGTCCGCCTGTATCAGGGCGACTTCGAGGCCGAGACCCGCTACCCGCACGAGCCGCTCGAGCTGCTGAGGCGCTATCGCGCCCTCGGGGCAAGCTGGCTGCACATCGTCGATCTCGACGGCGCGCGTGACGGCGCACTCGCGAATCGCGCCGTCATCGGCGCGATGGCCGCCGAGCCGGGCGTACGGCTGCAGGTCGGCGGCGGCATCCGCTCGGCGGCAATCATCGAAGAGCTGCTCGGTGCGGGCATCGCGCGCGTCGTGATCGGTAGCGCAGCGGTGGAGCAACCCGAGCAGGTGATCGAGTGGCTCGCGCGCTTCGGCCCCGAGCGCATCTGCCTGGCGCTCGATGTGCGCCTCGATGCCCACGGGCAGCCGCAGGTGCAGACGCGCGGTTGGCGAGAGGCCGGCGCTGTGAGCCTGTGGGACGCACTGGATCGTTATCCGCCCACCGCGGTCAAACACGTGCTGTGTACAGACATTGCGCGTGACGGCGCGCTCGCCGGCGCAAATCTCGAGCTGTATGCGGCTGCGCGCGCGCGCTTTCCGCAGCTCGCCTGGCAGGCCTCCGGCGGCGTGCGCGATGCGCAGGATCTGCGCACGCTCGCGCAGTCGGGCGTCGCCGCCGCAGTCAGCGGCAAGGCGCTGCTCGAGCAGCGTATATCCGCAGAGGAGTTGACCCTATTCTTGCCCGACGCATCATCCCCTGCCTAGACGTTCGCGACGGTCAGGTCGTCAAGGGCGTACGATTCCGCGACCATCGGGTGGTCGGGGACATCATGACACTCGCCCAACGCTATCGTGACGAGGGCGCCGACGAGCTCGTGTTCTACGACATCACGGCGAGCCCGCAAGGCCGCTCGGTCGAGCGCAGCTGGGTGCGCCGCGTGGCGCGAGTGCTCGACATCCCCTTCTGCGTGGCCGGCGGTATCCGCTCGGTGGCCGACGCCGAGTCGGTGCTGAACGCAGGCGCAGAGAAGGTCTCCGTCAACTCCCCGGCGCTCGCCGATCCGGGCCTGATCGACGCGCTCAGCCGGCGCTTCGGCGCGCAGTGCGTGGTGGTCGGCATCGACAGCGAGCTCACCGCCGAGGGCTACCGGGCCTACCAGTTCACGGGCGATCCGGCGCGCACGCGCCAGTCCGGCCGCGACGTGCTGCAGTGGGTACGCGAGGTGCAGGAGCGCGGCGCTGGGGAGATCGTGCTCAACTGCATGGGCAGCGACGGAGTGCGGCACGGTTACGACATCGAGCAGCTGCGCGCCGTGCGCGCCGTGTGCCGCGTGCCCCTGGTCGCCTCCGGCGGCGCCGGCGCGATTGAGCATTTCACCGCCGCGTTCCGTGAGGCCGGCGTCGATGCGGCGCTCGCCGCCAGTGTCTTCCACAACGGTATCATCGCCATTGCCGAGCTGAAAGGCGCGCTGCTGGCGGCCGGCATCGAGGTGCGACCATGACCGCACTCCCCGCGCCCGGCGCGCCGCTCACGCCCGCGGACATCGAGCGGCTCGACTTCGACAAACAGGGCGGGCTGCTGCCGGCGATCGTCACCGATCCCGCAGGCGGCGTGCGCATGCTCGGATACATGAACCGCGAGGCGCTCGCGGAGACGTTCAAGCGTGGCCGCGTGGTGTTCTTCAGCCGCAGCCGCGCGCAGCTATGGGAAAAAGGCGAGACTTCCGGCAACACTCTGGAGTTCATCGAGGCGCGCACCGACTGCGACGGCGATGCGTTGCTGATCAGCGCCCGGCCGCTCGGGCCGGTGTGCCACCTCGGCACGAGCGGCTGCTTCGGCGAGCCGCGTGCGCCGCTCGCCTTTCTCACCGAGCTCGAGGCGGTGATCGCCCAACGCATCGTCGCGCGGCCCGAAGGCAGCTATACGGCCCGACTGTTCGCCGAGGGCGTCAAGCGCATGGCTCAGAAGGTCGGCGAGGAAGGACTGGAGGTGGCGCTCGCGGCGGTCTGCGAGGGCGAGGAGAAGCTCGTGGCCGAATCGGCCGATCTCCTCTACCACCTGGCGCTGCTGCTGAAGAGCCGCGGGCTGTCGCTCGAGCGCATCGCCGCGGAGCTGCGCGCGCGGCACGCGAGCAAATCCTAGCGCCGCGGTGTGCTCGCTCCGTGCGCGCCGCCGCTGACACGCGCCGGCGCGCTCCACTCATTCGCATCCTCACGCTGGCGCTGCGCGCTTGCCTCGCGCTGGTCGAACGCTGCACGGGCCGCATCGAGCTCGGCCAGATGACCCTTGGCCCAGTTGGCGAGCAGCGTGACCGGCTCACGCAGCGACTGCCCGAGGGCAGTCAACTCGTACTCCACCCGCGGCGGCACCACTGGAAAGACGGTGCGCTTGACGAGTCCGTCCCGCTCCAGTCCGCGCAGGCACAGCGTGAGCATGCGTTGGGAGATGCCGCCGATGGCGCGCCTGAGGTCCGAAAAGCGACGCGGCCCCTCGGCGAGCATGATGATGATGAGCACGCTCCACTTCTCTCCCACGCGCGCCAGCACCTGACTGATCTTGGGACACTCGGCGCTCTGGGGGCATTGTCCGCTCGCATGCTCCGGGACACTCTGGGTTACGCCGGTTTCACTCTGTCGCATGGCTGTGCCTTCTTGTGTTCGCACCGCGCGGACTTACATACTTAGCCTTGGTACTTATTTTATACCATACCGAGGCCACCCCATGAAACTCCTGCACATCGACACCAGCATTCTCGGTCAGAACTCCGTCAGCCGGCAATTGACGCAGATCATCGTCGCGCGAGTGCGCGAGGCCCACCCCGGCATCGAGGTGCGCTACACGGACCTCGGCGCCGAGCCCCTCGAGCATCTCTCCGGGGCGCACCTCGCCGCCGCCCAGGGTACGACCCCCGAGTCCGCCATCATACTGCGCGATCTTGAGCGCAGCCGTAGGGCGCTCGAGGACTTCCTCGCCGCCGATATCCTGGTCGTCGGCGCGCCGATGTACAACTTCACGATTTCCTCGCAGCTCAAGGCGTGGATCGACCGGATCTGTGTCGCCGGGAAGACCTTCCGGTACACCGACAGCGGCCCGCAGGGCCTCGCCGCCGGCAAGAAGGTCATCGTCGCCTCCTCGCGCGGCGGGTTCTACGGCCCGCAGTCTCCGGCCGCGGCGCTCGAGCACCAGGAAAGCTACCTGCGCGGCGTATTCGGCTTCCTCGGCATCACCGAGGTGACTTTCGTGCGGGCCGAGGGAGTTAACATCAGCCCGGATCAGCGGCAGGCGGCGATTTCAGCGGCGAGGGCCGAAGTAGCCGAGCTGGCGGCCTGAGGCGCACGACCCATGATCCACTCACCGCGGAGAACGCAATGAACACCTCTTCGACTCGCGCAGTTGCGCGCCTGGTGCGCGGGATGCCGACTTCCGACGGCGCGGGCGTGAAGCTGACGCGCGTGATCGGTCAGCCGCAGCTGCCGGACCTCGATCCGTTCCTGATGCTCGATGAGTTCGGCACCGACAATCCCGGCGACTACATCGCCGGCTTTCCCGACCATCCGCATCGCGGATTCGAGACGGTCACCTACATGCTCGATGGGCGCATGCGCCACCGGGACAACCACGGCCACGAGGGCGTGCTCGTGCCGGGCAGCGTCCAGTGGATGACCGCTGGACGCGGCATCGTGCACTCGGAGATGCCGGAACAGCAGCAAGGGCGCATGCGGGGCTTTCAGCTGTGGATCAACCTGCCGGCGCGCGAGAAGATGACCGCGCCGCGCTACCAGGAGTTCGGACCGGAGAAGATCCCGCAGCTGCAGGCAGGCGGCGCGAGCGTGAAGGTCATCGCCGGGGCGCTCGGTGGTATCACCGGCCCGATTGCACAGCCGGCGACCGATCCGACCTATCTGGACATCGAGCTGCCCGAGGGCGTGGTCTTCACCCACCCGCTGCCCACCGGCCACGCCGCATTCGTGTACGTCTACGAAGGATCGGCGCGCATCGGTGCGGGCGAGGCGGCGAGCACGGCCAAAGCCCATGACCTCGCCGTGCTCACCGACGGCGGCGCGCTCACGCTCGAGGGGCGCGCTGCCGGGGCCACGCGTGTGATTCTGGTCGCGGGCCGCCCGCTGCGCGAACCGGTGGCCAAGTACGGACCGTTCGTCATGAACACCCGTGAAGAGCTCATGCAGGCCTTCCAGGACTTTCAGAGCGGCCGGTTCTAGGCGCGGCGGCTAGGGCACCCAGTCGCGTCGGCGCGCGGCGGCCTCGGCGCGCGCATCGAGCGGTGAGCCGGAGATCTCCGCGCTCACCGCGGCCAGCACCGCCGGCGGCATGGACGAGGCGGCCTCGCGGTAGTGACCGGCAGCCGCGGCGGGCGCCTCGGCCCGGGTGAGCACCTGTACCTGCCATTCGCCGCCGGCGCGGCAGGCGAGCCCCGCCAGCCGCGGCGCGCGCAGGGAGAATGTCCTGCAGTACTGTCCCGCGTTGGAACGGAAGCTGATCCCGATCCGCACTGCAGCCGTTGCGCTTTGGTTGGCGGCGAGTTGACCGGTGAGCGCCTGCGCGAGCGGCCCGCGGGCCACCATCTGCCCGGCGCGGGTGACCACCGGTCCCAGTCCTGCGCCGCGCAGCACCCAATGGCCGAACAGCACGCCGACGAGCAGGCTGGCCGCGAGCGCCAATCCTTCCCACCACATGCTCCGGCGCTTGCGCGTGCGCGCAAGCGGCACCGCGGTATGTGCACTGCGTTGCGCGGCGGTGTGCACCAGCTGCAGCAGGTGCTGCGGAACCGGCTCATCGAGCACCGGATCGAACGCTCTGCGCAGCCGCTCGCGCAGCGCACGCTCGGATGCGATCCGCCGCGCGAGCTCGGAATCCTCGGCCATCGCCGCCTCGACGGCCGCTCGAGTCGGCGCATCGAGTTCGCGGTCCACGTAGGCCATGATCACTTCGTCGGAAAATCTCACAGCGGCGCTCCCGGGGCCCCCGACAAGAGAGCCTGGAGCGTCTCGCGCGCCCGGGCCAGACGGCTCGTGAGGGTTCCAATCGGCACGTTCATGACCGCAGCGGCCTCCTTGTAGGACAAGCCTTCGATGAGCACGAGGCTGACGGCGAGCCGCTGCTCATCGCCGAGCCGCTCGAGCGCGTCCTGCACGCACAGCAGTTCCTCGAGCGAGCCGGCAGCCGGATCGCCCACGTTCTCGGCGGCGGGTACGGCATCGCCAAGCGACCTGCGGCGATCCCGGCTGCGATGCTCGTCGATCCACGCATTGCGCACGATCCCAAACAGCCACGCCGCCACCGAGCCGTCCGCACGCAGCTGGGCAGCGTGCCCGAGGGCCCGCTCGATGGCGATCTGCACCAGATCGTCGGCGTCGTGCGGATTGCGCGCGAGCGTGCGCGCGAATCGCCGCAGACGCGGCAACAGCTCGATGATCTGATCACGAAGGTTCCCGTCCGAAGCGCTCATGTCCGTCCAGCAGAGAAGACGTACCAGCATGGCATTTTCTTCCCTCGTCCGAAACCTGCAACGCGTGGTGTAATCTTGCCCCATGTGGCGAATCATGGTCCTTGCCGTGTTGTTCGCTCCGCTCGCCGGTGCGCAGATCGCGGTGCCTGCATTGCAGGGGCTGCCGGGTGTGAACGTGCCGGGGATGCCCCACATGGGCCTGCCCCGGCTGCAGCGGCTGACGCCGGCTCTGAGCCGTACGCTGAGCTCGCACATCCGGACGCTCGAGCAGGCGCGCAAGCGGCACATCCTCAAGCTGCTGAGACGCTATCCGCGCCTGCTTGCGCTCGACCGCGCCGGCAATCCGATCGTGCGCGGGGAGATCCTCGCGCTCGCTCCCTCGGCCGCTACGCTCCGGCGCGCTCGGGCGGCCGGCTTGTCCCTTCTGCGCACGCAGCGGCTCGCGGGCCTCGGGCTGCGCGTCGTGGTGCTGCGCACGCCACCGGGGCAGTCCGCCGCCTCCGCGCTCGCCACCCTGCGCCGGCTCGATCCGCAGGGCACCTACGACTTCAATCATATCTACACCGACAGCGGCACGGTGCGCGCCGCAGCGGTGCGGCCCATTGCGGCCCCGGCCGGGCGCTCCGGGGCATCGCCCGCCGACCCGCGCCCGGTGCTCGGGCTCATCGATGGAGGTGTCGACCTCGCGCAGCCGGTTTTTCGCGATGCAACGATCCATCAGCACGGCTGTGGCGGCAAGTCCGTGCCGAGTGCGCACGGCACGGCGGTCGCCTCGCTCATGGTCGGCCAGGGCGGGCATTTCGCGGGCGCCGCGCCCGGCGCCGAGCTGTATGCGGACAATGTGTTCTGCGCTCGCCCCACGGGCGGCTCGGTCACTGCGATCGCCCGGGCATTCGCGTGGCTCGTGCGGCGCGGCGTGCCGGTCATCAACGTCAGTCTGGTCGGACCCGCCAATGCGCTGCTGCACGCCGTGGTGCGGCGAGTCCTCAGCCGTGGCACGCTCATCGTGGCAGCCGTGGGCAATGACGGGCCGGCCGCCCCTGCGCTCTATCCGGCCGCATACCCTGGAGTCATCGGCGTAACCGCCGTCGGCCTGCACCGGCGGGTGCTGTTCGAAGCCGAGCGCGGACCGCAGGTCATGTTCGCCGCGCCGGGGGCCGACATCGAGGCCGCGCGTATCCCAAGCGGCTACGCGCCGGTGCGCGGCACGTCGTTCGCCGCCCCGCTGGTCGCCGGGCTGCTGGCCCCTCGCCTGCGCGTACCCTCCCCGCTTGCCGCGCACGCCGCCCTGGAAAGCCTGATCCAGCGGGCGATTCATCTGGGCGGGCCAGGACGCAATCCGGTCTACGGCTACGGTCTGCTCGCCGCGGGACTGCCGCATTTCCAGCCGCGAAAAAAAAATTGGGGCGACGGGGAATAAACCGACCGCCCCGGGCGTAGTGCTCCTTGAAGGCCGCGGATGGGCCGCGGTCAGCAGAGGAGACCCATCATGAAATCATCGCATTTGCTTGCCGGTGCGGCCGTCATCGTGCTGGCCTGCTCGGCGCCGGCCTACGCGCAGATCATCGGCGCGGGACTCGGTGGGGCGATGAATGGCGCCATGGGCGGTGCGCTCGGCGGCACCTTCGGCCCCGCAGGCATGATCAACGGCAACGGCTTCGGCCAATTCGGCGGGATGGCGAATGGCCGCTTTCCGCAGCCGCCCCTCGGGGCGCTGCGCGCCGCGCGCGGTGCCGCCGGCAATGCGGCAGCCACGGGCGCGCGCTCGGCCGAGCAGCTCCCCGGGCAGGCACAGACGAGCGGTCAGGCCGCGGGCGCTCTGAGCGGCGCGCTCGGCACGGCGGCCAATGCGACCGGATCGGCTACGGGCGCCGCGAGCGCAGCCGATACGCTCGCCAATGCATCCAACTCCACCTCTGGGACCGCCGCCGGGAACGCGCAGAGCGCCGCTTACGGCGCCTCTGCAGCCAATCCCCCGCTCAGCACCGCTGCCGGTGCTGTCGGCAACGCGATGGGCTCGGCCACCGCGGCCACGAGCGGCAATGAGCCCCCCACCGCACCGAATGCCACCGGCACACTCACCGGAGCACTCTCGGGCACGGGCTCGGCGCAAGGCAATCTGACCCGCTCCGCGATGGCCGCGCGGCACACTAGCGGCTCCCGCGGTGCCCGCTCGCGCCACAGCGCCTCACCGGCGAGTTCCTCCACGCCGCTGTTCGGCGGCGCGGTGCGCGGGATGGGCGGTGCCGCCGCCACGGGCAACGCCGGTGCTGCGGACAAAAGCGCCAACGCTTCGACAAGCGGCAACGCCGCGGGAAGCGGACAGATGGGCGCGGCGGGCGGTGCCTCACCCTCCCTCAGCGCCTCCACGCAGGCCGGCGGCTCGGCGAGCGGCTCGGCGGGCGGCTCAGTGCAGAACTGACCCGAAATGGACTGAAGCCGCGCGCGGGCGGCCGGGACCTCGGTCCCGGCCGCCCGTCGCCTCACGCGGATCCGGCATGCGTGGGCGGTTGCGGCAGATCCCCCTATACTGCCCGCTTATGAATCTGCATCACCTCGCGATTTTCTCCACGGTCGCCGCCACCGGCAGCCTGACGGCCTCGGCGCGCAAACTGCACGTCTCGCAGCCGGCGCTCTCGCGCGAGCTGAAGGCCTTCGAGAACCGTCTCGGCGTGACGCTCTTCGAGCGCCATGCCAAGGGCATGCGTCTGACGCAGGCCGGAGAGGTCCTGAACCTCTATGCCGTGCGACTGTTCGAGCTCGAGCGCACCGCCGAGGCGGCGATACGCGAGATCGCCGGCGCGCTGCGCGGCCGGCTGACGCTCGGGGCGAGCAACACCATCGGCACCTATGTCCTGCCGGCCGTGCTGGCCGCGTACCGGCGGCAGCGGCCACAGGTGCAGATCTCGCTGTTCGTCGGCAATACCGAGCAGGTCTCCCAGGGCGTCGATGACATGCGATTCATGCTCGGGTTCATCGAAGGCCCGCTGCATCTGCAGGGGCTGCGCAGCACCGTCTTCCAGCACGATGAGATCGTGCCGGTGGCCTCACCCGATCACCCGCTGCTCAGGCGCCACGCGCTCAAGCCCGGCGAGCTCTCCGGCGAGCCGCTGTTGATGCGCGAGCACGGCTCGGGCACACGCGAGTTGATCGCCGCAACGCTGCAGCGCCACCGCATCGAGCAGGGCGAGATCATGGAGTTCGGCAGCACCGAGGCGCTCAAGCGCGCCGCCGTGCACGGCGGCGGCATCGCCTGGCTGCCGCGCATCTGCATGCAGAGCGAGCTGCATGAGGGGCGGCTGCGGGAACTGCCGCTGCGCGAGCTCGCCATCACCCGCCCGCTGATGATGGTGCAGCGCGAAAACGCGCCGATGGAGCCGGCGGCTGAGGCGTTTCTGCGCCTGCTGCAGCACCCGCCCGACGAACGCGACTGAGGGCTTTCAGCCCGGTGCGGGGACACGCAGACCGGCGAGCGCCGTCTCAATCGCCCGCGGGTCGGTCGATTCCACCTCGATCGTGTGGAACGGCTCATCCGGACCGATCGGCTCGCTCCGCCCGCGCTGCCAGTCGAGTACCGACTCGTCCGCCTCAGACGGGTCGTGCCCCGCCGCGGCGCGCGCGCGCAGCCGTTCGCGCAGCACAGCGAACGCTGCCGTGCAGTTCACCACATGGGCCGGCACCTGCACGCGCGCGGCGAGTTCCGCGAAGCGCCGCCGATCCTCGCGGCGCAGCAATGTCGCATCGACGATTGCCGTGTAGCCGCCGATGAGCGCATCGTATGCCTCGCGTGCGAGGTCGTCATACAGACGCTCGCTGACTTCCGCCGCATACAACCCCACCGCGAGCCCGGACCCGGAACGCTCCAGCGCCGAGAGGCCGGCCCGTCGTTTGCGCTCCACGTCCGAGCGCAGATGCACCGCGCCGAGTCGCTCGGCCAGCCGCCGGGCGAGCCAGGTCTTGCCGGATCCAGACAGTCCGCTCATCAATACCAGCTGCGGGTGTTGCGGCGAGAGCGCCGCGGCGGCATGCGCCACCAGCCGCTCGTGCTCGACCCGCAGGGCCACGCGCACCGCCTCGCCAGGCTGCATCGCCGCCGCCAGCGCCGCGACCTTGGCGCGTACCAGAGCGCGATGCGCCTCGTACATCCTGATCAGGCGGCAAGCGTGATAATCCCCGCTGCGCTCCAGGTAAGCGCCGAGGAAGGCGTGCGCATGCGCCGGATAGCCGCGCGCGGCCAGATCGCTCGATAGAAAGGCGACCTCGTCGGCCACGTCGATCCACCGGAATGCCGGCTCGTACTCCAGGCAATCAAAGGGCACCAGACGCCCCTCGCGCACCACGATGTTGCGGCTGTGCAGATCGCCGTGACACTCGCGCACCCGCCCGCTCGCGCGGCGCAGCGCCATCCACGCACTCGCCTCGGCGAGGCGCCGCTCCAGGGGGGCCTGCAGCGCCACCACAGCCTCCCGCCCGGCAAACTCCTCCGCGGCCGCGGCACACTCGAGCAGATTGCCTGTCAACAGCGCCCGCACGCTCGATGGCTGCCCCCAGGGAGCATCGGCGGTGACCGTCGGGAGTGTCGCATGAAGATCCGCGAGCGCTCGGCCGAAAGTCTCGAGCGCCTCGGCCGCCAACCGGCCATCGGCGAGCTGACGGTCGAGTACAGCGGTCGCCTCGAAACGCAGCATCCGCACTGCATACTCGATGACCCTCTCGGCGCCCGCCGGTCCAAGTTGCACGCGCGCCTGCAGCCCGGCCGCCACGATGGGACACACTTCGAGATACAACTGCGGGGCGAACCGGCGGTTGAGCCGCAACTCCTCCTCACACAGCCAGCGGCGACGCTCGAGCGAGCGCTGGTCGATGAACGGATAGCGCACCGGACGCTTGACTTTGTAGGCGAATGCCCCGGCGAGCAGCACCCATGATATCGGCGTCTCGATCACCGAGACGGCATCGACCGGATGCGGATACGCACTCGCCGTGAGCAATTGCGCGAGCGCATCGGGCAATGGACCGCTCGCGCTGCCGGCGCCGACCTGGTGCGAAATACGCGCTGCCTTCATATCGTACAACCTCTTCTGCCGCGGGCACGACGCGCCCAGAGCGTCCACCGCACCCTCTTGCGCTCCGTGTGCAGTCCGTGTGCGAACGAGCGCGGACTGACCATAGTGCGCTATGTGCGTCCGGCCGCAGAGTGCCGGCTGAACGGCACCCCGACGCCCCACGGCGGACTGCTGTCGCCAGATCCCTTGAACGCCGTCGGCTTGCCGATTCGCCCGCCCCGAGCAGCGAAGTCCGATGCCTCGTTGACCGAATGGTAGTGCACGATCGACGAGGTCCGGTAGGCAAAACTCGCGCCCGCCCGCGCTCCTTGGGTCAGAAATGGATCCGCTCCGACGTGGCCGAAAGACACTTCGCGCAGATCGATGTCGCCCGGGCTGCCGCGCACCACGTAGCCCGCCGTCCCGAACAGCCCGAACCGGCGCCGCTCCTTCAGCGCATCCCGCTGCGCGGCGTAAGCGCTCTGCCCCGTGCCGAATTCGCGCGCCCGGGTCAGGTCGCGACAGAACGCTTCTGCCTGCGTATGCGTCGGGTCATACAGCGTCCCAGAGAGCATGACGTCCCCGAGCCCGCTGTGCGTGCCTACTCGGCCGGGGTCGAGCTCACCAGTCGTATCGTCGATCATGCGCGCAGGTCCATTGAACTCGCGTACGGCACCGTCACCCGCAGTGCCCCCATCCGTACCGGTGGCCCACTGTCACGGGAGCCTAGGTCGCGGTGATGGTCGGGCTGCCGCCGTAATCGTAATCGCCGTTCGTGTCCTCGTAGCCGGCCGACAGGTGCCAGCCGCGATGGCCCGGCCCGCCCACGCGGCGGATCCCGATCTCATGACCAGGCACGGCACGACTCCCACCATAGTGCTTGCGCGGCTCATCCGCCATTCTCGTTACTGCGGCGGCGACAGGCCGCGTTCGCGGGCACGTTCCCCCATCTGCCGGCGATGCTCGGAACGGATGCGCTCTCGCTCCTGCTCCGTTCGGGCCGCGCCGATCTGCGCCTGGTAGCGTGCAACCTCCTCGGGCGTCATCATTGAATATCCGTATATCTGCTCACGCTCCTGCTGGCGCTGGCGCTCCTGCGCGCGGATCTGCGCCTCGCTCGGCGCCCGCCCGAGCCGCTCGTGGCGCTCCTCGGCGCGCATCTGCATCTCGTGCTGCTGCTGCAGGCGGTACTGTACCCGGTCCTGTTCCGTCGGCAGTGAGCGCAGATGCTCCTCATATTGCATCCGCTCCGCCGGCGTCATGAGGTTCCCGCCATAGATGCGGTCCCGGTCCCGTTCCCGCAGCAGATCCCGCTCATACAGCCGATCCATCGTCCGCTCGTGCAACCGCTCTTGTGTCCGGTCGAGCCTCCGGTCCTGCAGCCGCGTTCCACTGCCGATGCGGCTTTGCCGCTGCGCGCCCGCACCGCCCGAGCCGCCGGGGTTCTGCGCGAACACCCCCGGCGACGACAGCAGCAGACCTGCAATGACCGCCATCGTCATTGTCGACCTCGATGCGTACATCATGCTCTCCTGACTATGCCATTCGAATCTCGCACACTTTCGCAGGTGGCACTCTCCGGCGGAATTCGCACATGCACCTAAGTAAAACACCTATGCCGACCGGTGCCGCACAGGATGCCCGACAGACACCCTCCGCCGGGTGCTGCGCCGCCGAGAGAAACAACTGCAGACTGAACAGGACACGCAGGCCGATAGGCGCACCGACGCCCCGATCACGCTCGCGCAGAACCCCGCACAGCAGCGACGGCAGAAATACACTGGCGGCCCGGAGCGGCGGGTGATGCAACGAATGACTCGAGGTCAAGAGGATGGAACCGAGCAGACTGAAGTTCCCCTTCAGCGCGGGCGTAATTTTCTATCGGATCAGCGGGTTGCGAGATCGCGCACTGTCGGCGTACTGGCTACAGGGTGATCCGCTGCAGCCGCTGCAGCGCGTGCTGTTGAGTGGCGTTCGCGGTGTTGACCATCGGGAAGGCGGGCGTAGGAGTCTTCCCCGAGCGGGTCACGCAGGTATTGCGCACGATGGTGCTGAGGTCCTCGAGCAGGGTACGGAAGCTGTGCGCCGGCGTCCCGTCAGGCAGAGTCTGCGTGCGAGCCTTCTGTAGGGCCGCCTCGCAGCGCTCGGCGGGGGCCACCGGGTCGCGGTGCTGTTTGGCTTCGAGGACTTCGTCGGTGAGCAACAGCTCGCGTCAGGCTGCGCGCATGTGCCACTCGACATAGTCGGCGAGCATGCACAGGAAGATGTGGGCGCGCACCTGATCCTCCAGGTGGTGATGGATGGGGCGGATCTTCAGGTCCACGGTCTTGAGTGCGCGGGACGCCCGCTCGAGCTCGCAGAGCCCCTTGTAGTCGCCCACGGTGTCGGCCGCGCTCTTGTGCTTCTTCGCCACGTTGGTGCGAATGGCATACACCCCATCAAGGGCGGCCTCTGCGGCAACCTTGTCCGCGAGGATCTTGGAATCAAACCGTTGATCCTCGATGGCAAGCTCGAAGTGCTTAGAGCGGTACCGGGTGGAAGTGCGCAGTGTCCTGTGGAGTGCTCCGCGGGTGCTGCAGGCGCCGCTGTCGGCATCTTCCGCTGCGGCTCCGGATGGTGCAGCTACTTGATCGCACAAGCGCGCCGAGTCCGCTCAGCCGGGCGGGAACTTCGCGAGAATCGCCTCCACTGCCTCGCGAATCGAGGCCCCGGAGTGCACGATATCCTCGTGCGACAGCGCCTTCTTCGCCCACCCATGCCACACCGGCCGGTGCGTCTTGGCATCAAACACGTCGATCGAGAGCGTTCCTTCCCGATACCTCGTCACGTCGATCCCCGTTCCCCAATAGGAATAGCCCCACCAGTAAGGGCCGTAACCGTACCAGGGCCACGCATAAGGTCGCGGATAGGTATGGATGTCGACCCGTTCACGCGAGCCGATCGTGAAATCCACCGCGAAATCCGCATCCGCGGAATTCTCGACATAGCGGTAGCCTTTCTGCTCCAGGGCACTCGTGATGGCCTGCTTCGCGCGTTCGACCACCAGCGGATTGACGACCCGCTCTTGCTGCCGCGGCAACCACGTGAAGCTGTGGTAATTGGAAAAGTTCGCCGTCCGATCGTAGTCGCTGCCCACACGCAGCGTCTCGCAACCGCTCAGCGCAAGCGCCAGCGGCAACAATACGGCCAGACCAAACAGCACCAGGCCGCGCCAGCGCGCAGCCGACGATTCATTTGCGTTGGATACGTGATTCATGGCGCACCCCTGCCGATCGACGGGAAACTCCCGCATGCGAACCGTGCGCCGGATTCCCTCCTGAGTCCATCCGTAGGTGTACCGGGTACACTGGAAACTGCGTATTTGCCTCGTGGTCTGCCGCGCAACAGATTGCCTCGCGGCGGTCTGCACGGCGTATCGGCCGCTGTCCTTTCCAGCGCACGACGTTGCCAAGTGCGTCTCCTCCCACGGGCGAGACCCCATAGACACCTGCGCGACGCCGCCGTGCACGACACTGTCCGGGGATAGAACACCCAACCAGCCTGCCCACGATCACATCCTGCCCGGCGCAACAGAGCACAGCTCCTCCCTGGCATCGGCGCACGATCGCCGCGACTCTCAAGAGCGCTCCCCAAGGGCGCACCGCACAGCAGGCCGCCGAGTGCCCAACACGCTACGGCCCGAACGCACTGCGTGAACCGCAGCGGCGCTCGCCGGGCCCGGCGCTCACGGCCCAGTTCACCGGCGTCACAATCCGGGTGCTGATCGGCGCGGCGCTCGTCTCCGGCTGGATCGACGAACTCTCCGCTACGATCGTCATGCTTGCCGTGGTCCTGCGCAATGCTGCACTCGGCGCGTTTCAGGAACTGCACGGCGAGCAGGCCATGGCCGCGCTGCGCAAGCGGGCCCGCGCCACTCAGCAGCGTACTGCTGCGTGCGCGTCCAGGCCTGTTGCTGCGATGAGGAGCCAGGCGGCGCATTCAAACCGAGCGATACCTGGACGCTGCTGTGTCAGGCGATGGCGCTCAGTCACGACGCGTATCATGACGCCGCCGGTCTGGCACACGGCGATCCGATGGAAGTCGCTCTGCTCATCGCCGCGCCCGACCTTGAATTTGAGCGTGGGTCGGGCCGAGCATAGCCTGCCTCGGGGTGGCCGAACTGCCCTTCGACGCCGAGCGCATGGCCCGGGACGCACTGCGCGTGCTCGCCTTTGCCACGTGCCATTGGGAGGCGCTTGCGGGGATGACGCGGGAGGCCGTCGCGCGGGAACCTTGAGTTCCTCGCCCTGGTCGGCATGCTCGATTCCCGCGGTCGAAGGCCGCCGAGTCGGTTGCGACCTGCCGGCAGGCGGGCATCGTCGCCGTCATGATCACCGGCGATCATCCCGCGGCCGCCCGCGCCGTCGCACGGCGGATCGGGCTGCAGCGCAGCTGGGAGCCCGCCTGGCAGCGCTCTGCGGCCACATCGCCTATCAGCACTCCCGCCCGAGACAACACATACTCGCGGCGATCAGGCGCCGCAGCGGCCGTGTCCGGCGCCAGCACGTGCAGACGATGAACTTCGCAACCCGCCGCCGCTGCACTCTGCGCAGCCCGCCCGAGCGCGCGCTCAGCGCCCCGCGAGAAATCCAATGGGACGAGCATGCGCGCTGCCGTCGGACGTGCCGTCGCAGTACGGCGCGTGCCTCCCATCTGCTCCGTTCTCCCCTGCATCCCACCAGCCGCATTCACTGCGCGCCGGACCGGCAGGAGGATCACCCGAACGACCACCTACCCCGCCCGCGCGGCAAGTGCCTATATGCCACCGGCCTCGTATGCCTACCATGGCATCAACGACCTCCTTGCGGCGCAAGGCGGAGGTGGCATCATGATCCGCGCTCGAGAACTCATTGTCCGCACCGGCGCAGCCCTGCTCGCCGCCCTCGTGCTGGCGGCCAATGTTTATGGTCAGGTCTCACCGAAGAACATCAGCGTCGAGGTGAGCATCCTCACTGCGGCGCTTGCGGGACGTACCGGAGTCGAAACCCCGGTGGACCAGGTGACGCTGACGCATCTGGTCAGCTACGAGGATCTCGACCTCACCACGCAATTCGGTGACACGGAGCTGCGGCGCCGGGTTGCGGAAACCGCACGTTTCGCCTGCGAGCAGCTCGAGCGGCTCTACCCACGCCAGTCCGAGAGCCTCGCCCGCTGCACGCGCCAAGCCGTCGACGACGCCTCGAGTCAGATCGATGCAGCCATCGATGCGGCCGAACGGGAGGCGCGGGGGGAGTGAGTGCGGGCGGCGAACCGGCACACCGCCCGACACCCTCGCTCAGGGAGCCAAGTGCATGTGCGCGAAAAGCCGGGTGACGCCAGGATCGGCTTTCTTCGCGGCCGCAAGATCCGCCTCACCGGCCGCCTTTTCGCCCTCAGCGAGCTCCGCCAGAGCGCGGCCGTAGAGCGCGGTGGGGAGTTTTGGCTTGATGCGCAGTGCGGCATTGAAATTGCGCACCGAGCGCTTCAGCTCCCGCAGGCGCAGATCAACCAGCCCGAGGCTGTCGCGCACGGCAGCCGATTGCGGCAGCCGGCCGAGTGCGCGGTCGCAATCGCGCAACGCCTCGTGCAGCTGCGTGTCCGCCTCGGCGCGCACCCAGCAGCGAGTATTCCAGCCCAACGGCAGCAGCGCATCGCGCCGGTGATAGTAGATCCACAGGTTCACGGCCCGCAGCGCGGCCGGATACTGCCCGATCCGGGCGTACAATTCCGCCAACTGCAGGCGCCGTATCGAAGCGTCAGGCGCGAGGAGCGAAGCGATATTGATGTCCGTGGTCGCGGTGACGCGGCTGCCTTTCGGCGCGTCCTTCCACCCGAGCAGCAGCTGCGCGCGCGCCAGATGCGCCTGGTAGAGATTCGGTGCGCGCGCGATGACCGCATCGAAGTCCGCGAGCGCCTGCTTCGGCTGCCGGTCGGCCCAGTAGACTTTGCCGCGCCGGAAGCGATACTCGACGTTGCTCGGATCGAGCGCGCAGGCGCGGTTCAAATCGAACAATGCGCGCCGGTACTGCCCTTCCCCGGCCAATGCCATGCCGCGGCGCATCAGCCGGCCGGCAGCCGCAGCCGGCATCGAGACGGACCCGCGTGGGCTTGAGGCCGCAGTCGCGGACGCCCCAACCAGCGTTGCGCCCGGACCGGCCCGAACCGGCGCAGCACCGTCCTTCTCGACCAGATAACGATGGCCCAGATCGAACACCGGACCGCCGTTGTACGTGAAGTAGAGCATGTGCCGGCGCTGCGCCACGATAATGTGGTGTGACAGGAAGAAGTCGGCCCCCAGCACCAGCCCGATGTGCATCTGCCCGAGATTAAAGTTACTGATCAGCATGCGCGTATGCTCGATCGTCTCGTTGCCGATCGAGAACACCGCCACCGGCGCGGCCCAAGCCTTCAGCCACTTGCGCGCGACGCCGTACATCCTGCCGGCCGGCCTCACTCCGGGACTGTGCAGCGTAATGCCCGCCCGCCTCGCCGCCCGCAGCGACATTATCGAGCGGGGCGTTCCGGTATCAAACAGCACCCGGATCCGCCTGCCATTCACCCGTGCATGGCCGATCAGGAATGGATGCCGGGCGCTCATGCGGCGCAGTTTGACCGCGCCGATGTTCTGACCCTTCGCCCAGTAGGCAAGCGGCACGCCGCCGCAGTGCTTCGGATCCACGAACCGCATCAGCCCATCGCCGAAGTCGTATTCCACATCCGCCAGGCGCAAGAGGCTGCCGCCGAGGAGCCCCACGGCCCCGGAGGGGAAGTCATTGGCTCCGACCAGGAACTCGGCATTGCGAAACGGCACATGCAAGAACGTGAAGGTGCCGACTGTCGTCACGGAGGCCGCCGTGTATCCGTCGAATCCTTTGAGCCACAGACCCGTAACGCCCACGATGTCCGAGAGGTGGTACGCCCTGCGCGCCTGCGGCGAGAGCATGCTCCAGAACGCCCCCGTGTCGATCAGAAAGCGCGCCTTGCGCCCGTTGATGCGGGCCCAGACCATCGCCCGCAGATCCTTCACGGTGACGTGCACCGGCGGGGACACCTCAATCCGGCATGCCCCTGCAGAGGCCACCGCTATGCCGAGCAGCCCCCACAACGCGAACCCGCCCCAAACCGCCCGGTATCCCCTGAGCATTGTTCGTATTCTTCCTCAGCCGCCCTGCCCTCGGCGGTCAGCCTACCTCAGAGGCAATCGGCCAGGCAACTGCGCGCCTTGGGGCGGCCGAACGCGGACGGCTCACGAGCAACTCACGCAAAACGTCACGGCGGGACGCGCCTCAGCGCGCGGTACATCTCCGGCAGGCCAATCCGCCCGCTCGATCCCACCGGCTTCTCAGAACTCGCGTCCGTTCGCGCCACCCACGCTGTATTTCACTCCGACCCATGCTCCGATGG
Organism: Pseudomonadota bacterium; assembly: GCA_021809525.1. GTDB lineage: Bacteria > Pseudomonadota > Gammaproteobacteria > Steroidobacterales > Steroidobacteraceae > 13-2-20CM-66-19. The sequence goes on along the minus strand of JAKAYU010000048.1, from coordinate 991 downwards.
GCGCCCCGACGGTACGGAACTGCGCGTTGGTCCAGGTCAGACCCGTCGTATCGAACGTATTTCCGGGCCCCGTCAGTTCGTTCTCGCCCAGAATCCCGAACGTGTAGTAGCGCCGGTCGAGCACATTGTCGATCCGCGCAAACACATCCCAGTGCGACGACAGCCGGTAGTGCGCATCGAGATTGATCAGGACAAAACCCGGAACGGGACCATTGATGTCCTGATTATTCTCATCTCCGCGCGCATAAATGTCCGTCTGCCCGATGAGGTCAAGGCCGAGCAGGAGCCGCCCGAAGGTGTAGGTGGCGCGCGCCTTGAGGATGTTCTGCGGAATGCCCGGGATCCGGTCCCCGGGGCGCACGCGGATATCCGTGCAGGTCGCGCAATCGACGGGCGCCGCCGTGGAATTATTCGGGCTGTTGAGAATCAGGGGCGACTGGAACGTCGCAGCGACATAGGAATAATGCAGGCTGAAGCCGAAAGCGCCCGAGTGGCCCTTCAGACCGAGCGACACGCCCTGCCGGCGCGTCTGCCCTACGTTGACGAAGTAACCGGAGCTGACCGCTCCGCCGCCGGCGGCCACGAACTGAATGTCGTTCTCGATGTTCGTGCGGAAGATGGATGCGGTGAAGGACAGATCTCTGCCCAGCGTTCCGCGGGCGCCGATCTCGAAGTTCTTCGCGATCACTGCCTTCAAGGGCGGATCGGACGAGAATGCGTTCGGCAGCGTGCAGGGCGCGCTCGGATTGGCGCAGGTCAGCTCCATAGGCGTCGGCACCCGCGTCCCCTGGTCGAACACGGCGTACACCGTGAGTTTCCGGGTCGGGTTGAACGTCAATCCGATCGACGGATCGAAACGGCTGAACACATCACGCCCGTTGAGAGCAGTTCCGAGCCGGTCCTGAAGCGTCACGCTCGCGTGGTTGTAACGCCCCGCCAGATTCAAGAACAGCTTGTGCGTCAAGCCGACAGTGTCCGAGAAGTAGATAGA